>NC_004572.3:600000-927303 GCF_000007485.1 Tropheryma whipplei str. Twist | reverse complement strand
TTTGTCACCTAGAATTGAATTCTACTTTTAGTTTTGATTGAGAGTCGGGGTCATGTCTAAACGTACGTACCAGCCTAACAAAAGGAAGAGGTTAAAAACACATGGCTTCCGCTCGAGAATGTCAACAGCTTCCGGCAGAAGAATAATTTCCTGCCGTCGTCGCAAAAACCGCGAGACTTTGACCGCCTGAGTTTCTCGTCAATTGATTTGTAACCTATCCGGGAAAAAAAACTTTAGCAGGGTTTTTCGTCAAGGGAGAAAAATAAACTGTGAAGTCATGGCGGTCTATGTTCTTTTTAGTGAAGAAAAAAAACTGTTTGTTGGTTTTGTGATCCCAAAAAAGATTGGTTGTGCTGTTGTGAGAAATAGAATAAGGAGACGGATAAGGTCTCTAGTAGTTGAGCTATTTCGCCGTCAACCTGAGGGACTTATGGGTGCATCTCTAATTTTCAGGGTTTTTCCAAAATCAAGACCGATAGGTTTCAGAGAGCTGTGTAAGGACTTTGAAAGAGTAAAAAAGAGGATGGGGATAGATGCTTAGAATCGTTCCTCGGAATATTTTTATTCTATTCATCATTGCTTATCGGAAAATTATTTCTCCCATGTATGGCCCTGTATGCAAGTATTACCCGTCCTGTTCCGAATATTGTCAAAATTCGATTGCAAATAACGGTGTCTTTCTTGGGGCAGCATACACATTTATGAGGCTCGTAAGGTGTAACCCGTGGTCGAAGGGTGGCGTTGATATGCCAAGGGTTAGTACGAAATACCGCGTTAATAAGTTTGGGTTCGCGTCTAGAAAAAATGTTTGACGGACTGTTTGATTTTCTGCAGAATATATTGCTTCCCATAAAGTGGGTTATAGAGCAAATTCTAGTTTTTTTTCACACCCTGCTTGGCTTTCTTGGGTTTGGCGACAAATCTGGGCTTTCTTGGGCGCTTTCCATTGTTGGCTTGGTTATTGTTATTCGCGCTACATTAATTCCGGTTTTTCTAAAACAAATTAGAGCACAACGAAAAATGTTGGAAATTGCCCCTGAAGTAAGGAGGATCCAAGAGAAATACAAAGGCAAGAGGGATGTGTTATCAAGGCAGTCCATGAACCAGGAAATGATGGAAATTTACAGAGTAAGGGGCGCAAACCCGCTTTCATCCTGTCTTCCAATTGTGTTGCAAATGCCAGTATTCTTCGGTTTGTATCAAGTTATTGAGTCTGCCCAAAATGCCGGTACAGGGGTTGGGCCACTCAATGGCCCCTTGGGTATGGATTTCAGGGACTCGCGCATTTTTGGTGTTGTTCCTCTTCATGATTCTTTTTCGCATGACTTTTATGCGCTGCAAGCCGGTCAGGCTTTTAATCTCATAACAATGATTGTCGCGGGTGTTCTAACAGCTATTATGATCGCAGTTCAGCTCTTTACCCAATTAAAGGTGATTCCGAAAAACATTCCCGAAAACGCTAAGAATACCTCTGTATACAAAAACCAGAAGGTGATGCTTTATCTTTTACCGATTATGTTTCTTGGCATGGGTTTTTCGTTTCCTGTGGGAATATTGATCTATTGGACGGCCTCTAATGTTTGGTCTGCCGTTCAGCAGGCTGTTGCTATTTATCGGAACCCATCCCCCGGGAGTCTGGCTTTTGAGTTGAGACGCAAGAGACTTGGTGTTCAAAACAAAAAAACAAAAGGTCAGAGGCAGCAACCGGTAAACAAAAGACGTGCAAAGAGAAGGTGATTGTATGACAGAAGGACTAACAAACGGCCTTGATAGCGAATCAAACATGGGGTCCGACGCAGACCGCGTTGCAAATCTCGCCGCTGATTATCTTGAGGGGTTCTTGGATATATGTGATCTAGATGGAGATATAAAAGTTTCTCTATCAGAAGACAGAATCTCTATATCCGTTAATGATGATACCGACGCGCTTGCCCCGCTCAGCGATCCGGTGGTTGTAAAAGCCTTACGTGATCTAATGGCCTTACACGTGCGAACGCGCGCGCAACATGCGTGCAAGGTTGCTTTGTCAATCGGCAGATCTTCTCAGATAAAAGAGGAGGCGCTGCGCAATATGGTCTTGGCGGGTATTGCCAAGATTAAAGCGGGGGTGTGGGCGGTTCACATGCCGCATATGTGCAGTTATGACCGAAGAATTGTTCACAGGATAGCTGCGGATATGGGCTGTGCCTCTAAGTCACAGGGTGTTGGGCCTAGCAGACATGTTGTGTTATCAAACCCTTGACCGGCTTTTCTGTGCGGTCAACGATTGTGCCGTAGGCCGGGGGTGCCTTTGGGGTTTTAGTGGCGGAACCGTCAATTATTAGGCTTTATATATCCGGCATGACCTGTGCGTCGTGTGCGAGAGAAATCGAGAAGAAGCTAAAGAATCGCGGTATATCTGCCAGTGTAGATTTTGCCACGGGGTCTGCTCTTTTGACGGCCCCCAGGGGTTTTAACCTGCAAAAAGCAATTGACGTGGTAAGGGGCGCGGGGTACACCGCGACACCCCGGAGGGTCTATTCGCAGGCTGTGAGGCTGCGGAACCTCTTGGTGTCTATAGCCCTGGCCGTGCCGGTTATTGTCATTTCAATGCCGATGTCCATTTTTGTGCTTCTTTCGATTTTTCCCTCTATTCTGTTTTGGCGTTTCTTGGTGTTTGTGCTTGCAACCCCAGTGGTTATTTTCTCGGCCTGGCCTTTTTATAGATCCTGTTTGAGGCGCCTGTCTCGTTTTGGTGTAACAATGGACACATTGATTAGCCTGGGCGTGTGTGTTACCTATGTTTGGTCGGTCTGGGTTCTTTTTTCGAGCATTGGCCACCCCAATGATTACGATGAACAGAGTCTTTATTTTGAGGCTTCCGTTAGTATTGTAGTTTTTGCCTCCGTTGGCCGCTATCTTGAGGCAAAAGTAAAGGCCAAACAGGGCCTTGCCCTTGAGTCTCTTGTAAAACTCGCGCCAAAAACAGCTACTCTGGCTGGCACCCTCGAAAAGGTGTTAACCGAGAACCTGAGAGCTGGAGACAGGGTGGTTATTTACCCCGGGGAGCGAGTTCCTGCCGACGCACGAATTGTAGAGGGCGGTTCTGATGTTGATCTTTCTTTCCTGACCGGCTGCAGCATTCCGTCCCGGGTCTCGATTGGGGATACCCTTGCCTCTGGGGCTATGAACCTGACGGGTAATCTTACGGCAGAGGTGGTTCGAGTTGGTTCGGACACAGAGCTTTCGCGCCTGATATCGCTTGTTCAGCGCGCGCAGAAACCCAAGCTTGTGCGGGTTGCAGACAGGGTTTCTGGTGTTTTTGTTCCCGTGGTATTGATTTTGTCTCTTGTTACGCTTTTTGCTCACTGGGCAGTTACGGACAGTCTGGCCGGTAGCCTTTCTGCCGCTGTTGCAGTTCTTGTGATTGCGTGTCCGTGTGCCCTCGGCCTGGCAACCCCAATGGCTATTTTGTCTGGCATGCTTCGAGGATTACAGCTTGGTATTCTGATTCGCTCAACAAGCGCCTTGGAATCCAGACTTAGCGTGGTTGTTTTGGACAAGACAGGAACGCTTACCGAGAACAGGGTGTCTCTGAGCAAACTAATACCCGCACCCGGTCAAGACGTGAATGATCTTCTGCGTCTTTCTGCATCACTTGAGGCCGGAAGTGAACATCCATTGGCGCGCGCTGTTGTTATGGCGGCTAAGGATAAAGGTCTTGTGCTGGAGAGCTTTTCGGACTTTGAAAACCACCCAGGCTTTGGCGTGACCGGGAAAGTTGCCGGCCGGGATATCCTGGTTGGCCGCCTTGGATGGGCCGGGAAAACCCCCAATAAGATGCCCGACTGGATGTCAGGGCGTGACATAAGCCACGGAACTGTTATTGTCTGGGGAGGTAAAGTTCGTGGGGTTTTTGTTTTTGACAGCCCACTGAGAGCCACAAGCCCAAGAGGTGTTGCCCTGTTGTCAGGAATGGGATTAAAGGTTATTCTTGCCACGGGAGACGGCGGGTTTGCCGCGACAAATGCTGCCGAGAGCTGCGGAATTAAGACCGTCGTTGCAGGCGCGAAGCCGGCCGATAAACTTGAGCTCGTTCGATCCCTGCAGGCCCGCAAGGATCGCGTTGCTATGGTTGGGGATGGCATTAACGATGCTGCCGCACTCGCCGCCGCGGATGTTGGCATTGCCATGGCTAGCGGGACCGACTTGGCGTTTGATAGATCGGATATTGCGGTTATGTCAAGCGACTTAATTGGCGTTGTTGATGGCATTAGGCTCTCAAGAAAGACGCGGAGGGTGGTAAAACAAAATCTTTTTTGGGCATTTGCCTACAACACCGCAGGCATTCCTGTCGCGTCTGTTGGTTTATTGAGCCCGATGATTGCAAGTCTGGCTATGGCCCTTTCTAGCCTGTTTGTTGTTGGCAACAGCCTTCGTATAAGGAAGTTCCAGCCTACAACACCCCTCTAGCGCATACCGGTTCCTGCACACCCCGCTCAGCGGTTGTAGTATGGTTGTTGTGTTCTTGTGCCGCCCGCTTTTTTGGGTGGAGCTTGTTTCTTTTGGGTTTGTCTGCACCCTCACTGGGGTGTGCTTTTTGGTTTCACGTGAAACTGGGCTCACGTGAAACTGTGCTTCATAGGGGGTGTGCTTAGTAGATGTGTCAAGCAAATCGTGCGCTGGACACCCCCGCGCTGGACACCCCCATTGCAAACGAAGTGGCCGAGCTTCGCGTTCGTCGCAGGCGAGCCGATGCCCTTCCATACCCCTTGCCCCGCTCAACGAGAATTATTGCCGTGAGCAACCAAAAGGGTGGTGTGGGTAAAACAACAACTGCCGTTAATGTGGCCGCCGCCCTCTTGAAGTCGGGTGCGCGTGTTTTGTTGATTGATTTTGACCCACAGGGCAATGCGTCTATGGCGGCTGGCAGCACAAACAACCCCACCTCGGGCAGCATCTACGATGCTATGCTGGGCACTAAAGACCTTGACGAACTGGTGCGTCATGACGCTCTCGACTATATTCCCGCAAATATAAGCCTTTCTGCCGCCGAACTCGAACTCGCAGGCCTGCCGCGCGGAGAATTTCGATTGAGCGACGCGCTGTCGGAATATTTTTCATCTCACCCGGGCAGTTTTCACTATGTCATTATTGACTGCCCACCGTCCCTTGGGATGCTGACAGTGAATGCCCTCTGCGCCGCAACGGAGCTGTTGATCCCGGTTCAGTGTGAGTATTATTCCCTCGAGGGCCTCCGGCAACTTTTGAACACAATAGGTACAGTTCGGTCAAGGCTAAACTCGCGGCTTGCCACCTTCAACATTGTGCTAACTTTGTTTGATTCTCGCACAAAACTTGCCAGCGATGTTGCCAGTGAGGTTTGTAAACATTTTTCCAATAGGGTGTTAGCAACAAGAATTCCGCGGACAGTTCGCCTTGCCGAAGCTCCGGGATGGGGAAAAACAGTTATAGACTTTGATGGTAATTCCTTGGGGGCGATTGCATATCGGGAGCTCGCCTCGGAGTTAGCTTTGCGCGATCCGGAAAAAAATGACTTCTAGGCGCAGCGGTTTGGGAAAAGGTCTTGACGACCTTACCTCTTCCGCGCCTGCAGATCGTGGGCCTATTGAGGCATTTTTTCCATCGAATTCACCGTTTCGTTTCTCGGGGGTCATTAATGTTCCCATTACGGACATTTCTCCAAACCCAAGACAGCCGAGAAAGGTTTTTGACCCGAACAGCCTGTCAGAACTTGCATCAAGCATAAAGGAAGTCGGGTTCATTCAGCCAATTGTTGTCAGAAAAACAAAGCTTGGCTATGTGCTTGTGATTGGAGAAAGAAGACTGCGTGCCGCCAAAATGGCCGGGCTCAGTCACGTACCAGCCATTGTAAAGACCCTGGACAACAGGGATATGCTCAGGCAGGCGCTTTTCGAAAATATACACCGTGCCGAGCTAAACCCGATTGAAGAAGCGCTTGCTTACAGCGAGCTTCTCAGAGAATTTGATGTAAGTCAAGACGAGCTGGGTCAGACCCTGGGGAAATCGCGGCCATATGTAACAAACACAATCCGTCTTCTTCGCTTGCCTCCTGAGGTGCAAGATCTTCTAACGAAAGGGAAGATAACTCCGGGCCACGCAAGGCCGCTGTTAGCTTTGGAGAACAGGGCAGAAATGATTAGACTTGCGAAAAGAATAGCCGATGCGGGTTTGTCTGTGCGTCAGGCCGAGGCTCTTATAACAACAAGCTCCCCGAAACGGCTTTTTGTGGCGGGCTCTGTCCGAAAGGGCTTGGATGCCGCCGCCGCGTCCCTCGGTCGAGAGTTTGACACTAAAGTTAGCGTAAACATAGGGCAACGCAAAGGCAAGATTGTTATTGAGTTTACTACGGTGGCCGACCTTAGGCGGATTCTTCTTAAAATGGGTGTGCCACCCTCGGGCCTGTGATTTGCCCCCTGATTTGCCCCCTGATTTGCCCCCTGATTTGCCCCCACGCGAGCCCGCGCCGTGGGATTGGGGTGTGCTACCGCCTCTCAGATTTCCACCACAATAAGAGCTTTCTAGCTGATTCCTGTTTGCCAATGGGTCCATTGTCCAGCCTGAGGTCGAGAAGGTATTTATAGGCCACCCCAACTTCTTTGCCAGGCTTTAGATCTAGGAGGCTCATAATCTCTTCACCATTTAATTCAGGTCTTATCGCGTCTAACTCTTCTTGTTCTCGAAGTTTGGCAATTCGCTCTTCGAGGTTGTCATAGGCGGCCCTGAGGCGCCGAGCTTTATTCTGGTTTCTGGTGGTAACATCGGCGCGGGTCAGTATATGTAGGCGCTCCAGTTGGGGGCCAGCATCTCTCACATAGCGCCTCACAGCGGAGTCGGTCCACGATTGGTCACCGTAGCCAAAAAAACGAAGATGAAGCTGAATCAGGCGAGTGACCGCAAAGATAACATTCTTGTCAAAACGCATTGCCGCTAGGCGCTTCGAGGCCATTTTTGCACCAACCGTATCGTGGTGATAAAAGGTCACAGACCCGTCCGGATGTTTACGACGGGTTGCAGGCTTGCCAATATCGTGCATGAGCGCCGCCAGACGCAGGACCAGGTCGGGCCCATTACGGAAGCGCTCCTGTTCCAATTTGATTGCTTGGCGGAGAACAATGAGGGAATGTTCATACACATCTTTGTGGTGGAAGTGCTCATCAATTTCCAAGCGCAGAGCGGATATCTCTGGCAAAAAATGATTAATCAAACCGGTATTGACGAGCACCCGTAAACTGCCCGTGGGATCTGCACAGCAAAGCAGTTTTTCAAACTCACCCCTTACACGCTCTGCCGAGACGATTTTTAACCTCTTGGCACAGTCTTTCATGGCAAGAAGGCTGTTCTCCGATATTTTGAAACCCAATTGAGAAGACAATCGAGCAGCCCTCAACATGCGCAGGGGGTCGTCTGCAAAAGATAGTTCCGGTTTTATAGGGGTCGCAAGTCTTTTGTTGGCAATGTCTTGAAGACCGGAACTTATATCAACCAGTTGCCCGCTAGGCACCCTGAATGCCATTGCGTTGACCGTGAAGTCGCGCCGAATTAAGTCTTCTTCAAGGGAGCCTCCAAAACTTACCTTAGGTTTGCGGGTATTCGCCGAGTAGTTGTCGCTTCGATATGTGGTTATCTCAACCACCCTGCCCTTCACGCGAGCAGAAACGGTTCCGTAGCGTGCCCCTGTTGTCCAACAGCCCGAGGAAATGGGTTTTACAAGCCTCAGAGTCTCCTGCGGCGTTGCGTTTGTGGCAAAATCAAGGTCAACAACCGGCCTGTCAAGGAAACAATCTCTAACCGGTCCACCGACCAGGGCAAGCTCATAATTCTTGGCACAGAATGCCGCTGTAAGAGCAAGGACCGAGTCTTCATGTGACAGTTTTTGCAGGCGCGATAGCGCTAATTTAAACATGCTTGTATACTTCACAAGAGCGCTCCAAAACAACCCGTTTGTACTTCATTTGAAAAAAAACCTGATTTCCCGGCAGCGGGTTATAACAAGAAAATACGAGTATATTGGCAGCATAACCAGTGCTATCATCACAACGGTTATGATGGAATTCACCGGATTCTGGAAAAAAAATCCGGTAAGACCTACAGCCAATCCAATCCCCACAAGGGAAGCCAACAAACCACTAAGTGTGTATCTAGCAAGCTTTTGGCCTATTTCACGGACGGAAAACCCACCAAGCTTTACCCTGATCGCCAAGAAGGCGAGCGCACATTGAAGCACACTCGAAAGACTGACTGTAAGCGCAAGGCCCGGAGCGATATATTCCGCGGGAAGCAGGGCGCACAGCAAAGCGCCGATAATGATAACCCCCGAGCATATGGCCGCGAGAAAGAACGGTGTGCGCGTATCGCACAGTGCATAAAAAGCTTTTTGCAATATATAGAGCGTGCTAAACGCAACAAGCCCCAGGGAGTATGCAATTATGGTCAGAGCCATTGAATGCACAACATGCTCCTGGGTGGCGAAAATACGCGCGAGCGGAAAGGCTGAGACCATTAGAACAGCTGTGCCCCCCACCAGTGCGAGGCATACGATTCTTATAACCTCTGACAGCGAGGTCCTGTAACCGTGCATATCTTTGTCAACAGCTTTCTCGCTAAGCTTGGTGAAATACGGCGTCATTATACTTACGGTCACCAGTGAGTGCGGAAGCATAAACAAAAGCCATGCTCTTTGCATGACCGCAACAGATGCGTTGTGATTGCCTGCAAGGGTTGATATATTCGTTTCCACCAGGCCCGCTATTGTAGTTATCACCACCATGAAAAATGTCCAGGAGAATATTTTTCCGAGATTTGTTATCTGTATACCGCGCCAGTTAAAATCCGGCTTGAACCGGAGTCCTGCGGATTTCCAGAAAATCAAGAGAAAAAGAGCTTGACATGCTATGCCAAGAGTTGCAGATCCCCCCAGGATTGCAATGGCAAACGGGGGCCACGCACCCCTAGAGCCCTCGGGGTCAGCGCCGAATACAAGGATGAACAACAAAATACCGGAGATAAAGACAATATTGTTTATAGCTGGAGTCCAGGTAAATGGCCCGTATACTTTGCGAGCATTGAGCACCTCTCCAAGGACGCTATAGATAGCGTAGAAAAAGATCTGCGGTACACACCAATAAGCGAATGATATGGCCACAGCGGTGGTTTGCTTATCGAACCCCGCCCCAGCAGTGATTTTTACGAGGGTTGGCGACAAGAAGGCGGCTACTAGGGTTATAAAGGCGAATAGCACAATAGCCAGAGTTGTGATTTTGTTTATATACCTCTCATTTCCCGATGCAGAGAACCGAACCACTTGAGGAATCAGCACCGCATTAACCGTTCCTCCGGCAACAATGGCGTAGATCATGTTTGGTAAATAATTTGCAACGGCAAATGCGTTTGCCCCGCTTCCGATAGATCCTGT
Organism: Tropheryma whipplei str. Twist; assembly: GCF_000007485.1. Lineage (NCBI taxonomy): Bacteria > Bacillati > Actinomycetota > Actinomycetes > Micrococcales > Tropherymataceae > Tropheryma > Tropheryma whipplei. Next base: position 917,867 of record NC_004572.3, on the reverse strand, counting down.
AGCATAGGTGAGCAATATCATGCCAAGAAACCCAATCACCCTCGATACCAGTGTTCCGAGGGCCATTACTGCACTTGCGCGTCGGGTATCCATACAGGCACTACATTACTTTATGTTTTTAGGCTATGGGGCTACCGCCTCTCTGATAATTGGTGTACGTGGCTAGTCTGTTTACATGTGAAAGCCGTGCGCTGTTTGTTGCAGCGCATCCCGATGATGAGACCCTCATGTCTGGTGGGCTTATGGCAACACTTGCGGATAGGGGTGTTGACGTGAGCCTTATATGTGCAACACGTGGCGAGCAAGGAAGTATATTCGGCGAGACCGGTGATGTTAGCTCTGTTCGGGTTTCTGAGATTGGCTGTGCCGCGCAAGCTTTGGGGGTTAGGCGTTTCTGTTTTTTGGGAGAGGGGTTTGCAAAACGCGCCAACCTGCCCGATCGGTTTTATGAGGATTCTGGGCTACAGGATGCCCCGTCCCATACGGGCAGAACTCTTCTATCCTCGTTTTTAGAAGCAGTTGACGACCTAATGCACGCAATAACCGAGTTGCGCCCACAGATTGTTGTCACCCATAACCAATATGGGGGGTACGGGCACAGAGACCACGTTGCGGTACATAATGCTGTACGTCAGGCCGTGCGCAATGTAGCGAATGCCGATATGAGCCTGTGGGTTGCAAGTACGGAGCCGTATGGTGGCCAATCAGATGGTCAACCAGATTTTGTGTGTGATTCAATGTTTTTGGTAAAACTTGCTGCTTTGCGTTGCTATAAAAGTCAGTTTCGTATTCTCCATACAAATTCAAAGAGGGCAAAAATTCAGGTCGTATCCGGGGAAGGGTACTCAGTTCCAGATTTGGAGGCGTACAGGTGTATTGCCTAACCGCCTGGCGCGCCTTATACGAACTGGTGGTAAAGACTTAGTATTTGGGCCGCTGTTTTTGTCCAGTCGTGGTCTTGTGCATGCCTGACAGAGGACCGTGATAAAGACTTGTGTCTGTTCTTATTCATAAGCAGATTGGCAATATTTTTTGCCCAAATATCGGGATTTCGCTCGGCAATGAGAATTCCAGTTATGTTCGGAACAATCGCATCAATAAGTCCATCTGTTAGACTTGCGACAACCGGCGTCCCACTTGCAGCGGCCTCCAGAGTTACGAGACCAAATGTTTCCGAATGCGATGGAACGAGGAGAAGTTGTGCGTTTCGCATAACCATAGCAACCTGCTTGCGGCTTATGACTCCGGTAAAATGCACAAGATCCTCAACTTGTAGGTCCAATGCCATGCGCCGCAGCGATGCAGCATAGTTGTTGTATTTCTCAGATTGATCACCCGCAATGATCAGGCTTGGGCATTTATCAAACATGATTTTACGCAAGCTCGCCAAAGTGCGGATAGCCAGGTCTTGCCCTTTTAGTGGCTGGATTCTGGAAAGAACAGCTAAAAACCCCGCTGGATTGGTCGCAACCGGGGCCCAAAGATGATTACCCCCTTCATTTTCTTGAGTGCAATTTCCCTTCGGGTAAAAAACTGTAGTATCAACACCCGGCGATACAACCGCAATATTTTCGAATCTTATTCCGTAATATCTCGAAACAGCCGACGCTTCGGTCAGGGTGGATGTGATAACTTTTGAGACCTTCCTGGCCAGGCGTTTCTCGCTCTCAAGTCGAATGGGGGGTTCTGGATCATCGCCCTCTGCTAGCAGGGTGTTTTTGACAGCACCTATTGTGTGCATGTTCAGAATATGTGGCGTATCAAGCTGCGAGCTCACTATATCTGAGGCCATGCCGCTCAGCCAGTAATGTGAGTGAAATATATCGTACGGCTCATGCTCGAGAATTTTCTGCGCAAAGCCCGGAACATGATTCAACATATCAACCATCTGTGGGCCAATCCGTCCTGACGGTTTGATTCCAATTAGTCTAACGCCACGAAAAATATCTTGTGAATAATCCTCATTAGATAGGGTAAAAAGATCAACCATGCATTCAAGTTCAGCAAGACGCTTTGCAACCTCGGTGATATAAACATTCATTCCCCCAGCATTACTGGTTCCAGGCTGCGCAAGGGGGTGGCTGTGCATTGACACCATGGCAATGCGAAGGGTCACCGCTCAACTCGCATACGCAACATGTGTTTTAGTCTCCATTTCTTCAGCGCCTGCTGTCTGTACATTTCGATTCGGTGTACTGCGTATGGCCTGGCCCTGCATTCCGCCGATATATCTGCAAACACTGATATAAACTTGCATTGTGCACTGTCCAGATCTCTGGGTGGCTGGGGTATCGTGAAAATAATCATCGACGTAATGCCAAAGCCCGGCTTGCTTGACCCGCAGGGCCGGGCCATAGCGTCCGTACTCACAGAGCGTGGATGGGATAATTCTACCCGCATTAGGGTTGGAAAAAGATTTGAGTTATGTGTGGACCCTGTTTCAGAGACGTGCGAATTGGATTTTATCCGTGATCTTGCCAATGACCTGTTGATCAACCCGGTCATAGAGGATGTTGTTGATATCAGGATCGAGGATGACTGAAACTTGGTTAGAGTTGGCGTAGTTACATTCCCGGGATCGCTTGATGACAAGCAGACCTTGCGTGCCCTTTCTTTTGCTGGGTGTGCAGCTGTTCAACTTTGGCATGCAAGCGATACGCTGTCTTCGGTTGACGCCGTTATCCTCCCAGGGGGTTTTAGTTATGGCGACTATCTGCGCCCCGGCGCACTCGCAAGCCGCTCAAGGATTATGGTCAGGATTATTGAAGCTGCACATCAGGGTATGCCTGTTTTGGGGATATGCAATGGCTTTCAGCTCTTGACTGAATCAAGATTGCTTCCGGGGGCATTTGTTGCAAACAAAGCATCACGGTTCGTATGTCTGGAACAGAGTCTAATTGTGGAGAATAATTCCACTCCATTTACCATGAATTTCTCTAAAAATCAGAATGTTATTATCCCGATAAAAAATTCGGACGGATGTTATTTTGCTCAAACCGAGGATCTTGATCGTATTGAAAATGAGGGGCGGGTTGTTCTTCGGTATGCTGGGTCTAACCCAAGTGGTTCGTCAAGAAATATTGCAGGTATTTGTAATGAACAGGGGAATATTGTTGGCATGATGCCACATCCAGAGTATGCTGTTGAACCTGGCTTTGGTCCACCCGGGCTACACGGTGCCCCTGTTTTTTCTGCCATTTCTTCATGGATTAACAACGCCCGATAGGCATTGCATGATTTGTGTTAGACAGGAGAATAGCTTTTGCCGTATACCGCGACCGCTCCTCGGCCAACATTGTTTCTGGTCTATGAGCCCGACTGAGGGTAGTATGAAAACATGTGGACTAGCCCCGGGTCCGCGCTGGCATCGTATTCGCGTGTTTGGGTTTCACGTGAAACATGTTGTCTACTGAAAACATGTTGTCTACTGAGGGGTCTTGATTTTGGAGCAATGTTATCCCATGTGGAGCTTCATGCGAAGCATTGATCGGAGTTTTGACCAAAATTGGTTTATGTTTTATACCTCGGATGAGAGTGGCGTCGCTTACCGCAATCCAATCGGGTTATACAACCACCGGATATGGGGTATTGTGATCGTTTTGCGCTCCGCCCTGACCCTGCAATCGCCCGGTAAGCCCTGCGGCATATGCTGTCTTTTACCCCAAGGATTGGCAGTCGCGATTACAGTTGCGAGGCAGGCTATTCGGTGAATATGAGCCTGCCAGCAGATCGAGATACCGCAAAAAAGCCTAGCGCGCAAAAGCCTAGCGCGCACGCACAGAACGCGACTGCCGCCGTGGACGTCACAGCACTTGGCTTGACGGAGTCTGAGTATACACAAATTTGCTCGCTGCTAAAACGCTCTCCAACAAAAAGTGAACTCGCGATCTATTCTGTTCTATGGAGCGAACATTGTTCCTACAAGTCTTCCCGTAGACACTTACGACAGTTAGCTGACCTAACAGAGGTAACAAAAAAACATTTGCTTGTTGGAATTGGTCAGAACGCCGGAGTTGTTGATATCGGTGGTGGCTGGGCTGCAGCCTTCAAGATAGAAAGCCACAATCACCCGTCTTTTATTGAACCCTTCCAGGGTGCCGCAACGGGCATTGGCGGTATCGTGCGTGACATTATTGCCATGGGTGCAAAACCTGTTGCACTAATGGACTCGTTGCGTTTCGGCGCTGCGTCCGATCCAGACACACAGAGGGTTGCTGATGGCGTTGTCTCTGGGATCTCATTCTATGGAAACTGTCTCGGTGTGCCCAATATAGGAGGAGAAACGGCATTCGATCCCGTATATCAAGGCAATCCTTTGGTGAATGTTTTGTGCGTTGGGGTTATGCGACGGGAAAATATTCGCTTGGCGAATGCCAGCGGACCGGGAAACCTTGTAGTTCTATTTGGTGCCCCCACGGGAAGAGATGGCATTGGCGGCGCTTCGGTCCTCGCCTCAGATTCTTTTACATCCGATGCCAAAGCTAATCGGCCGGCCGTACAAATTGGAGATCCGTTTGTAGAAAAACTACTTACCGAATGTTGCCTTGAATTGTATGCCGCTGATCTTGTGGTTGCTATTCAAGACCTTGGTGCTGCGGGTATATCTTGCGCGGCGAGTGAGCTGGCACACAACGGCCGCGTCGGTATCCGTCTGGACTTGTCTGCAGTTCCTCTCAGGGATACAACACTAGCACCTGATGAAATACTTGTATCAGAGTCTCAAGAGCGCATGATGGCCATTGTGCATCCGGACAATTTAGAAGCATTTTTTGAAATAACAAACCGTTGGGGTATCTCAGGGGCTGTTATTGGAGAAGTGGATAATTCACAATATCTGACCGTTGTGCATGAAGGCAAAACACTGGTTAGGCTGAATCCAAAAACACTTACCGGCCCATCGTATAACCGTCCTGTCAAAAAGCCAGCATACCTCATTCGCAGGAGCGCAGCCAATAGACTGCCTGTTACAAATGACCCACACCTACTTCGAGAAGATATTTTGCAGGTTATTTCTTGCCCAAATCTATCTGATAAAAGTGTGATTACCAATCAGTATGATCGTTATGTCCAGGGCAATACCGCACTTTGTCATCCTGATGATGCGGGGGTAATCAGGATGTATAAGAATACCGGGGTTGCACTTTCATGTGATGGTAATTCGCGATACTCTTATCTTGATCCACACGCGGGGGCCCAGCTTGCAGTTGCGGAAGCTTACCGCAATGTATCGGTTGTTGGGGCCACGCCCCTTGCGGTAACAAACTGTCTCAATTTTGGTAACCCAGAAAACCCAGAAGTTATGTGGCAGTTTAGGGAAACCTGTAGAGGGCTTTCTGATGCCTGTAAGCGGCTTGAGATTCCAATTACGGGGGGTAATGTTTCCTTTTACAACCAGACCGACGGTAAAGACATATTTCCCACTCCGGTGGTTGGCATTCTTGGCATTGTAGATAATCTGACCCAAACACTTACTTCCGGATGGAATGCGCCAGATCTCTTTATTTATCTTCTGGGTGTTACGCGACCCGAGTTTGGCGGAAGCGTTTGGGCTGATACCATGTACGGCCACATTGGCGGGGTGCCACCTAAGCTAGATTTAGCGAGAGAAAGTCGCCTGTCTAATTTGTTGGTTGCGGGTGCAAAGAAACGGGTTTTTGAGTCTGCGCATGACCTATCGGAAGGCGGTCTTATCCAGGCAATAGTTGAAAGTTGCCTTCGTCACGGTTTTGGTGCTGATATCGCTCTTGATACAATCCGTGCAACGAGCCTAACAGAGGCACTTTTTAGTGAAAGCGCTTCGCGTGTTCTTGTGTCTTGTAGATCTCAGGAGGATTTGCGTGACCTTTGCAGGAGAAATAGTTATGAATACACCCTAATTGGCACAACACGTCACACCGGAGAGCTTACGATTTCCGAGATCGGCAAATTCACTCTGAATGAGCTCAGTGATGCTCGCCAAAAGGTCACTCGTGTCCTGTTTAGGGGATAAGGGTAGGTTTTCCCGGAAGATACCTTTATGCACTGGCCACTAAACGGTGCGCTGTCGGCGTTTTGTTTCCGATATGATCGTCTCGAACAGGGAGCGTACAAACCCTGACTCAAGGTCCAGCTCTTGCGCTAGGCCCTCCAGTCGGCTGTATAGATATTGCTCGCGTACAAGATCTTCGGCTTTAAGACAGTATTTTTTCTTCAATGCCCCTATTTTGTCGGCCTCTCTAAGACGATCTCTGAGTAAAATTAGGATCTGGCTATCGATTGCATCGATTTTATTCCTTAGTTTCGCAAGCTCCCTGGGCAGGTTCCCGCAATTCTCGCTCATCTCACTATTTAACCCAGCGCTCCGCACATACCCGCCGAGCAGCTAAGGCCACCTGTCCCACGCACACTATCCTGGGCAGAACATCGGCGGTATTGCCCTGGATAGATCCTAACACTCTCGATGCGCTTATCTAGAAGATGCCCAGCGGGTGCCTAATGATTATATTTTCCCGCTCTGGACCTGTTCCAATGACTGATATTCGTGCCTTTATAAGATCCTCCAGGGCCAAGACATAGCCCCTTGCTTCCGGAGGAAGACTGTCAAAACTTTCGCATTCGGAAATATTGCACTGCCATCCGGGCAGATCCTCGTATATGGGAACTGCGTGGTGAAAATCACTCTGCGAGACAGGCATTTCCCGAAAGACAGAGTCTCCAACTTTATACCCGACGCAGATAGGTATTCTGTCAAGGCCCGTCAAAACATCGAGTTTTGTCAGAACGTAGTCCGTTATCCCGTTTATACGAGTCGCATAGCGGGCGACCACACCGTCAAACCACCCACACCGCCTCTTGCGTCCTGTAGTTGCTCCTACCTCATAACCTCTTTTTTGTAGCCACTCCCCATATTCGTCATGCAATTCAGTTGGAAATGGCCCTGCGCCTACCCTAGTTGTGTACGATTTGGCCACTCCGATAACTTTGTTCACACGAGTTGGGCCAATCCCTGCCCCTGTTATTGCCCCTCCGACCGTTGCATTGGACGAAGTGACAAATGGGTAACTTCCATGATCGACATCAAGCATAGTCGCCTGACCCCCCTCGAATAGGACATGTTTTCCGCAATCCAAAGCATTATTTAGCAAAAGTGATGTGTCCGCGATCATCGGCCTCATACGCTCAGCAAAACTAAGTAAATAATCCAGCATTTCCGTTACAGACACAGATCTGCGGTTAAAAACTTTTACGAGCATATGATTTTTATTACTCAAAGACCCCTCAATTTTTTGTCGCAGTACGCTTTTATCAAATAAATCTTGTACCCGTATACCAATGCGGTTTATTTTGTCTGCATATGTGGGGCCTATTCCTCTTCCTGTTGTTCCCAACTGTCTTTTGCCCAAGAAACGTTCCGTCACAAGATCTATAGTTCTGTGAAAGGGCGCAATAATATGAGCGTTGGCGCTTATAACAAGCTTGTCCGTGTTTACGCCTCGTGAATTTAGAGTAGCAATTTCATCAAAAAGCACCTCCGGATTGATTACAACACCATTTGCAATGACCGGCACGACATTCTCATTGAGTATCCCGGAAGGCAGAAGGTGCAGAACGTACTTATCACCGCCTATAACTACGGTGTGACCCGCATTATTACCGCCGTTGAATTTGACGACATAATCTATATCTTTTGCAAGAAGGTCTGTGGCCTTTCCCTTGCCTTCATCCCCCCACTGGGCACCAATAAGAATTGTTGCTGGCAAATCTATTCCTCCTCAGGCTTGAGCAACCGAAAGCTTGCCATAGTTTTGCAGGCAAGCATTTTCACCCAGCACCTGAGCTATTTTTGGTGCCCCCAGTGCCAATGCTATTTTTGGTGCCCCCAGTGCCTGAGCTATGTGCCTGCACCATGCGCTCTGCCAAGCCAGTATATTTGCTTGGTGTTAATTCTAAAAGTCGTTTTTTTGCATGCTCGCTTAGGTCCAAGTTAGTTATAAATTCATCGAGAGTGTGTTTCGTAATTTTCTTGTTTCGTGTGAAATCTTTGAGCCTTTCATAAGGGTTAGCCTCATTGCTTTTACATGCCAGTATTTCGGCGCGGATGGTTGTTTGTACCGCCTCCGCAATTACTTCCCAGTTGTTATTGAGGTCTTCAGTTAGGCGATTTTTATTCAGGCGAATACCAGCAAGACCTCTTTTCAAGTTATCGATCGCTACAAGTGAATGCCCCAGGGCGACACCTATATTTCTCTGGACACTGGAGTCGCTCAAGTCCCGCTGAAGCCTGCTTGTAGACAGACTTGCAACAATGCATGAGATTATTCCGCAAGCCATTTCCAGATTTGCCTCGGCATTTTCAAAGCGGATGGGATTGACCTTGTGTGGCATAGTTGAGGAGCCAACAGATTCTGATATAAAGCCTTGCTGAAAATATCCGAATGAGATATAGCTCCACATATCGGTTGCCAGATTGTGGAGGATTCGACAGATATGCCCCACTCTCTCAAGCAGCTCGCATTGCCAGTCATGTGGCTCAATTTGAGTGGTAATGGGGTTATAAATGAGGCCAAAACTGTTCACAAATTCTTTTGCCCACTCTTGCCACGGGTAATTTGGGGCGGCTACGCAATGAGCTGAAAATGTCCCGGTCGCACCAGAGAATTTCCCAAGAAATTGCACATCTTCTAGATTTTTCCGTTGCCTTTTCAGGCGGTAGACAAACACCAATAGCTCCTTTCCAAGAGTTGTTGGTGTTGCGGGTTGTCCGTGTGTGCGCGCGAGCATTGCATCTCCCGCATATTTCTGAGACATCTTTTCTAGGTGTCCTATAAGTTCATCAATCGAGGGCAGGATGACTTCTGAGAGAGCTGCCTTCATGTTCAGTGCGTACGCCAGGTTGTTTATGTCTTCACTTGTGCACGCGAAATGTAGTAGCTCGACTATATTGCCCAGACCCTGCTGCGTAAATCTCTCTCGCAGGAAGATCTCGACGGCTTTCACATCGTGCTGTATCCGCTCTTCAATCTTCTTGACCCGCGGTATGTTTTTATGCGCATCATGCACTATCGATGAAAGAAACCTCTCATCTTCCTTTGTGGGTTCTGCAAGTCCAAAAACCGCTTTCCTCCACAAAAAAAATACCCAGCCGATTTCAACCCTAATACGCTCGCGAATAAGCGCACTCTCAGACAGAAAACCGCGCAATGCTCGCACAGCTGGGCCATACCTGCCATCTAAGGGAGACAGTGAATCATATTCATCCTCTGACACCCCTACATTTTACTTTTATTTGTCATGTGTTCTTATCTGTAATGTTTTCTACATCTTCCTTAATGGGGATTTTACGGATTACGGCAACTGTAGAGTAGTCTTACAGGTGCCCGAGGTGTTACGCGTGGGCTGCGCTTGGCGATTTTTATGCGGGTGGTTTTCCGCTTTTGTAGAGACAGACCCGCTGCCCGGGTGGGTTTCCTGGAGGCGAGTTGAAGGACAAAGGATATCCTGTCGTGCAATTTTTGCGCCCTGATGGATCATTTTGCCCTTCTGAAACTGCCGAGCCCTTTTTGAGCCATGCACAGTCATTGGATGTCGAGGATATTCAGCGGTTTTATCGAGACATTATCCTGGTTCGGCAAATTGACCATGAGGCTGCCCTCCTGCAGCGCCGCGGCGAGCTGGCGCTTTGGCCGCCGGTTTATGGACAAGAGGCCTCACAAATAGGTGCAACCTATGCGTGCAGCGAAAACGATATGATCTTCCCTTCTTACCGCGATCATGCCGTGATGCATGCCAGGGGGATTGATCTTGTGCATATTGCCAAATTATTCAGGGGAGCGAGCAATAACGATTGGGATGTTAGACAACATAAGGTGTGGGGGTACACCCTTTGTATCGGTGCACAGGTACTACATTCCACCGGTTATGCAATTGGGATCGTATTAGAACGCCAAATGTCATGCACTGATGATAACTCGGGGTATCCCGAAGCGGTTATGGTGTGGTTTGGTGATGGAGCGAGCAGTCAGGGGGATGTTAGTGAATCAATGGTATTTGCCGCGCGATATCAAACACCCCAGGTATTTATGCTGCAGAATAACCAATACGCTATTTCCGTACCTGCATCCGTTCCCTCTGCCGCATGTCCCCTTTATAAACGCGGTTATGGTTTTGGCATTCCGGGTATTAGGATTGACGGCAATGATGTTATCGCAGCCTATGCTGTGGTTCGCGAATACATGGACCGTGCGCGATCCGGAAAAGGACCCCATCTGATTGAGGCTTTTACATATCGCCTTGGCGCTCATACAACAAGTGATGATCCAACGAGGTACAGGAGCGAGGATGAACATAGGGAATGGTTGGCCCTTGACCCGATTATCAGGCTCGAGCGGTATCTATTTAGTCTTGGGGTAGAAAAGACCTGGTTTGACCGCATCCGCGCAGATATTCAACTCTCTGTTATAGGTTTTAGGAATGCCGTCTTATCAATCCCCCAGCCTGATACGAAAAAGATATTTGATAACGTTTATTCCGCTTATCACCCATTGGTTTCTTCACAGAGCGCCCACCTCCTTGGCCTCACGGAATCGCGATGAGTACGCCATCTTGGAATCGCGATGTGGATTCCCGTCGTGAGGCTGATCTGACACTGGTCTCGGCTCTTAATCTAGCTCTCGATGACGAGTTAGCTCTTGATCCAAAATTGCTGCTTATGGGAGAGGACCTTGGTGCACTTGGTGGGGTTTTTCGCGTTACAGACAGATTGTGTAAGAAGTATGGTAAGAATCGTGTGATTGACACCCCGCTTGCTGAGTCTGGAATTGTCGGTACTGCAATTGGATTGGCTGCCAAGGGGTTTAGGCTTGTACTTGAGATCCAATTTAATGGGTTTATTTTTCCTGCATTTAACCAGATAACAACCCAGCTTGCTCGGCAAAACTTTCGAAACAAAATTCCCATGCCGGTAGTCATAAGAGTTCCACATGGGGGTCATATCGGGGCCGTTGAACACCATATGGAAGCCCCAGAAGCTTACTTTGCACATACTCCTGGTCTGCGAGTTGTGAATTGTTCGACACCGTCGGACGCGTATTGGATGTTACGTCAGGCAATCCGTTGCCCGGACCCCGTCATTTTCTTTGAACCCTTGTCCCTGTATTGGAATAAGGGAACAGTGAGTTTTTCTTCTCCTGATTTGGATTTGCACGCGGCCTCCATTGTACGTAAAGGGAATGATGTGACCCTATTGGGTCATGGTGGCATCACGCGCACTCTTATTGCCGCTGCCGAGCATACCCGAGATGTAAGTGTTGAGATAATTGACCTTCGTTCTCTTTCTCCCGTAGACTACGAAACAATTCTTGCCTCGGTCAAGAAAACCGGAAGATTGGTTATAGCGCAAGAGTCGCCGGGCTTTGTTAGTTTGGGTAGCGAGATTGCCGCTACAGTTTCAGAAAAGGCCTTTTACCATCTGGAGGCACCTGTTGCGCGTGTTAGCGGGTACGACACCCCCTTTCCTCCGGCAAAACTTGAGAAGGTCTATTTACCGGATGTTGATAGAGTCTTAACAGCAATTAAGGGTGTTATGTCCCATTAGGATGAGAAGAACCTAATATGCCAGAAGTTACTTTCCTTTTAACCGATCCGGGCGAAGGCTTGGTCGAGGCCGAAATTGTCTCCTTGAGGGTTACCGAGGGTGATGCGGTTGATGTGAATCAGATTGTTGTTGAGGTGGAAACAGCAAAGTCTCTTGTTGAGCTCCCGTCACCCTTCAAGGGTGTAGTTAGGAAACTGCTTGTCGCTGTGGGTGAACTTGTCAAGGTGGGCTCGCCGATAATGCTGATCGACACAGACGAAACCCCGCCTGCCGGGCTACCGAAGACCGGAAAGATGCCTGTTTCTGATGTGCGTGATGGCGGGCATGATACTGCCAAAAACACTCATCCCCGCGATACAGGCTCATCTAAGGATATTCACGATGCATTCGGGAAAGAGGATGGTCGTGAGATTGATTTCGGGCGGAATGTGCTTGTTGGGTATGGCCCGTGTGAGGATAATGCTAGGGTGCGAGGTGATGATATTACCGGGAGACCTTCACTTGATGAAACCCTAGAAAGGCCAGTCGCTAAGCCTTCGGTCAGGAAATTTGCAAAGGAGCTTGGTGTCGATCTTTACGGTGTAAAACCGACCGGTATTGGTGGCACCATAACACGACGAGATGTTCTTAATGCTACTTCCACTCAGGAGGAAGCCACCACTCGGGTTCCTGTGAAAGGCCTGCGCCGACAGACAGCGCAGAATGTTACGCTCAGCGCATTTAGCGTTCCGCATGTAAGTGTATTCGTAGATGTTGATGTGACCCGCACAATTGAACTGGTTGATCGCCTAAAAAGAGATCCGCTGTATGAACAGGTTAGAATCTCCCCGCTTCTTATCTTGTCTCGTGCCGTTACCTGGGCTGTCAAGCGGAGTCCAATTGTCAACTCAACCTGGAGCGAACAGGAAATTCTTCTTCATAAGAGTGTCAATTTGGGAATTGCAGTTGCAACAGACAGAGGTCTTGTTGTTCCCAATATAAAAAATGCGCAGTGCCTCTCAATGCTGGACCTTGCAAAGGCTATAGAGAGTTTGGTTGATGATGCAAGGTCATCACGCATTCGGCCCGAGGATACCCTGAATGGCACAATAACAATTACCAATATTGGGGTCTTTGGGGTGGATTCGGGTACTCCAATTTTGAATGTTGGCGAATCGTCCATTGTTTTTATTGGAGCCATAAAGCCCAGACCTTGGGTGGTTAATGGCGAGATTTCCGTTCGGCGCGTTGCAACTATCGGGGGCAGTTTTGACCATCGTGTAATGGATGGTGACACCGCAAGTCGTTTTCTCGTGAATGTTGCCTCGATTCTTGAGGAGCCGGCACTTCTGGTCGAATAGCGGTGCGCCTGGCGACAAATTTCATAACAACAGTGCATCCAAAGCTGCGGTATCCTCGAAAATTGTGTTCAGACGCAAAACGGGTATCGTGCGCTAAATTGCCGTCTTGCCTGATATTTGTCAAGTAACCTCAGCGGCTTACACACAGGCAGAACATCTTGTACTCGACAAGTACCTCCACTATTCAATCAGCCGCAGTCAATCAGCCGCAGTTACTGTGAAAGCGGTCATAATAGAATTTAACTCGAGCGAGTGACGGGAATCGAACCCGCGCCGTCAGCTTGGGAAGCTGAAGTTCTGCCATTGAACTACACTCGCACGTGGCATAAATTCTACCGGAGGGCAAAATGCTACTGTCAGATGTTGACATACAAGCCGCACTGGAAGACAAGCTGATACAGATCGATCCATTCGATCCCCAGATGTTGCAACCGGCCAGCTTAGATATCAGACTCAGTAGGTATTTTAGGCTTTTCAATAATCACACGTATGCCTATATAGACCCGGCAGAGCCACAAGAAGCGCTAACGCGTCTTGTGGAAGTTGCCGAGAATCAGGCGTTCGTGCTGCACCCAGGCGAGTTTATTCTTGGCTCAACCTGTGAAACGGTATCTCTTTCAAATGATCTGGCCGCGCGATTGGAAGGCAAAAGCTCCCTTGGCAGGCTCGGTTTACTAACACATTCTACGGCCGGCTTTATAGATCCCGGATTTTCGGGGCAGATTACGCTCGAGCTTGGTAATGTTGCGACTTTACCCATAAAACTGTGGCCAGGAATGAAGATTGGCCAATTGTGTTTTTTTCAGTTATCTTCACCGGCAAAAAATGCTTACGGTTCGCCCGTATGTGCCTCTAGGTACCAGGGACAGCGCGGCCCAACCGCGAGTCTTTCGCATCAGCATTTTTATCGCGCACGTTTTACAGAAATAGGATTATGAGCATTATTAGATCTGAGCGATATTCGGCAATTTTTCTTCTTTGCTCGGCAGCGCTAGCAATTATATTTGCTAATGTTCTTGACCCGGACACATGGCATGCCGTGCACAGCGCTGTAAGCGAATACCACATCTTTGGACTGATAACCCCCCATGACATAGTTGCAGATTTCCTTCTTGCAGTTTTCTTCTTTGCTGTTGCAATTGAGCTAAAACACGAGCTTGTAAAGGGCGAGCTGAGTAGCTTTTCCAAAGCAATAATCCCTGGGGTGTGTGCAGCAGGTGGGATACTCGTTCCAATATCTATTTATTTGTCCGTTGCAAGTGTTTTGCCAAACGGATGGCCTGTTCCGACGGCCACAGATGTTGCATTTTCTCTTGGCATTTTGGCTATTTTTGGCTCTTCACTTCCTTCTAAGGTGCGAATATTCTTATTGGCTCTTGCTGTCTTGGATGATCTGGCCGGAATAGTGATAATTGCCACGGCATTTAGCGTCTCGATAAGTTACTGGTGGATTATTGTTGCGTGCATTACAGTTGGGCTTTTTGGGTTTTGCAGCTATAGGCTAGCCAGATGCAAGACCTCAAAGACATTTCTGATCATCCCTGCAATGTTGCTTTGTGCGCTCGCGGCATGGGTTTCTGTTTACCAGTCCGGTATTCATGCGACTATCGCTGGCGTTATGCTTGGCATCATGCTCAATCGTAAACAGGGTGCGGCTATTGAACACGCTCTTGAGCCGTATATAAACGGGATTATTCTGCCCGCGTTTGCTTTTCTTGCTGCAATGGTTCGGGTACCACATTTACCTCTGGATGAGATAAGTCCGGCGCTATGGGGAATTCTGCTTGGTCTGTTATTTGGCAAACTCCTCGGAATAAGCGTTTTTGGCATAATAGCCCTGAAGTTCTTCAGAAAAAAGAGTATTTCATTCTTCAACTTGCTTGTGGTAAGTGCTCTTGGCGGAATTGGATTTACGGTGTCTTTGCTCATGAACGAGCTAGCTTTTTTGGGAACCCCTGTTCATGAACAGGGGGTTATTGCCGTTTTGATTGGTTCGCTTTTGTCTGCCATATTGGCAATTATTCTCATGAGGTGTTATAAAGGCCGTAAATCTAAGTCATTGCCAGGTACAAAGGGCCGGGTCAGCCATTGAAGATTGTTCCTCCGCGAGGCATGCAGGACTTTCTCCCGCATGAGAAAGAACATCGCGATCGTATTACTGAGGTCATATATAAAAGCTACATATCGCACGGCTTCAACCCAATCGAGACACCCTCTCTCGAAAATATTGAACGTTTGGCCTGCGGTGTCGGTCAGGAAAATGAAAAACTAACCTACAAGATCATTCGGCGTGGTCTTACCGGCGCACAAACTGTGCAGCACCCGGATGAGCTTATTGATTTAGGGTTGCGATTTGATTTGACTATTCCTCTTGTTAGGTTCTGGAATACAAACCGGGCGCGTCTTCCCAAGATATTTCGCTCGCTTCAGATTGGCCATGTCTGGCGCGCTGAAAAGCCACAGAAGGGCCGCCGCCGGCAATTTATTCAGTGCGATATAGACATAATTGGGCAGCCAGAGATATTGGCCGAGATTGAGTTACTTGTGGCAACCCTTTCTACACTCGAACAGCTTGGCATACGAACACCGAAACTTCATATAAATGACAGAAGAATTCTTTTTTCTATGCTCAATAACCTTGGCGTTCCGCACAGTTGTCATGTATATGTTTCTATTGTTCTTGACAAATTGCGTAAAATTGGCCTCGATCTTGTCAAACAAGAGCTTTGTGAATTCCCTGCACTTGTTGCGTATCTGGCTTCTTCTGTCAATTCAAATACCGGTAGTACGGATCTTTGTTTTGATGTATCAAGTACAAAGGATATTACACATATCAGACGTACGATTCAGTCAGCCCTCCCGCACGGTTGTAAATTTGACTGTGAGGATTTGTGCAGAATAATTGCTTCGGTCAACGAGTTTACACAAACTGGTGTATTTTTTGACCCGCTCCTTGTACGAGGCATGGGATATTACACGGGTCCTATTTTTGAGATATTGCATGATGATTATTCCATTGCTGGAGGTGGAAGATACGATGGCCTGGTCGAACGCCTCGGTGGGTTACCAACTCCGGCATGCGGGTTTTCAATAGGTTTTGAGCGTGTACTGGGCCTGATCAAGGAATCAGTGTCTTTGGATCCGAAAAAAATGATTCTTTTGTATGACCCCAAAGTTGATCCGAACCTGGTTGTATCCGTCAAATTGGAGTTCATTTCGAAAGGTTTTATTGTCCGTCCAGAGCTTGCATCCCGCAGTCGACGTAATCAAATCGAGCTTGCCAAACGAGAGGGCTTTGGTGCGTTTCTCTACCTTGATCCCCTATCGCCACCCGATGGCCTTTTAGCAAAAGTAAAGCCGATCTTGTGATTATGATTTTGTGCAATCGCACGGCGCTGGGGGCTATAGATGACACAAAGGGTATGCACGACGCGCCTCATTCGGGAGGTTCATGTCCACTTGCGCTGCTACTGGCTAATGCTCGCTCAGTCTGCACCAATCGTGTTCTGTTAAAGCGTACAGTTCTGTTAAAGCGTACAGTTCTGTTAAAGCGTACAGTTCTGTTAAAGCGTACCTTGGTCGATTGACGTAACAGCTTTGAGGGTGCGACTCTCTCAGTACACCCCTCGCGATATACTGAGAGACATGTGTATTCATGCACGGGCTTCTCACGCCGGGTGTGTACGTGGTGGAAATCTGTCATGTGTCTAATAGATTCTGTACATGCAAGGCAGATCCTCGACTCTAGAGGCACTCCGACCGTGGAGGTTGAGGTAACTCTCGAAGATGGATCTATGGGAAGATCCGCAGTTCCATCTGGAGCTTCTACCGGTGCGTTTGAGGCGCACGAATTGCGCGATCAGGATAATAATGAATACCTCGGTAAGGGCGTCACGCGGGCTGTTCGTTCTGTTAATTCCGAGATAGCACCGGTTCTTATCGGTTTTGACGCATTCGATCAGGTTGGCCTTGACCACCGTATGATTGAGCTAGATGGGACTAACAACAAGAGTAGGCTTGGCGCAAATGCCATTCTTGGCGTTAGTTTGGCCTCCGCGAGCGCTGCGGCACGCGCCGCTGACCTGTCGCTTTTTAGGTATTTAGGCGGTCCATCCTCGCGCATATTGCCGGTTCCAATGATGAATATAATAAACGGCGGTGCGCACGCTGATACAGGTGTTGATATTCAAGAGTTTATGATTCTGCCGGTCGGCGCACGTAGTTTTTCGGAATCCTTGCGCTGGGGCTGTGAGGTGTATCACTCTTTGAAGGTCCAACTTAGAGAGAGCGGACTTTCGTCTGGTTTGGGTGATGAGGGGGGTTTTGCCCCTGCTTTGCGCAGCAATCGCACGGCGCTGGATTTGATTTTATCTGCTATTGAGAAAGCTGGTTTCTCCCCGGGGATCGATATAGTGCTTGCCCTTGATATCGCGGCGAGCGAGTTCTGTAAAGCACCTGGACACTACAGATTTGAAGGGAAAGATATAACATCTGACGAGCTCATTTCATACTATGAGGGCCTGTTATCTTCATATCCGCTTGTCAGCATAGAAGATCCGCTTGATCAAGACGATTGGGAGGGGTATCGCACCCTAACCACCCACATTGGTGATAGGGTGCAAATTGTTGGCGATGATCTCTTCGTAACTAATACCTCGAGGTTATCCAGGGGGATTCAGTCTGGTGTGGCAAATTCTATTCTTGTTAAAGTAAATCAAATAGGTACTTTGACCGAGACGTTTGACGCAGTCGATATGGCAGCTAAAGGGGGATATACCGCAGTTCTGTCTCATCGCTCGGGCGAAACCGAGGATACAACTATCGCAGATATGGCGGTTGCAACAAACTGTGGACAGATAAAGACTGGCGCGCCCGCTCGCGGCGAGCGTATTGCAAAGTACAACCAGCTCTTGCGAATTGAGGAAAAGCTTGGAAGGTCTGCTCGTTATGCTGGGTGGCTATCGTACCCACGATGGCAAGGCAAATGAATAGCGTCAGACGCTCTAATATCAGGGTCTATTTAATTATCCTGATCATTCTTGTCCTCGGCACTCCGGGCATATTTGTTACAATCTCCCAGATATATAGTCAGCACCAGTATGTTTTGCAACTCACAGCTGCAAACAGTGCCTTACGCAAGGAAATCGATAGCCTAGAGGCGTTGAGACGTAATTGGGATGATCCTAATTATGTCTCAACGCAGGGAAGAAAGCGGTTTTATCTGCTAAAACCGGGAGAAGTTGGATTTTTACTAATCAATGATGTTCCGCAGCTAGCTGATGAAAAGCGTGTGGTAAACAAGGAAATTGTTCTCAGTTCTGTGAATTGGGGGCGCATGTTTTTGGAAAGCATAATAAATGCGGGCCCCTCTAACGCTCATTATGTTCCGAAATAAAGTGCCCACGCGAATTCGGGGAGTTTCAAAGAGTGATGTTGATGCTCTCACTCGGCAACTGGGTCGCGCACCAAGGGGGGTAATGGCTGTTATCCTGCGATGCGCCTGCCATGCACCGGCAGTTATAAAAACCGCCCCGCGATTGCCTGACGGTCAGCCCTTTCCAACACTGTACTACCTGACGCTCCCAAGGGCTGTTGCAGTTTTTTCTCAACTTGAGTCAGAAGGTTTTATGCGTACCATGAATGATGAGCTTGACAATAACGCCTCGCTCAGGAAGCAGTACATGGAGGCGCATCTGAGTTATATCTCGCTGCGCAATGATGTAAGAATAGTACCCGAGATTGCAAATGTGTCTGTTGGTGGTATGCCGTATAGAGTAAAGTGTTTGCATGCCCTCGTGGCACATGCCCTCGTGACAGGTGCCAATCCCGTTGGTAATATGGCTTTATCAGCGGTTAACTGGTCGTTGCGTTACTGTGACTGTTAGGTACAGTAACGCTTGTGTGTGTGCGATGCAGACGGTGAGGTTTGCTCGCCGCGATTTTGAGAGGTAAGAGTTTTAGCTCATGGCAGAAAAAGTATTGATAGTTGGCGGCGGTTTTGCGGGCTTCGGGATTGCCCGGATTTTGAGAAAAAAACTCAGATACTTCGAGGTTTCACTTGTGGACCCGCTTCCGTATATGACCTATCAGCCATTTTTACCGGAGGTCGCAGCCGGGTCGATTGAACCCAGAAATGCTGTCGTGGGCCACCGCAGGCATTTAGCGGGGGTTCGCATTATTAGTGGGAGTGTCACTTCTGTTGATCATACGAAGCGAGTTGCGCTTGTTACTCCGCGCTGCGGCGAGCCGTGGGAGGAGGCATATGATCAGATAGTTATAACCGCCGGTGCTGTGTCGAGAACTTTCCCTATTCCGGGCGTATCAGATTGCGCAGTTGGCCTAAAGAGCATAGAAGAGGCTGTGTTTGTGAGAGACACTCTGTTGAGTAATTATGAGCACGCGGCGGTTTTGCCCCCTGGCCCGTTGCGTTCAAAGCTTTTGACGCTTACGGTCATAGGCGGCGGTTTTGCGGGCATTGAAGCAATTGCAGAATTAAGGTCATTGGCCACTGCCAAGGTCAAAGGCAGCACGAATATAGACCTCAGTGAGACCCGTTTTTATCTTGTTGAGGCGGCGAATCGGATAATGCCAGAAGTGTCTTTAAAGTCCAGTAAGTGGGTTATTGATAACCTAACGCGCCGAGGTGTTGACATTCGTCTTGAGACCCAGCTTAAGTCTTGTGTCGATGGCAAGATTGAGCTGTCAGATGGCCACTCGTATGAGTCTGGTCTGATACTGTGGACAGCGGGTGTTATGGCAAATCCGGAAGTCGCAAAGGGAAGCTCTATGCCTCTTGATAATCGTGGAAGGATTACCGTATTGCCAACGCTTCAGATATGTGATGGGGACAAATTGATTCCACATGCCTGGGCTGCTGGTGATATTGCCGCTGTTCCAGATATGTCTGGTGGTGGCGTACAGGGCTTCTGTGTACCTAATGCGCAGCACGCTGTGCGACAGGCAAAATGTCTTGCAAAAAATCTGTGTCTTATGCAGTCCGGCCGTATGCCGAGGAACTACCTGCATGTTACAAAGGGGAGTGTTGCCGGGCTAGGCGTTGGCGTAGGTGTCCTTCAATATGGCAGAATTGCCGTGAGAGGCTTTTTCGGCTGGTTCGTGCACAGGGCATATCACAGCTTGGCTGTCTCTGTCGTGGAGCGCAGAGTGCGGATCACCCTTGACTGGTTCTCGGGTTTTGTATTCAAGCGCAACACAGTCGGACTAAGGAACCTAGATAGCCCCCGCGCAGGCTTTCAGCGCTGGGCGGCAAAAGGCGGAAAGAAGCCCTCGTAGCCCAATCGGCAGAGGCAGACGACTTAAAATCGTCCCAGTGTGGGTTCGAGTCCCACCGAGGGCACGTCTTGGCTAGTAAGGCTCGGTGGGTAGGAAGGACATAAATAACACTAGGGATGCAATGTACAGCAATACACCAATGATAGCGATAATCAATCCAGCCTTCGAGAGGCTTTTGGGCAGGCCCTCATTCTTTGCCTTAACAAGGCCAATAATTGACAGCACAAGACCAATAATAAGCAAAGGCCAGAGAAGGAAACCAATAATTGACAGCACAAACCCCGCCGTCCCAAGAGGGTTACCGCCCTTATTTTCATACCCTGACATATACACAACTCCAATCGAATAACCCGAGTAAATCCTGACTCTACCTTATCAGAGCAGGAAAAACAACTACAAGGCGCGCGATATTAGTTTGTTGATGCTGGCGAAGTGTTTGTGCCACTGTTTGATCGCTCGGGCGCCCCTGAAGGATTTGAGCTTTCTCGGCTCATGTCTTGTTCTTTGTCGCTAGGGGTTGTGCGAGTATTTTGACTGTTACTCGTCTCGGTAGGCAGTTTTTCTACTGAGCTCGACGATGTTGCACTCGAGGAAGATCTGCTTGGGCGTGATGTTGCACGCGGCGCTGTGCTTGCAGTGGTGTTTGAAGTACTTGCCCCCGAACAGGTCTCCAGCGTAATCTCAGTTTCCTGTGGCACAATCGATCCGCCTGCGGGCTTTTGCGCGTTTACGGTATCCCCAGAGCAGATCTTCTTTACCTCGAGACGCAGTTCAGCAAGTCCTCGACGTGCCGCTTCAAATCTGGCACCCACAAAATTTGGCAGCTCAAGCATTCCGTCAGATAGGCTAATTGAGACTTCGGTATCACTGTCTACAACCGCTCCTGACTTGGGGGATGTCCCTGTAACATAGCCGACTGGCATTGTCGCAGAATGCTCTGTGTTTATTCTGAATTTTACCCCCAGATCATTCAATTTCTTTATTGCCTGCTCCTTGTCTATTCCTATAAGGTTTGGCATTGACAAGTTGCTTAACGGTGCACCGACCTGCGCCTGTTTGTTATCAGGCAGATTTGTTGTAATTAGCGCTGCACTTACGGTAATGACTGCAGCAACAGCACATATTGCAAGAGCGATAAACGCAACCGCATTGCTATGCTTACGCTTCGGATGGCTTGACTTGTGGGGCAGATTAACCTGCGCAAGGATCTCGTCCTTTATACTGAGAGGGTCAATTTTCTTCTTAGGTTCTATCGCCTTACGTAAGGCATCACTCATCTCGACTGCACTCGAGAATCGACTCGTAGGCTCTATTGCAAGCGCCTTTCGCAAAACACAATCTATTGCCTCATTTGTGTCTGACCTATACCGTGTGGTGCACACTTGTTCGCCCGTAATATAAGTTGTTCCTGTAAGCAACCAGTACAACAGTCCGCCCAGAGAGTACACATCACTTCTATATGTGATCTGTCTTGGTTCTGCTTTATAGGCATTCAGAGATCTGTCAACCAGTAACTCGGGTGCAAAAAATGCCTTACCATCTTCCAGCGGAAGAGCTGCATCATTGACAGAAGTTGCAATCGCAAAATTGATAACTTTCAGAGACCCATCATGACACGTAATATTTTGTGGACTTATACTGCCATGGGGTAAATTGCCCTGTCGCCCCGCTTCCAAAGCAAGTGCAACCCCGTCTATTACTTCGGCTATGAGTCTTATGCTTTTACTGATGGTAATGAAACACCCCTCAAGGGATTTTTCTTCGTGATGGGTCGATTCGCTCGCGATAAATTGTCTTATAGAATCGGAAAAATAATCTTCCCCGCCATCAAAGATGGTTGCGATATGGGGACTGTCAAGTTTTACAGCCTGACGCACCCTAGTATCCAGAGCCAAGGAAA
The DNA here is from genome assembly GCF_000007485.1 of Tropheryma whipplei str. Twist. Lineage (NCBI taxonomy): Bacteria > Bacillati > Actinomycetota > Actinomycetes > Micrococcales > Tropherymataceae > Tropheryma > Tropheryma whipplei. The sequence continues at coordinate 895,762 of NC_004572.3, read as the reverse complement.
ATTCCTTTTTATCAGACACCTCAGTGTCAAACAGGACCACATTTACGTTTCTCTTAAGTCGCCTATCGTAACCTTGATACATTTTGTAGTACCGGGCAACCCTCAGGCACTTTACAAGCTCATAGCGGTTGTTGTGCGGCATGGGTGTGGATATATCTGACAAAGCGCTATCCGGAAGATGCGATACTTGGCGTATGTGAGCCGTTCGTACTTATTTTCAGGACGTCAGAAAACCCGGAATTGAATGTTTGATTTTTTCCGGGAACACTGCAGTCTGCACTGTATTTTACAGACGCCTCATTTTGTATGAGGAGGAGTTCTACCTGAGTTGTATCTGCCCCTACGGTGCCTGGCCCTTGAAGCACTGCGCCATCGACTGAAATCCTATAGAGGGTAACTTGACTGCCAGCTGGACAGGAAGTGTAAACCGGCCAGGAAACATATACACTGCCCCCGATTTTTGGGGTACCGATCAGTCTTGGTGCAAATGCAGGCGGAGTCATAACCGGTGGGCCATAGACCTTCACATCGATTACTGCAGGAATTGTCAGGGTCCCAGTTGGCGAAATAGATTCAACCAAGCCTGCTTTATCAGCCGATGGCGCAGGGCCGGCACTTAGACGTTTTATCCCTACCCCGAGAGCAAAAAGAGCCTTCTGGACACCATCAAATGAAAGCCCAACATACTTGCCGGGATCTATAACAACTGTATTGCCTGCGGGCCTTGTATTCGGTGATACGATTGTTGGGATATATGATGCAGCCGTCTGTGTGACATCGTGCGTCGAAACTCCGGTCTTTGTCTCGGTAAGCCCCCCGCGGTTTCCGGTTACAATAATTGCCAAGGCACCACCCCCAACAATAACCGCTAAAGCCGTGATTGTGCCCACAACCGGTAAAACCCACTTGCCCCTTGCTGGCTTAGATTCACTACCACCATTGAACTCCATGGTCTGTCCAAGCAGACGTGTGTCGAACTGACCAAGTTTGCTGTACAGGCTAGTAGTTGTTGATATTGCTTTCGTTTGATTATCAAGCACTTGCCCGGAGCCGTTCTGTTCACCGGACGCCGCGAGTGGCGGATAAGCCCTTGCGGCCTCTGCAAGGTCATCTTTCAACAACGCACTTGCTGCATCGGCTAGATTTCCTGCTGATTTTGGTCTCCGCTGTGGCTGCTTCTCAAGACATCCAAGCACGAGTCTCGCAACTGGCCTTGGAATATCTTTCGGTAAATTGGCAGGGGTATCTCCAACATGGGCTACCGCTATGGCAACTTGCGAGTCCCCAACAAAAGGACGCTTGCCAGTCAGACATTCATACGCCACAACCCCAAGTGAGTATACGTCGGTCATTGCATCAGCTTTTTTGCCAGCCGCCTGCTCTGGTGATAGGTAGTGAACCGTGCCCATTACCTGCCCAGTAGTTGTAAGCGGCACCTGGTCTCCGATTCTTGCAATTCCAAAGTCCGTTATCTTGACAAGACCGCTTTCTGATATCAATATGTTGCCGGGCTTTATGTCCCTATGAACTAAGCCAGCAGAGTGTGCTGCCTGCAAGGCGCGTGATATCTGAACCACTATCCTCAAGACTTCTTCCACCGGCAGCATGCGTTCGCGCTCTAGAACAGCCGACAGGGGTTCACCATCAACGAGCTCCATAACCAGATAAGCAATGCCCTTCTCCTCGCCATAGTCAAAAATATTAGCTATGCCGACGTGATTTACGATTGCTGCATGCCTAGCTTCTGTTCTGAAGCGTTCTATGAAATCGCGGCTACCAACGTATTCTTCCTTTAGGATTTTTATCGCTATATGCCGCTGAATAACCTCATCATGGGCCTTCCAGACCTCGCCCATGCCCCCGATCGCAATCCGAGCAATCAGTCTGTATCTCTTGCCAAGCACCGTACCGGCGTCAAAACTCACTGTCTACCTCTCGTTCAGAGCTTCTTCTATAAGTTTTTTGGCAATCGGTACGGCAATCGTACCGGCGTCACCCTTTTGCTCCTCAAGAACAATGCTAACAGCCAGAAACGGTCTGTCAACCGGGGCAAAGCCGGTAAACCACAGGGTGTTTCTTCCTGTACCATCCTCCGCGGTACCCGTTTTTCCCGCAATCTGTATTCCTCTAATTTTGCCCCTCCTAGCCGTACCGTATTCCACCACTGATTCCATAGCCTTTGAAAGTTTTTTTACAGTCTCCTGGGTTGCCACCCGACCCAGCATCTCTGGGGTAAATTCTTTTATCGTATTTGCATCGGGACCTTTAACACGTTGCACAATATTCGGCTTCATAAGCTTTCCATTGTTTGCAATGGCAGCACTTATCATGGCGATTTGGAGTGGGGTTGCCCAGATTTCCCATTGACCAAAACCGCTTTGGGCGAGTTGTGCAGAGTCACCTGTTACAGGATATTCAGATGCCTGAAATGGTATCGGAATAGTAATTTTTTTCCCAAAACCGAATCTTTCAGCCATCTTGCTAATCAACTCACCACCCAGATCGGTGGCTATTTTTCCAAAAGTGGCATTACACGAAAATGCGAGGGCTTGTTCCAGGTTAATTTTGTTTCTCCCGCTACACGCTCCTGAGTTTTCTATAAAAAATCTGCGACCCGGAAAAGTCAGGAGGTTACTATCCGTTACTTCTTTGTCTAGGTCGTAGCGTCCGGTCTCAAGCGCTGTAGCCATGGTTATTATTTTGAAAACCGATCCAGGATGATACAAGCTTGCCGCTCTGTTTATAAGAGGCTTAGCCGGGTCTTTAAGGAGCTTCTTGTAAGACTCTTCTACATTCGTGTCATTTGAGAGTTTGTTTGCGTCAAATCCAGGACGGGATACAAGGGCCAGAATTTTCCCGCTTGATGGTTCAATAATTACAGCAGACCCTCTAAACCCCTCCAGTGCTCGCCATGCAATTTTCTGCAACTTTTCGTTTATCGTAAGAAGAACGCTTCTTCCGTTTTCAGCACCTTCAAACATTCTGCTGAGTCCCACAGGATTTGCGCCAGACAGTTCTGAATTGAGATATTTCTCCAGCCCCGACCTGCCATGCACATTGTTGAAGTATCCCGTTATTGCCGAATAGAGTTCCGGATGAGCATAAAACCGCTTGTAGGACTTTCCTCGCTTTTCGGAATATGCCACCCTCTCATTTCCAACAAAAATCGGCCCGCGATAAACGCGTTCGGCCGCGTACAACACTCTCGAGTTGCGGGGATCTTTCAGGAAGTTATCAGCAAAAAGACCTTGAATCCCGCTTGCAGACAGCATTATCATTAGGAACATTGCGACAACGATATAACTTATAACCCGTAGGGCCGGGTCGATTGCGCGCCCGTCACGGTTTTTTTTGTCTACATGTTTGACCGATAGCATGTTGGACATATTGTTACTACCTATGCCGCCAGGGTTGTTGTATCTGGACCTTCATGTCTTCCATTCATTCAACGCGGGAGAGTTGCGCAGGTTATCGGATATACGGATAATCAGGCTAACAATTATCCAGTTCACGAATAAGCTTGACCCTCCCGATGCTAAGAATGGCGCGGTAAGTCCCGTAAGCGGAATAACGCGTGTTATTCCGCCGGCGACTATAAACACTTGTACAGCTATGATGCACCCTAAACCCGCGGTGAGGAGCTTTGCAAATTCATCATTTGCCTCCAGAGCTACTTTTATAGCTTGAAAAAAAATTGTCATATACATAATCATTATTAGGCTAAAACCGGCTAATCCAAGCTCCTCACCCAGGCTAGCCAATATGTAGTCGCTTTGTGGTAACGGGGTTATGCTTGGATAGCCTCGCCCGAGACCTGTGCCAAGTAATCCACCGAAAGCCATCCCGAATATTCCTTGTACGAGCTGGTAGCTTCCACCAAAGGCGCGTTCGAATACAGACTGATCAAACGCATTGAGCCAAACATCAATGCGATATCCAACATAGGTCATAATTCTCGCCGCAAAAAATGTTCCAGCAAGCAACATTACGCCGCCAATGATTAATAGCCGCATCCTGGAAAGGGCCAGATATGTCAGGATAATAAACAATGCGAAGTAAAGGACCCCCGTCCCAAGGTCTCGCTGGACTGCGATAATCAGAACACACAGAATCCATACGGAAAAAATTGGCGCAAAATTGCGTATTTTGGACAGAAAGATTTTGGCTGATTGTTTTGCAATCAAAGTCTCGCGATGTGAATACAGATAGCTTGCAAAAAAGATTGCCAAAGTGATCTTTACCAATTCGCCCGGCTGGAACGAAAGACCGCCAAGCTTTATCCATATTCTTGCACCGCTGACAGATTCGCCAATCCCCGGCAGGATTGGCAGCAAAAGCAATGCGCATGACACAAGCCCCAGTAAATATGTATAGCGCTGCAGAACTCGATAATTCCGTATGGTAACAATAACCACCGATGCGACCAGGAGACTAAGTATTGACCAGATAATTTGCTTAGTGCCGTAAGAGGTTTTATTCTCAATATCAATTCGGTATATCTCTGCGATTCCGAGGCTGTTTAGCAACAATGCGATTGGAAAGATAAAAGGTTCTGCATTTGCGGCGTAGAATCGGATCACGGTGTGCATGATTATGGCTGCGCAGTAAAAAATCCCCGCGAAGATAAACACATTAGCGTGCAGGCTTTCCGACACCCCAAGCTCAACCAGTACCAGACATGCATTACCGATGAGAATGACGATTATTATCAGGGCCAGCTCGATATTTCGTCTTTGACGTATTAGTTTTGACATACCCAAATAAAGCCTATACATACTCTGTTGAGTGCTCTATGCGAGCTTGAAATTCCACACGAATCAATGCCCCGAATGCGGACTCCATTGGGTGAGAATAGGCGCGTAAAATCTTGTTTCACATACAGCCTGCACGCGCTGACTTATATTGCATTGTCGTGATTAGAGCACGCATAGACCCGTTCAGGACAATCTGATAGCGCTGCTACCGATTTTAAGCTCCTCACCAATCCTCAGGGTAATTGCCTGCCCTGATGGAATTCGCTTCCCGTCAACAAATGTCCCGTTACTGGAACCAAGGTCGCGAACTTTCCATCCAGATTCCGTGAGAACTAATTCTGCGTGGTGCCCAGAAGAGAAACGATCAGACAGAGCTATTTGACAGTCAGGGGTTCTACCAATTAGCATCCTCGGTTGCTTGATTGGTATCTTTTGTTCCGAGCATTCCGTTTTGACAGTCACCATTTTTGCCCCAACGCTTGGGGAAAATTTCTTACTGCTTATCCGGGGTGTCGCGAGATTATCCCTCCCCTTCGGCAGGCTTTTGTACAAAATAACAATTGAGCACAAAACAAAGATCCACAGAAGCCCCAAAAATCCGACTTTTAGTGTAAAAAATATAAACTCGTTCATTATCTAAACCAGATGCCCAGCATGCCATAGCATGTGACCTGGCACGAACCCCATGTTTATTTGTTGTTTAATACCTAAATTTCGTAGCGCAGATCTCCAGGTGCTTGCCCTTTCTAAGGATAGTCCATGCTGCTTTTCAATACCCAAAGCAGACAATGTCGCAGTCAACAATGTCGCAGTCAACAATGTCAGATGCGCTATTGGCACTGAGTTTACTAATCAAAGATCGGCAGAAAAACAAATAGAATTTTTTGCCTGCCAAGATTTATTAGTGAGTTATTTTTTAGCGTAGCCTTGGTGCACCTTTTGCCATTTACTTTGAATCCATTAGATGAACCTATATCAACAATCATTGCTTTTTCTCCGTCAACGTCTATCTTGGCGTGCTGCCTGCTAACAGACGAATCTGCAAGGCGAACATCAGCACTTAATCCCCGGCCTATGATGACGGATTGTTCTATTGGATATCTCTTATCACCGATTATCAGGAATGCTCGCCATGCAACAGACCGGTTTACCACCTCGATCGTAAACCCTCTTGAAAGATTCTTGCTCGGCACGACAGTTACGTCTATTCCGCCGGGATACCTGTAACCTTGCACCCTGACATGCTCTTTCGCGAATTCACTGAGCTCTTTGGCAAGCTGGTCAGCGCGTGACAGGATGTGCTCGCCACCTCGTGGACTCACCTCAATCACATAATGACTGGGAGCATCAGACGATCTTCTGTTGGGCACAAGGCACGCCGTCGAGTCTATTTTATGCTTTAGAGCGCTCGTCAGCTCTGTGGGCTGAATCTGGGAACGAAAAGTTTTTGTAAAAACTAAGTCAACAATTTTCGCTATACTCTGCTCAATTCTTTCTAAAATCCCGATACCCACACGCATGCTCCATTCCTGCGGGTCTATTGTATTGTTTACTATTGCGAACTTATTCCGAGGGTTGATTTGGCCCGCGCGAGTGGCGGAATTGGTAGACGCGCACGGTTCAGGTCCGTGTGTCTGCGAAGACATGGGGGTTCAAGTCCCCCCTCGCGCACAGCAACAGACTTGCAGCACCGGCGCATATTGACCCTTATGAGACACTTGACTGGGATCAACAGGCGCGCCCAGCGACGTATAAGTGAGATTCACTGCCCAACACCAGATAATCCAGGTTTTGTTAATACAGCTTTGTGTACCTGACTGGATTTTCTGACAGACTCCGATCTATTCTCAATTTCATTATTTTCACGGCTTGAGGACTGTTGTCAATCAGAACAAATTTACGACCCAATTTGCCCGCAACAATCCCAGTGGTTCCGCTGCCAGCAAAAAAATCAAGCACCCAATCATTTGGACGGCTGCTTGCTTGAATTATACGCCTCAAAACCCCCTCGGGTTTTTGCGTTGGATACCCAGTCTTTTCTTTTCCGGTTGGTGACACTATTGTGTGCCACCAAACGTCTGTTGGTAATTTTCCACGTTTCGCTTTATCAGGAGTTACAAGCCCTGGGGCCATGTACGGCTCCCGATCAACATTTTCGCTATCGAATAGATATTTTCGTGGATCTTTGGCGTATACGAGGATATTGTCATGCTTTGCGGGCCATCTCCTTTTTGTCTTTGCTCCGTAGTCATACGCCCAAATGATCTCGTTTATAAATGAATCGCGCCCAAAGATGGAATCCAGTAGGATTTTTGCATAGTGCACCTCCCGGTAATCAAGATGTAGATAGAACATCCCTTCCGGCTTGAGGAGCCGCCATGCTTCGTGCAGTCGCGGTTTTAGGAATCCCAGGTAATCATCGAACATATCTGCATATTCGGTCCTACTCTCCGAGAGTATTTTGTACCTGTTTCCGCAAAATCCGATCTGTTCACCGTAGGGTGATCTGACCATCTTGCTGCATTGTCTGGTTTGTCGTTTACCCGTGTTGAATGGTGGGTCTATGTATATGAGTTGGAAGGAGTCATCAGGTAATTTGTGAAGGAAGTCAATGTTATTACCTTGCACCACAAGGTTGTCTCCGTCTGGACTCCAGCAGGTACCACCGTTCCGCACCCGATCATTCTAGTGGAGGCGCTTCTTTAGCCCAGCGTGAGACATACGAAGATTGATCTGACAGACCCATTGAGCATGCCCGTTATGTGCCACTGTCTTATGTCCATACAGCCGAGCGTGTTCTGCGGAGGATAGGGGATTCGAACCCCTGAGGGCTTGCACCCAACGCGCTTTCCAAGCGCGCGCCATAGGCCACTAGGCGAATCCTCCATTGCACCCGCAATCGAGTTTACTGCAGATTGGTAAGGTGAAAGTCAGACCAGCTTAGTGCAGGGCCTTAAAGGGGGCTAAGCAAGGCGGAAGTTAGCTGTTCTACATCATCCACGACAAACTTTTCCTTTGCCAATTCCTCTTTGCTCGCGTACCCCCACGAGACCAGTATCGCGGGTAAGCCGTTTGCCCTAGCACCGTGGGAGTCATAGCATCTGTCGCCAACCATAACAGCCCGACTGGTGTCAACGCACATATTATTCAGGGCTCCTAGCGCATTCCCAACAACAATCGCCTTTTCTCCATCCTCTTCATTTGGCTTGCCGCCTTCTATGGCACAGAAGTAAGGAGTTATTTGATGGTTGTCAAGTATCCGAACGGCCAGGAGTTTGGGTTTGGATGTTGCGACCGCAATTGGCATCTTGGCTTCTCGCAAGCTATCTAACATCTCGCAGATACCCGGGAATAGCGGATTGCACGCAACCCCGATATCAAAATTTTCGCGATACACCTCAACGGCTTTTTCTGCATCTTTACGGCATAGCCCCAAGATATTTGTGAAACTCTCAATCAAAGGCGGACCAACAAACGACCGCATGGTTCTGTCATCGGGAACCGGCAGGCCAAAGAACTCAATTGCACGCTTCAATGAGCTCACTATGCCCTCTAAAGAGTCAATTAGCGTCCCATCGAGATCAAATAATACACAACTGTATCTCCGCATCACCGTATTCTGCACCTGTCTCTTATGTTCACCACTTTCAATAGGGCCCGTAAGTTCGACGGCCCCAGAGACGGCATGAATCGATAAGAAATCCGCATGCACACCCTTAAAATTGCCGGTCACGCCAGACTCGTAACCCAAATACCTGCGAAATTCTAGCACGCGGCCCAGTGTATGCGCCGCCACTTATCCCATGAAAAATTGCCTTGCGGGCTCTTAGGTGAGGTAGGATATCCGATTGTGAAGCCCTTCGTTAATGGTCAATCCGGGTTTGACTGCTCTCCGCGTGATGATCTTTATCGCCATGTAAACGGGGAATGGCTAAAGACAGCGCAGATTCCAGGGGACAGGTCGACTTACAGTTGTTTTACCGTTCTTGCGGATGAGGCGTTGGCCCGCGTTAGGGGCATTCTTGAAGAGTGCGTGGGTGGTGCAAAATTCTTAGGGGAAGATACTAATACCCCCGACGCGGATGTTCGACACAAGATCGGCACTCTGTACGACATGTTTATGAATACAGAAGAGCTCGAGCGACTTGGCCTCTCTCCCCTTGTAGATATGCTGGACAAAATAGAGAGCGTCGAGACTCAGCAGGACCTATTCCGTACTTTGGGGTGGTTGACCCTCCAGGGTGTTGGTGGTATTTTCGATTCCGCGGTTTTTCCTGACCCATTCAACCCAGAGCGCAATGTCCTTACATTTGCTCAGTCTGGACTTGGGTTGCCCGATGAAAGTTACTACCGCGAGACGCATTTCGCTTTCGTGCGCGATCAGTACCGCATCTATCTTGAGCGGGTTTTCAAAATTCTCGGGGCCCAGCCCGATGACGCAGCAGCTGTGTACGACTTTGAGTGTAAGGTAGCGAAATTCCATTGGAATGTCGTTGATTGCCGGGACGCAACCAAGACGAATAACCTCATGAGCTGGGATGAACTGAAGAGTTCTGTTGTCTCTGGCCTTGACCCGTCGCTTCAGGAAGGACTGAGGGATGCTCGTGATCTGATGGAAGTTTGGCGTGAGTCTTCCGGTCTTCCCCATCCGCAGGAAGTGATAGTCAATCAGCCGGATTTTTTCTCGAATCTTGGTGAGTTACTTGCAGGCACACCGATCTCCACCATTCGTTCATGGTTACGCTCGAAGGTGTTTGCATCGTTTGCTGTATTGCTCAATGCTGAAGCTTATTCTACTTACTTTGATTTTTATGGGCGTGTGATAGCGGGTCTTCAGTCTCACCCCCCCCGGTGGGAACGCGGTGTCAGGTTTGTGAGTTCTGTAATGGGCTTTGCAATCGGCAAGATCTACGTGAGCAGGTATTTCAACTCGACAGCAAAGGCTCGTGTTGAACGAATTGTTTCGAACCTTCTTCTGTCGTACCGTCAGAGCATTCTCTCTCTTGATTGGATGACCGAGACAACAAAAGAGAAGGCCCTGGAGAAGCTTGACATGTTCTCTGTGAAGATTGGGTACCCACAAAAGTGGTTGGATTACTCGTCCTTCTGCCTGAAAGATGGCCTGGTCGATAGCGCAAGGTCAGGCGCCGCCTTTGAGATTCTTCGAGCCAGAGAGAAACTGTCCAAGCCGGTTGATAAAACTGAGTGGTTCATGACACCTCAGACTGTCAATGCCTACTACAATCCTCTCGCCAATGAAATTGTCTTCCCCGCTGCGATACTGCAGCCACCCTATTTTGATGCAGAGGCTGATGATGCCGTGAATTATGGGGCAATCGGCGCAATAATAGGCCATGAGATCGGACATGGTTTTGACGATCAAGGCAGTAAATACGATGGCCGGGGGGTTCTGCGTAATTGGTGGTCAGATCAGGACCGAGAGGCTTTCCACGAGAAAACAAAAAAACTGGTTGATCAATATTCCGCAATTACGCCAGAGTGGGCTAATGGTCAGTCAGTAAATGGGCAACTCACGCTCGGTGAAAACATAGGTGATCTCGGTGGACTTTCAATTGCCTGGAAAGCTTATCTACGGTCCCAAAATTATTCGGGCCTGGATAGCGTTGACCGAGGTGTTGCAAGGAAGTTTTTTTTCGCTTGGGCGGTGATGTGGCGACAGAAGAGTAGACCAGAGCACGCGGCGAAGCTTCTCGCAATTGATCCGCATTCCCCGAGTGAATACCGCTGTAATCAGGTAGTACGCAATCTTGACGAGTATCATTGGGCCTTTCAAACCGAAACAGCCGACGCTATGTGGCTCCCGCAGTCTGATCGTGTATCAATTTGGTAGTTTTGCATTTTCTGCATCCCTAGACCATCTTTCGTTTCTCACTCCTTCCGTTCACCTATCTTTGCTTGATTTTTGTGAGTCCTGTGCTAGCCTGTGTTATACAAACGCAGTGTGGGGGTTCATGTGAAGAAGGTGCTTTTTCTTGCAGGTCTCCTTGTCGGCTACATTCTTGGTACCCGTGCTGGCAATCGTCGTTATGTTCAGATGAAGGGTGCTGTTGAGAGAGTGTGGAAGACCGATACAGTCCAGGCCGGTGCCCGCAAGGCGAGGGATGTCTTCGAGGGCACTGTTCCGCGATTGGTCGATGGAGTGAGTCAGTTTATCGTAAACTGCTTGGATTTTGTTGGCGCTTTGCCTTCATCGAAGCCCACGACTAACCCGAGGCCTCGCAGATCGCGCCCCTCCGCACCAACCTCCTCGGCCACTGAGCGTACTCGCTCAACCACCCCGCGTCGCCCATCTTCTGGGCTTTCTGAGTCCAGTTAGTCGAACGCAGCCGTGAGACGTAGGCGTTCGCTATTTGCTCTGATTGGCGGTTTACCGCTTCAGGTGCTTGAGCTGGTAAAAGCAGAGGTGTTGGTGGTGCGCGCCGTCTTGTTTCACCGCTTGCGCCTGGTTCTGTCTTCATTGTTTTTTCTCGTTGCAGGCTTTGTTTTGGCAGGCCTGACACTTCAGGCATTTCTTGCCGTCGCAGTTTTGTTGTTATCGCTCGCCTTGCCTTTGTGGGCGGCATTTCTTGCCGTCGCAGTTTTGTTGTTGATTCTTACCTCAGTCAGTATCGCACTCGCTATGCTTCTACTCTCCAGAGCCAGAGGCCCCGTACCCGAACAGCTTCAAGCAGAAGAGACAATAATGGGTGCCGATCAAGATGGGCAGCCGAGTCATGACGCCCCCGGGCAAAGATGTAACACCGGTGTGCGTGATAGTGAACCGCAGGTGTGATAGTGAAAAATACTGACGATGTGTACGAGGAATGGGAAGATGCTGATTCAGATAACCCGTGGATCAGGTCATATTTGGCCAGAAAAAAGCTTTCGGACACATTGCGTGACATTCGCTACAGCGTCAATCTTCCCGCGCGCCTTGCTGACACATCTTGCTTTACAAGACTCAGTCGCCTTATGGGTAATAGGCTGTTTATTTTTACGCTTATCATCCTCCCGATAGCTGTTGTTGTGTCGCTGTTTCTTCGCAGCCGAATTTGCAACAAGCGAACTTCCTCTCGCAAATCCATCAAGCAGCACAGTTAACATGTCGAATAGCGTGCCCAACCCTTGTAATACACGGCACTGTACTTTAGTTGATATGCCCAAAAGACTCTTACTAAGCTGTAATTATTTGCGCAAGGCGTGTTCGCGCTCCATAGCATGCACCTCTCCCCTCAGTCGTCTTGTCGCCGCGTGCCATTCTCGCACAACGCAAAGCCTGGGTGCCGCTGTGTATTCCCATGTTTGTTACGCGTTGTACCTTGCGGGGGGCTAGTTGCACGATCTGTCACGGCATCCGGTCATTATCATCCCAACCTACAATGAAAGGGAGTCCCTACCCAGGATAGTTGCCGACATACGGTCTGTTCTGCCGGATATAAATATCGTAGTTGTCGATGATAATAGTCCAGACAGAACAGGCGTTTTGGCAGATCGACTAGCGGAGTCTGATGACCGTATGTCTGTTGTGCATAGATCTAAAAAGGCTGGCCTTGGTGCAGCTTATCTACACGCCTTTTCCAGGGTTATAGAGTCCGGAGCGAGAGTTATTGTCCAAATGGATGCTGATGGCAGTCACAGCCCCAGGGATCTGAAAAGACTGTTATCGCACTCGCAAGATTACGATGTTGTCATAGGTTCGCGATGGATTACTGGTGGCGTTGTTGTTAACTGGTCCATGCGACGCAAGTTACTGAGTAAAATGGGGTCGTTTTACAGCAGAATTCTGCTTCGTATACGGGTTAGGGATGTTACATCCGGCTTCAAGGTGTGGAAAGCGGAAGCCCTAAGAAAAATGGATTTTTCTTCACTAAATAGTAGGGGGTATTGTTTTCAGATAGATTTGCTGCGCGAGGCAATAAGGTCTGGGGCTTCAGTAAAGGAGGTTCCGATCCGATTTGCTGATCGAGAGCGTGGTGCCTCGAAAATGACAGGTTGGGTTATTCTTGAGGCTTTGTTACGCGTGACGGCGTGGGGGTTATTAGATGCGGTTAAGTGTTTGTTCGGGTGGCTCCGGATTGACCCGCGTAACGATACGCGTCCAGCCTGCAAGAGGCGACCGACGAAGAGGGCAAAATAAGTAAAAATAGGAGAATCACGCAGTCAAAACAAGCCCTTAGCCCCATGTCTTCGCTCGCCATAGGTGGTGTGCATATGGCTACTGTGTGTCCTGCGTATTGTGTGCCCTGCATGTGCCCGGCGGTCTGCTTTTGTCATACATAAACCCACAGACATACACACACGCTGCTGAGCAAACTAAAGAGGCAAGCCAGCAACCTGTAGACCTACCGGGACGTGATATATGGCTCCCCAAGCACATATCAACCACTGAACAGGCAAAGGCCTTTGCAGCATACTTCACAGAGAAAACCCACCTACCCACACATGTATCTGGCACAGATGTATACGTAAAAACATATGCAGGACCAGACAAGATAACAGGAACCATATCCTTTACCTCCTCCTCATCTACGACACCAGCCACCGGTAAATATCCATCAGCTGTTAGCTTTCTGAACTCAGGTGATCACAAAGGATGGCTAAAGGTCAGTCCGGGAAGCCTAACCAGTGACGTATCTGGGACATATACAGCCACTGCCGAATATAAGTCAGCTGATTCATCCACAGTGCTCTCTGCATCATATACCTTCCATGTATATGATGAGTATGCGGTAACCCTTGTTACACGCGGTGAAGCATCCCTAACATCTGCTCTAAAGACCCAATACTCAGGCGGTTTATCTCTCTTTGGTACCGTTTCCCAAAGACCACCTGCATGTCGTGGTGTGGACTGCGTGCATAACAATCAACTGAGCATTCCTCAGGGTCTACAACTCGTCAACCCCGTACAGGGTATTCTAGGTGGCACTGTTACAGCCGCACCCGGATATTACACCTTTGGTCTAGTGGACTCCACAAAGAGATCAACCGCAACAATAAATGACATTGTTGCAGTAGTGGAGATGATAGTCCAGGAACATCCCACCCTTGACTCTGCTGATATATCTGTTGGCCCCGGCTCACAGGTCTCATATGACCAGCGCCCCTTTCCCGGCAGAACCCTGGGTGGTCCAGATGTTACATACACCCTAACCGACCAAAAGCCTGATAAAAAGCCCGGCCAAGAGATAGAAGAAGGTAAATACACTCTACCCAGTGGACTTTCCTTTAACTCCACAACAGGGAGAATCTCAGGTACTGTCTCAAAGACCCAGCAGGCCCACACATACCCCCTAACAGTACGCACCCATCAGAACTATGGAGAACTTGCCAAACTATTTGATCTCAAACCCTCTCAGGCCATAGCCACCATAGTTATCTCTGTAGTAACACCACCACGTGTTACCTATGGAACAACAACCATAGACTCAAGCACAGGCACAATAACCTCTGCTATACCAACTAACCTGGATTCCCAGGCCCTCAAATTCTCCATCAGGACTAAGCCATATGGCCTTGATGCCCTTTCCATCGATCCCTTTACAGGTGCTCTGCGTGGCAATATTGATTCCGGTAATCGTCTATATCCTGTTCCACCAGAGGGTGTATACAGGGTGGTTGTAGAGGCTAAGAATCAGCTGGGCCAGTCTGCCTATTTTGATGCACCCGTAACTGTTGGTGAGCATGTAAGCTTCGTTGGTCGTCCGATTCCATCTGACCCACTGGATAAGAACAGAACACATGTTGTGGCAGGTGTTGCCTATAGCCTATCCCCTGCGTCTGGTAATCAAGATAACCCCCTCTCTCAACCAACCAGTGTCTCTTACTATCGCCTGGCAGACGGAACAAATCAGAATGCAACAACACCAGGATCTAATAGTCTTCCCAAAGGGCTAAGTCTTAATCCCAATACAGGTACCATATCTGGCACTGTTGCTTCAACGGGTGATGAGATACCCGCTTCTGGCACATACTCATTCAGAGTTATTGCAGTTTCTCTCGGCGGAGAAAAAACAGAGGTTACATATACTCTCCGAGTAGAGCAACCCTTTGTAGCAGGTAACTCTACCGTATATGTCAGCACAGACCAGACCCTGGATAAGACAACAGGTGTTCTAACAGGTATAGTCGGTGGCACAGATGTTACAGTCTCTCTTCCGCAGGGAACAAATCAGAATGCAACAACACCAGGATCTAATAGTCTTCCCAAAGGGCTAAGTCTTTCTGTCTCAGGCACAGGTGAATCCTCTACAGCATCTGCCAGATCAGTACATCTAACAGGTAAGCCTGATGGATCTGTTGCACCGGGAAGATACCTAACCCGTCTATCAGTAACAAGCGGGGGTGTAACAAAAACTGTTGTTCTTGTCGTAGTAGTAACAAAACTTGCTCTCAAGGATAAGGCTCGTGCAGAACTTGAGACACAGAATATCTCTGTTTATCACCAAGAGGGCCAACCCTCTGACCCTATCTATGTGTCCCCTCCTGCCCTAACAGGTGTAGATGGTGAAACTGTTATATACACCCTAAAGAGTGGCAGTACACTTCCCGCAGGTCTCAGTCTAGGCCATGAGGGAAGGCTGACAGGCAGACTCTTAGGTGCCACAGGTGTCTCACAGTTCACAGTTACCATAAGCACCAGACACAGCAAGAGCTCTATCGACCTAACCTATAAGATAACCCACCTGCCCGTATCTCTCGGTAAACAGACCGTTACGACATCCCAGGGCGGAACAATTGTTCTACCTCCATCAGTTACCGGTCTTACCACTGCCGGCACTTATTCCATAGGTGAACCAGATACCAAGAGTAAGAAAAAGAAACCCGAAGAAGGTGCAACATCACCTGACACACACGATAAACTGCCCAAGGGTTTACATCTGAGTCCTGAGACAGGAACCATATACGGCGTAATAGATAAGACTGTCAAAACAGGCGTGTATAGCTTCCCCCTAACACTCACCTATGGGGATGATAAGAATAAGAAATCTGTTTCTGCTGTAGTAGAGATATATGTAACACAGGGTGATCCTATTATCACACCCAAGAATCTTGTCTATTACAAAGGTGATACTAATCCTGTCAAGGTCAAGACCCTAGACGGTCAGGACTTTTCAGGCCTACCTATAACCCCAACCGCAACAGACACTAATACATATACATGGTCTCTCTATGACTCTGGTAGCACTGAGGGCACAGGTATCATTCCTGCAGATAGTACTCTGCCCAGGGGTCTTAGTCTGGATAAAAGCACAGGTAAGATAACAGGAACTATAGATTCTTCTGTTGAGTATGGAACATACACCTTTAGGCTAAGGGCAACCAATGCAACAGGTGGCTATGGTGTAGCAGATATATCACTGATATATGTAACAAAGCCACACACCACACCAATCAGTCCTGTTACTAATCCTGTATATGCAGCACCTGGTGGGCGTGTCAGCATACCTCAGTTGGATGGAAAGGGTGGATTCAAATACACTCTCGTAGATGCCCGTAACCAGGCAGAGACAGTAAAGAAGAGTGACGGACCTGTTCAGTTTGGGTTACCAACAGGCCTAAGCCTGAATCCTGAAACAGGATATGTGAGTGGCACTGTCGGAAAAACCGTTCTCCCCGGGACATATGTCTTTGGTGTGAAGGTGTCTGCTGACAGCCTGGATACAGGTCGCTTCCCCGGCTCATCAGAGACCATTTATTATGCACTGACAGTTACAACACGTCCTGTTCTTGAGTCAGTAGATGGACCCGTGTATAAGTCTCATCACGTTACCATCCCGGCTAACCTGCTCAATGCGGGGACTGGCACAACCTTCTCCCTATCAGGATCATCCAGTATCGATCCGGGTGTCAATAGATATCCACAGGGTCTTTCTATAGATCAATCAACAGGCACCCTAACAGGCTCTGTCTCATCTGCTAATCCCGGTTCCTATACATTCAGAGTTCTTGCCACAACAGATGGTGTCTCAACTGAGGCCCTATATCATCTAACGGTAAAGACCCCACCGCCATTTCCAACCACAACATACTCTGTTGTTGCCGGTTACACACCCCATACAACCGGGAGAGAGCCTCTAAAGGACAGGTTCTCTGTTTATCTGGATCTCTCCAGGAAATACCCTTCCTATACATGGACCTTTGGTAGAGATACAGTCCAGGGCACAACTCCGGGTGAAAATACTGTTCCTCTAGGCCTTGTCCTATACAGCTCTGAAGGTGCTCTTATCGGTAATGTTGATAAGTCTGTTAAGCCAGGCCTTTATTCATTCGATCGGGTTGCTCTAGACAATGAACAATATGTCTCATCTCTAAGAGTTGAGATAACTGTCTTTGAATTAGATGCAGTAGAGTATCCTGAAAACCACCTTGTAAAGCCCGGACAACAGGTCTCCATAACTCCCAAGGTCCCAACTGATCTTGATCAGGCACGCAAGCTAACGATTACCGCAGGCTCAGGCGCTGTTCCATCTCTAAAACCGGGTGACGGGAGACTCCCCCTTGGCCTTACCATTACAAAGCCATCCCTGACATCCTCATCTAAAACATCCGATGGCCTCGGTGCAATACAGGGCGTAGTTGATCCCCGTGTTGAAGCCGGCGAATACGCAGCACATATCGATGTCTTCCAGGCAACAGGAGAGCAGATACCTGTTGGTGCCAGAAGAACTGTTCTGGTAAAGATACGTGTTGAAGGGCAGGCAACCCTGCTTTCCCCAACACAGCTTGTTGTGACAAAGCAGGGTGCATCTGTCTCGTTCTTCCCACATATAGCAGGAGGTCAAACCTTTGCCTTTGCCAATGGAACATCATCATCCATAACACCAGGACCCAACAGAGTCCCCGCAGGCCTAGGTATAAACCCTGATACAGGTCTTGTCCAAGGCACCCTTGGCACAGATGTAGAGGCGGGGAGATACACCTTTGGCATTACAGCAACAGGCTCCCAAGGCACCTCACCTGTCACCTTGCAGGTTACTCTCCTTGTCTCAGCTATTGAGAGCAGAAACTACTCTGTAGTAGCCGGGCGCCCCGTTCCTGTAAATAAAGATACAAATACAACCGGATACACCTATGCATTATCATCTTCTTCCTATTCCTCTGTAGTAGCCGGACAGGGAAGAATCCCACGCGGAATTACCCTTGACAGGACAACTGGTAACATAACTGGCACAGTAGGCAGAACAGTAGCAGCTGGTCTATACACCTTTGGTGTTGATGTCTTCTCAGCAAGAGGATCACGTATCACAACTGTTATGTACTCTGTCTCTGTAACAGATGTATTTGGAACAAAACCCTTCTCTGCTGCTGTTACGCTAGGAACACAGGTCAGCCTCCCATCAGGTCAGGATGATGGAGGATCAGACTTTTCCTTTGTGAATGCTGCCTGGTCAACAACACCAGGACCCAACAGAGTCCCACGTGGTGTCTTCCTGGATCCATCAACAGGTTCCCTAAAGACCCTGAACCCACTCTCAGGTGTTCAACCCGGGATCTATACATTCACTCTTTCCTTTGGCCCACGTGGTAGAAGGTCCTCCTATCTATACACCCTTGCTGTCCTACCACCTGTTACCCTCTCTGCCCTACAGGGTGATCAGATAACAGATGAAATAGCTATTCCTTCAGGAATCACACTAAGTGGCCTGCCGAAGGAGTATGGCATAGTCGTTGGTGCAGATGGGTCTGTTACCTCAAAGGCAATAACACAACCCCCAGGCATCTACAGCCTGCCATACACAACCAGGTATTACGGTCAACCCCTATACACCTCTGCACCATCTACCGCAACCCTAACAGTCTCATCTGTTTCCCCACTATCGGCAGATGTAAATGACGTCAATGCCCTGTTTGACAAAACCCCAGAAGAATCCCTAAAGGAAACTCTAACCTTTGCCTTTGCCCGTGGAACATCATCATCAACAACACCAGGACCCAACAGAGTCCCCGCAGGCCTAGGTATAGCAGGACCAACAGGACGTGTGGCTGGATTCTTCAAGACTGGCATACAAAATGGTGTCTACACATTTACAGTTGATATCTCAACTCAGTCAGGCAAATACCTGGGATCAAGGCTATACACAATAACAATAGGTGCCCCTGGAATAGATGCCACAGTGAATCTGGTAAAGATAGCTGGTATATACCAGTCAACCTCCCCCGTAATCTTCTTTCCACCAACACAAGAGGGAACCTACAGCCTGTCATCAACAGCTACCTATAGTGCAACACCAGGACCCAACAGAGTCCCACTCGGCCTACTCCTGGGACGTGCAGATGGATCACTAACAGGTTCGGTCTATGGCTCCTCTCCAGGTGTCTACACATTCCTAGTAGAGAGCACCTATGGACAACAGCTCTACCGACTAACCCTAAAAGACACAACACCACCACCATCACACACCCAATCTGCCAAACCCACAGAAAAACCTAAAGAAGAAAAAACACCTACAGAGAGTAAAGGAGGGGGATTCTGGTCAAAAGTAGGTAGTGGTATAGCTGCGCCATTTAAATGGATATGGCATGGCATAACATGGCCATTCAGAAAATTATTCGGTAGTCGCTCTGAAGCCCCTTCTTCAACCACCAATGCTCCTGCTGAACCCCAGCTCCCTTCCTTTCTTGGGGTTGCCGTTAGTGAATTCTTGAGGTTCCTCCTCTTTGTGTAGGCTGGCTCGTGGGCTGATTTACTCTTTCCGACAGTGCCACTCACATATCCTGTTTCAGGATTCAGGCTTAGGCCTGTTGGTAACCCAAACTGAACAGGTCCGTCACTCTTCTTTACTGTCTCTGCCTGGTTACGGGCATCTACGAGAGTGTATTTGAATCCACCCTTTCCATCCAACTGAGGTATGCTGACACGCCCACCAGGTGCTGCATATACAGGATTAGTAACAGGACTGATTGGTGTGGTGTGTGGCTTTGTTACATATATCAGTGATATATCTGCTACACCATAGCCACCTGTTGCATTGGTTGCCCTTAGCCTAAAGGTGTATGTTCCATACTCAACAGAAGAATCTATAGTTCCTGTTATCTTACCTGTGCTTTTATCCAGACTAAGACCCCTGGGCAGAGTACTATCTGCAGGAATGATACCTGTGCCCTCAGTGCTACCAGAGTCATAGAGAGACCATGTATATGTATTAGTGTCTGTTATACGAATACGTATATGAACGTCTATGAGATGGTGATTTTTGGAAACATAGGAGGTATCAGACTTACCTTGTCTGACAATTTCCCGCCCCAGGCGGAGCGTATATTTTGCTGACTAACACCGCCATCTGCTCCAAATGCACTCCATAGCTTGTTCGTTATCCGAGGCATGATGGGGGAGAGTAAAATTGTGATAGTTGAAAGAGCCCGGAGGGCTGTGTAAAGAACGCAAGCTAGGCGCTCATCATCCTGCTTTTTGTGTAAACTCCAGGGTTGTTGCCTGGTTGTATATGTATTTGCACGGACTGCAAGAGACCAGATTTCAGCCATAGCGATGTGTGGAATGAGTTCATCTATTGCTTTACAGGCCCTATCTGACACATCTTTACAAGCCTGCAGCAAAGATTCGTCTTCTTCAGAATAAATCTTTGGCACGATAACGCGCCCATTCAGATATGTGGTGTACATGGAACTTAGTCGACAGGCAAGATTCCCGTAGCCATCTGCTAGCTCCGAGTTGTAGCAGGCTGCAATACTCTCAATGCTGAATGAATAATCCTGCCCAAAAACAGGCTGTCTCAAAAAATAGTATCTCACTGCGTCAACGCCAAAAATATCTGTTAAATCTTGCGGCTTAATACCTGTCAGCTTTGACTTTGACATCTTCTGCCCGTCAACTAACAGCCAACCATGAGCAAATATTTTCTCCGGCACAGGCAGTCCTGCGGCCATCAGCATAGCAGGCCATATGACGGCATGGAATCTCAATATGTCTTTACCGATTATATGGCTAGCTGGCCAGTATTTTTTGAACGGAGAGGTCAAAGCTGCATTGTCGGCACTGGTACTTAAAGTATGGGATAGCCTATCGCTTTCTGCTGATCCTCCAGGTCCTGGAATACTTGATTCAAGTGTATTCAGATTGGAGTGTGTGCAAAATTCTGCACCCCCAGGGGTGGTACCATCGATCGGAAGCTCTTCCTTAGCAGACATTACGGGTGTCAGATAGTTAATCAATGCGTCGAACCAAACATAGACCACATGCCCCTCATCCCAGGGCACCTCAATGCCCCAAGTAAAACTTGACCTGGATATCGAGAGGTCAGATACTCCATTCTTTACAAACTGTACTACTTCGTTATATGCAGACTTGGGTTCTATAAAGTCCGGATTTTTCTTATAAAGATCAAGTAATCTGTCTGTAAATGCGCTCAACCTAAAGAAATAGTTCTTTTCGGTGAAGTGCTCGAGCTGGCACCCGTGCACTTCGCAGAAATAATTTTGTTCTTCACCCTGCGGCAGGCTGCATGTACGAGGGTCTTTGCCGAGCGTACCATTAACTGACTCATCATTAGGCAGCGCACTTTGTGAAACGGTTTTGAATTCTTCGCAACTGACACAATAGTATCCGCTGTACTGTCCGCTGTAGATGTATTGATTTTCTCTGAGTCTATTTATAAACCATTTAACACGCTCCCGATGCCTTGATTCCGTTGTGCGAACAAAATCATCATTTGAAATGTGCATTAGGTCGAGGAGTGGCTTCCAGGCAGTTTTCAGCATCAGGTCAGCCCATCCCTGTGGGGTCATGTTCTTCTCTTCTGCAGCACGCAGCACTTTCAATCCGTGCTCATCTGTCCCTGAGAGAAAAAATGTGTCTTTTCCGCTCTGTCGTTGCCATCGCGCGAAAACGTCGGAAACGACTAATGTATACGCATGACCTATGTGAGGGATATCATTTACATAAAACACCGGGGTTGTAATATAAAAACCCATAAGCCCCCATATCCGGATTGCACAGCCCTACAGGCAGGATAGCACTGTCGGTCTAGTTCGGATAATTTACTTTCGAATCTTGCGAGATATGGTCAGTCCCCTTCTTTTCGGATGCATTGTAATGCACGCAATAAGTTGAGGCATAGGCCACTCAATCGACGGACGTGCGAGAAGTAGTCATTGAAGATCCGGGTTCCTGAAATTATTTTCGCGGGCTTAAAGTGGGTTTAGGGAAAGGACTATCCAGGCATTACCCCTGCTTTTATGGCTTGTAGTCCAAATATTGCAATAGCCATTCGTAGCATACACAAAGCACACGCCTTGTCTCTAGGGCATGTATCTGGTTCAGACGCAAGACAGAGAATCTGCAGTCCAGCTCATATTGCAACAGGCAAAGATATGCCATCACGGCTTTGGCGTATTGCCAGAATGGCAATCAATGTTAGAGAGGTGTCTTTCAACACCTACAGAGAGTAAAGGAGGGGGATTCTGGTCAAAAGTAGGTAGTGGTATAGCTGCGCCATTTAAATGGATATGGCATGGCATAACATGGCCATTCAGAAAATTATTCGGTAGTCGCTCTGAAGCCCCTTCTTCAACCACCAATGCAACCGGTAACACCAGCGGCAAAACGCGCGTCAAACGAGATACGCCAAAATCACCAGAACCAGACCACCCTCTCAAGTCTGTTAATGAGCAGATAAAAACTGTAACCGGTGCTGTAAATAACTTTCAAAAATCTGTTCTAACCTCTCTAAAGAACTTCTTCACCTACCTACCAGCCAAACTCAGCTTCCTAGAATCAAGCCATATACACTTGGTTCTCTCACACTTGCACTCCAGTCCACAACACAACAAGCCAAGGTCTCCTTGGTGCTGTTGCAGTTTATTGCTGCCACCCTTATCAGCTTTGCCAGTCACCCTTGCAGGTCACATTTGCCACCGCTTCCCACCCGGCACCGTCCCACCCGGCACCGTCCCACCGCAGTAACAACACTTGTTAATGCCTACAGTGCTTTTTACTCCCAGTGCTTTTTACTCTGCAGTATGAAGTTTTAGATGCATGTTATGACTGGAAAAGCTATGCCTATCCAGCAGCAAGTCGGTGTGGTTCTTGTTGTTGCTATGTTGGTCATACCGGGCGTCTCGGCAAGTCTGCTTAGCAGAAAAATATCAAGAATGTTTATCATATCTCCCGTCATGGCTGTTACAACTTCTGTAGCTGGTGTTTACATAAGCTACACATTTGACTTACCACCGGGATCGGTGATTGTCTTGGTTATGGGATCAGTGTTCGTTCTCACATACACTGTAACGAGTATCATGTCAATGATTGTGAGCAATAGAACTCTGTTGAGGACAAGACACGGGTAACACTGGTGTTCTAGTATTTATGGATTGCGTCATGCAATGAGGTTTGCTATGCTTGTCACCGGTTATTTAAGAGGGAATGGGGTGATTAGTTAAATTGATGAATGGAAAGATACTAGGCTCGGTGACACCTTGTCGCGTTTTGGCCCGCGTGGCCCTTCTTCTCCTCCTATCATCCCTACAATATGAAACAGCCTTTGCCAGACAGACACCTCCTGCTCTATCCCTCCTATCATCTGTTTCATCTACATCTGTTTCATCTAATACCAAATACACAAGAGTAAGTAATACAAATACACAAGAAGTATGTGTAACAACTAACACAAATGTATCTCTCCTAATAGATCCTGTTACAAGCAGTACAAAACAAACCCTGTCCTGCACCCCATCTCTCTTACCCCAACCACAGACACATATATATGTCCCATACACAGATACATCCTCATACCTATATGTCCCATATATAACCAACACACATATATCTCTCTATTACACAGATAAGAAAGCAGATCCATCATCTTTCCTAACCTTCCCTCATACAGACATAGCAACCCCATACGGAGATGAGAAAGTAATCTCCATAACAAAGACAACAACCAATCTCATAGCTCTCCTAACAACCCGTAACATCTTCTTCTTTGACATACATGTAACAGAGAAACCAAAGATAACTGTTCCCATACACAAACAGATAGATAACACATATCTCTCAGACATACCATCACTCAGAAACTCCAGATACACCTTCTCTCTAACACACCCAAACAAAGACATAACCATAGATAGATACACCGGACAGATACATCTCTCATCCCTACCAACATCTCCCATAACAGCCATAGCCATAAACAGAGACACAACCACCCATATCACCTATGCAATAGATACACAATATAGACAAATTCATCTTGATCCTCCTAAGAAGCCCCGCAAGAGAGATGTGACACCTGTGACTAATACTGGTGTCTGTGCTGCTCAGACCTATTCCCCTACCTATGCAACAGAATCTCTAGAGGATATGGCCATTCGTGTGACAAATCCAAGCTGGAAGGCTTCCTCTTATATATCATCCTCATACACCTGGTCTGTTCCTCCTGACACCACAGCACCCATTCCTCCCTCTCCATGTGGTCCAACCAAGAAATGGTCACCGGGTGACTGGACACCTACCTGGGTTACCCATCCAACTCCTGTTGACTCCTACGCAACAGAGTCTCTGGAAGATATGATACGTAAGTTTAAGTCACAGTTAGAGAGTCCAACAAAGAAATCCTTTAGTGCTATAACAGGAAAAACCTTTGACACAAAACCTCTCCTGCGTGGTGGTGCATACTTCCCAACATCATCCAAGACAGTTGGGTTCTCCACTACGGTTTGGATAACAGCACCTTTGTCTTCCATTGACCTTAATGTGCCTCTTACCAATGGTATTCAGACGGATGTATTTGTATATCTTGTATCTGGCACATTCACCTATACCTTCCCCACCATCGGTGCATTCTTTACAACAACCCCAAGCAAGGGAACCATACGGATTGCCTGGGTCCTTCCTGCCTATGACCCAACCTGGCATGTGCCATTTACAACAGGTGGTATGTATGCCATATTTGACGGGTCCTCAGCAACATTTCGTGATCTTCTGAATGCATATTCATCTCTATCGGCATCCTTTACGACCGATACAACCTTCTATGCCTCTAACTCTGGGGATATAACTGTTACAGTGCCTCTTACCAATGGTATTCAGACGAATGTATTTGTGCATCTCTCCTCTGGAGGATTATCGACAGTTGTTCCGCTCATGACTGCATACCTTACTGCTTCCTCTGAAATCAGTAAGGGAACTATCGCAGCTGCATGGGCCGCTCCTGCCTATGACCCAACCTGGCATGTGCCATTTACAACAGCTGATCTGTATGCCACTTATGACGGACCAACAGGTGAACTGGTTGGTGTGTTTTACACCCCATATACCATAAATAGGACAGTATCGCGTGGTCAAACTGTAAGTCTTAGTCCTCTTCCTACCGGAACCTATTCATTTCCAACATATGTGTCTTATGCAACAAAGCCTGGAACTAATCGAGTGCCTGCCTATTTATTCATGAATCCTACCAATGGTGCGCTGGTTGGTTCTGTGTATCCCTATGTTGCCCAGGGTCAGTATCAGTTCCCCGTTGCTGGTGCTGTATATAACCTGCATGTTACAGGTAAGAATAAGCGTCCTAAGAGGGAAGCTGCTGCTCCATGTAGTCCAACCAAGAAATGGTCACCGGGTGACTGGACACCTACCTGGGTTACCCATCCAGCTCCTGTTAACTCCTATGCAACAGAGTCTCTGGAAGATATGATACGTAAGTTCAAGGAGAGTCTCAAGGCTGCTTCATAGGCCAGAGTAGCTGTGTAATCCAGAGAAGAACACATTCACGATTGTAAAGTTGAATATAATCGTTGTAAATCCTATCAAGGAGAGCACAGAGGAACGAGTTCCCCTCCATCCTGCCGTTGCCCTGGCGTGTATGTAGGCCGCGTAAAGAATCCAGATGATGAAGGTCCATATTTCTTTTGTGTCCCATCCCCAGAATCTTCCCCAGGCCTTTTCTGCCCATATCGCACCTGCAACAAGTGTAAAACTCCAGAATACAAACCCAATTACGTTTAGCTTATATGCTATATTTTCCAGAAAATCCACATTCGGTATGAGCCTAGACTGTGCGAAGAAAACATTTCTGGACAGTTGCAGCCCACTCAGAAGTGCACCGAGCATAAAAAACCCTGTTGCAAGTATGGCGACAAGTATATGTATTATCAGCCAATATGAGTGTAAAGCTGGTGGAAGCGGTGAGATCGGTACATACACTAGAGTCAATCCGGAACCGAGAAAAATAACGATTAATCCGAAAAAAAATGGAGCAAGGAAATTGAGATCCACCTTTCTTGCAACTGAAAGAAAGACAAGAACGCAAACAAATGTGCTCGTGAGGGCAAATTCATACATATTCGCCCAAGGCACTCTACCGGCCGCAATACCTCTTAGAATGACGGATGTGCCGTGCAAGACGACCCCGATAAAACTCAGAACAGTTGCGACTCTAAACAGTTTATGAGTCTTGCCAAATAGATTTGCAACTTTAACAAGAGTGCCTACCTTATTTGCGTCACCATAAGCCACACCGGTGTTATGCGTACGTGTATCAGGCGAATTACCAATACCGGAATGAGATGAAACCCCAGCTATCGACTGGACAAACGCGACAGTGTAGGCAATAAAGCCAAGGGTGTAAATAGGGAGAGCAGAGGCCAAAAAAAACAGGGAATAACGATCAAAATCCATAAAAACCTATCCAGTATGCGACCCCCTAAGTCTAACATTTGCTGATTCTAGCTGAGCGAGAAATTTGCCCATAAATGCCTTCACAAATTTATCTGGAATTGCCTCATCACCCCTTGTTAGTCCAGCAATCTCTACGGCATTGTTAGCAACGCGAACCCACAATCTCCGTCTTTGTATAAATAACGCCGGAACGAGCGATCCAAGTGCTAAAAGAGCCGCAAGAAATATGTATCCATTGAAAGGTGCAAAGTGAATATCAAGCCCAACAAAACGCGCAACAGAGTTTTTATATCCGTATGGGTCCGGAGCTATGTTAACAAACTCAATTCTGCCAAGATCGCCCGGTAGTTTATCTGACTGTCCAGGCATAAGGGTTATAGACTTTTTACCGCTGTTGCCTCCAGCAATTTCTTTTAGCGAATCTGTATTAAGGGTATATACGGAGTCCCCCTCGCTTAGTTTTCCCTCATAGATATTTAGGGTCAGAACTGGATACGTCAAATCTGGATATATCGAGAAAAACGGCATTGTCTTTGCCCCTTGTGTGGGGTAAAAGAAACCGATCATACCGAGCTGCTGCGCTAGCCCCTGGTGTATTTTTATCACCCCGAGGCTTGTCATATTTCTATCCTGGGGGATAAATGGCACCTGCTCATCGAAAACGACTTTACCTGAGGTATTACGCACACGTATACGAGGCGCATATCCCTTACCAAGGAGATAAATATTTTCACTACCGATCCGCAAGGGATCGTTTACTCTTATTATCTTTCTCTCTGTATTCCCGTTTTGCCAGATAACTGAAACATGAGCCTGATAGTCAAGCGGGGCGCCAAATTTGTTTATATCTCTCGTATCTTGGCTATATTGCACGGTAAATTTATCCAGTACCATTCGGTACTTTGGCAGTAGTGAACCATCGAATAGTCGTCCAGGATGCAATGTGTCAAAGTCCCCGATTATGTTTGCAAAACTGTTGCCAACAGTTACTATGCGCTGGCCTCTAAATCCGTATAAGCCACCAAAGCCAACCAGGATGACTAGCAATAGTAGGGCCATATGAAAGGTAAGGTTTGCAACTTCCTTGAAATACCCTTTTTCAGCAGAAACGCTATTGCCATACACTGACACCCTGTGCAGGGATTTTTTCAAAACTTTCTTGGCGATCTCCAGGATTAGGGTGGACGTCTGATGACAATGACATACCTGAGACTCCGACTCATGGGATTCAGCCCTCCCGCGATGACATTCTGTGGAGTGTGTGACGGTGTACCGGTATTGGTGAAAGACGGGCATTCTGTCGAGCCGTTTCGGAGTCTTTCCCGGGGGTATCTTTAAGGTTTTTATATACACCCCCGTTCTTGCCACTATGCACCCTATAAGCGACACAAAAAGCAGAATGTATATACTTGAGAACCAAACCGAACTATAGACGTCGAATAATTGAAGAAAATTTACTATGCCAATAAGCTCAGGATTGTTCTTTTTGAAACGCGCAACCCCGTTTGGGTCAGAGTCTGTTTGCGGTATGAGGGAACCGGGTACAGCTGCCAACGCAAGCATTAGCAACAGAATCAGCGCAACCCTCATACTTGTGAGTTGCCTCCAAAGCCAGAGACTAGAGCGGAGCATCGTAGCCGAATGATTCCTGGATTAAGTGCATCAGGATAGCCCACACACCTGTCAGCATGAAAATTCCGGTTATCAGGAGTAGCAGTCCGCCAAAAATATTAATTATTTTTGTGTAGCGATATAAAAACTTAAGTGCATTCCAACCCGTTGCAATCAGCAGAAACGCTAGGCCCAAACCAATACAGTAGAAAACCCCAAGTAGAAAACCCCTCCAAACGGAAGAATTGTTACCCGACAGAGATAACGCATTCACAGCCACTAAGACTGGCCCCATGCACGGGGTCCAGCCAACGCTGAATAACAGGCCAAGCAGAAAGGGATTCGTTCTCTGCACGGCAGGTTTTATTAAGAACTTTGTTTTGATAACCCCCATATAAATTAAGCCCATGATGAATATGACAACACCTGATAGGCGGATAATTATTTCTTGGTATCTGACCAGAAAATATCCTGTAGCTCCACTGAAGGTGTTTAGAGATATAAAAACGGAACTGACTCCAAATGCGAAATAAATCGCTGTTGAAATCGGTTTATTTGAAGAGCTTATTGCACCAATGTATCCTGTCACAACAGGCAAGATGCATGGAGAAGCAAGAGAGAGAAGACCGGCAAGGGCCGCTATAAAGGCGGCAACAGCCACACTGCCGGATACGGCGATATCTTCCGGATTCACGTTTACTGCTTTCCTGCAAGTCGCTCTGTGAATACCAGGCTTGATGAGGCTGAGGCGAGACAGAAGGTAAAATCAAATTGACTAATCACAACACTCTTATAACCTTGCGGCCAAACAATTAGCAAAGATGTTCTGACTCCGCGTAACGCGCGCTGCCGTTGGGTGTTGATTCTCTATTCTCCTTGCCTAACACACATACATCATAGACTTCAATGTCGCCAGTATCAGGTACCATAGGTTTTTTTATCTGTCTCAGCTGACACATCACGTATCAAGGTTGTAAGGATACTCTTTGAAGTAATCCTCCCAAGGATTCTGACTGCTATAAACCCTTTTTTATCCAGCACGTACGTAACTGGCACCCCATTCGGGGGAATTTGCCCAGCAAATGCAAGCCGCACAGACGCGTTTTGCACATCTATGATTGATGGAAAAGTGATTTTAAATTTTCTCGCAAATGCCTTTATGACATCTGCATTATCACGAATATTGACGCCGATAAACTGAACATTTTGAGTTTTGAATTCGCTCCACACCTCCTCCAGAATTGGCGCCTCTTCACGACACGGAGGGCATGCGGCATACCAGAAATTTACTACTTGCACCTTTCCTGCGTATGAAACGGAATTATAAGTGCTCTCCTGTCCATCTGGATCAATAGCCTTTTCGGAGAATTTAACCCGTGTGACACGATTCTCTGGGGCTACAACCTTTACCACCCCGGCAAGATATTCACCAGAGTCTGTCTGGGTCTGTGTGTCGGAATAAAAACACCCAGACAAAATTACCGAAGAAAGAACCAACAGAAGCGATACAGAAAACAGGACACAATTCCGGGGATTACCCGAAAGACACAAACTGGCCGGATGCCGAGGTCGATACTCATTACGCCTGCTATTTATTCGTCGCACACTTTAATCCACACTCGACATAACCCGCTTCAACCAGGCTATCATCTCTATACTCGAAGCTAGTGATACTGGAAACTGTGCATCTGCGGGTCTTCGGATTGTGGAATAACGGCTTTGCAAGTTGATGCAAATGCACTATCCAAATGGGAAGCTGATGGGTGACCATTACAACATCATGCTCGCTATCCTTTGCCTCGGAGATAATTGAGAGCATTCTTGACAGAATACTCTCGTAAGGCTCACCCCAGCTCGGACGGACAGGATTTCGTAATAAGTGCCAATAGCGTGGTGACCGAAGAGCACTGTTTGAACCACTGACGATTTTGCCCTCAAAATAGCTATACGGCTCAATCAATCTATTGTCCGTTTTTATCTCCAGATTCAAAGCCTCTGAAATAGGTTTTGCAGACAATTGAGTTCTCAGGAGCGGAGATGCGTAGAGCGCAGATACCTTCCGTGAAGAAAAAAAATCGGCAACCCTTCTCGCGTCACATTCACCAGATTCGGTTATGCGATAGTTAGGGAGCCTCCCGTACAGAATGCCGGTTGGATTGTTTACTTGCGCGTGGCGGACTAAGTGAATCATGGTCACTTATACAAGTCTAGGGTAGTATTTCGTAGGTGTGTGACAGAGAGATAGTAAATTCGAGTTGGTCTTCAGAGATGCCAAGTGTTTTGATTGCTCATTTATCGCAGTATCAGTCCTCACAGGCGGTCCAGGTGCGCGGGTGGGTTGAAGCCGTGCGTGACCAGAAAAATATTCAGTTCGTCATAATACGCGACGAGTCTGGGGCGCCTCTCCAGCTGTTATACGTGCGGAGCGGTAAGAGCGACTGTATTGCAGAGAAAATTTCATCGCTATCTATCGGATCTTTTGTAAGGGCTTCTGGTGTTCTGAAGCATAATGAACGCGTTAAGCTCCGCGGGCTGGAAGTTGAAATCAACAATCTCGATGTTGTTAGTACGGCCTTGCCGAGCCCTATTGCCCACGATTCGTCGATTGATAAAAGACTTGACTGGCGCTTTCTCGACCTGAGGAATGAGCGCAATAATTTAATTTTTCGCATCCAGACATACTTTTTACATGCGCTTCGTACTTGGTGGGTTAGAAATGGTTTTATTGAAATCAATACACCCAAACTAATGGCATCATCAAGCGAGTCTCGAGCAGAGTTATTCAGTCTCAAATATTTTGACAGGATCGGTTATCTTGCCCAGAGTCCTCAGTTTTTCAAACAAATGTCCCAAGCTGCCGGGTTTGGCAAGGTGTTTGAAATTGCACCTGTTTATCGTGCTGACCCATCTTTTACGAGTCGCCATGCAACTGAATATACGAGCATCGACTCCGAGCTCAGTTGGATAGAAAGCCACGAGGATGTAATGAATATGCAAGAAGAGCTTTTGACATATTCTATATGCGACGTTTTGGAGAGGCACTCAGAGGAAATTAGGGGAGTGTTTGGTTTGAATCTCTGCCCACCCAAACGTCCCTTCGTCCGGGTTACGCTTGAGCAAGCACTCAACATCTCTGCCAGGTCAGGTCATATTTCACAAAGACATGATCTTGATCCAGAGGCAGAGCGACGAGTCGGAAAATGGGCATTAGATAATCACGCGTCAGATTTTGTATTTGTTACTAACTATCCGGTTTCTGTAAGGCCTTTCTACCATATGCGAGAAAATGAAAATATAACAAAAAGTTATGACCTTCTGTTTAGGGGAATTGAAATAGCCACCGGTGCGCAGCGTGAGCACAGATATGATGTCCTAGTAGACCAAGCGCGAGAAAAAGGGTTGGATCTCTCAGAGCTTGGGTATTATCTCGATTTTTTTCGCTATGGCATGCCACCCCACGGTGGGTTCGGTGCTGGGCTTGCAAGGATAATCATGGCACTCTTGCGTTTGGGAAGCATTAAAGAGAGCACTTTTCTGTTTAGGGGTCCCAACAGGCTTTTGCCGTGAGGCATAGCGCGGGCTTAAGATCACTTACGCTTTCGCTTGAATTTCCTCTTACTAGGTCCTGTTGACGAAGGACCCCTCGTTGCCTTTATAAGTTCAATACGGATCTCATCAAGCGCCTTTTGGGCCTTCATAGCCTTGAGAATATCGGCAAACAGCCGCTCGCGATTGACTTTCCAGTAGCAGTTTTGTCGACCATTCAGGAATAGAACCGGTATTTCCTGATGAAACCTTGCCTTCAAATCTTGATTTTCTTCGATATCACGCTGCACAACCCTGATCCAGTCATCCACGTTGCCAAGCATTTCACTGACAATATAGCTCTGCTTTAGACGTTCAATAACCGACACAACTTCCAAAAGCGCTTCATCGCACAGGCAGCACCCTCTGCGGCCCAAAAGAGTTATCCAGACCTGAACAGCAGGATTTGTCGTGCTAGTATCCGTGAAACAGGGAGAGGATAGGATATCAGAGCCGGACAGGATTCTTGGAGCCGACGATATCTCTCCGGAAGCTCGATCCTGCACTAGCTACTTCCGTCTCTGCCAGCGAGTTTTACGCAAGAGCTTACGATGTTTCTTCTTAGACATCCGCTTGCGACGCTTTTTAACAACCGATCCCATAAAGCCTTTTCGTGTTCCCGAGCTTTGCTATGGTAGCAGACTTTGCGACCCTGTAACTTAATATTCTGCCCGAGAAGTCCCGTCAAGAGGCTTCATAAATTGTCGTACATGCCGGTCAATCATTGGTCAATGATTCCATCAAGCAGCTCGCTGTCTTGCTCAATGCTCGCCAAAAGCACCTTGTATGTCACGCTGCCGAGATCTGTTCTATCTAAGCACTTTACTACAGCACTTCTTGGCCCTCTTGGAATAAGACGTAACAAGCCCTTTGCTGTTGTCTTGTGTTTTAACACAACCTGCGCATATCCGATCCATGCGGTCTCAACCGCGGCTTGTGATATATCCCTTGGCAGGCCAAGTTTCTCTGTCGCTTCTTTTATTTTTGTTAGCATGTACAGCATATACACAGGATAGAATCCGGTGATGGCGGACACAATGGTTAGATGCTCCTCGGATAGCATTGTGCAGCGCCCAAGCAATTCAAATAACGTGTATACGGCCTTTACATCTGAGGGCAGTACATGTTTATTGCACGACAGTCCGGTAAAACCGTGCCTTACCGTAATCGGTAAATTTGTTGCACATCGCACAATCGCAGTCCCGGAGGGCAGCATAGCTGCAAGATTGGAAAGATTTACATCTTTTGCAAGACTGACTATTAGTTTCTTTCTGTCTAATGCAGGACTTATCGAGTTCAGAACATGCTTAATGTGTTCAGGCCTTACTGCAATGATTATAAGATCTGACCGCTGTGTGACCGTTATGTTTGCGTCGGGATCATCCTGAATGTAAAGGACAACCGATTCAGATGTAATAACCGAATTGCGTTCAAATTTGTATTCCCTTTTTGTGCAATAGAATTGCCCTCGGGGAATTTCTTCGTTCATTGCTTTGCGTGCGCGAGCAATTCCTTCGGCAATAGCAGCACCCATAGTGCCCAGACCTATGACCGCTATAGTCCTTCCTATCAGGTCATCGAGGGGTTTGCTCTGCGGCAACGAACGGAGCACTTCTATTTCCTTTCCGTGAGCTGTATCAGATTATGCCTAAGTTCGGTTTTCCATGGATAAACGCCTTAGGGTCATTCTCAACAAGATCAGCCCTCCAAACCTAAGGGAAGCACCTATCTCAAATCTGCAAAAAACTTTGCCAAAACACCTTCACACTCTGAAATAAGAACCCCTGATACAACCTCAATATTTGTGTTTAATATCTCATCTCTCAGAATGTCAATCCTGCTACCGACTGAACCTGTTTTGTTATTGAATGCCCCAAAAACGACTCTACTAATTCGCGACGTAACAATGGCCCCAGCACACATCGTGCATGGCTCCATAGTTACGAATAGCGTTAGCCCGGACAATCTCCAGTCTTTAAGCATTTGGCTCGCTTTTCTTATAGCAATTATCTCCGCGTGATCGGTTGGGTCCTTGCTTTCCTCCCTTTTGTTGAATCCTTCAGCTATTGTTTTGCCGTTCACATCGGCAATCACCGCCCCAACTGGGATTTCGCCCTTTTCACCAGCGGCATGTGCAAGACAGAGGGCCTTGCGCATTATTTTTTCGTCGGGTGTGTCACGAAAAGAGCCTCTATAAAGATCTTTATGTTCCCCTGTTATCTTCACCGTATGTTCCACAGAAAGCTTTACGACCTCATTCTTGAAAAAGAATAGGCTATTGTAAGCTCTAAAAAATATCTACTAAAACTTGACATGTAATGACTCAAGATGTAATAATTGAGTCATATCGACTCATGTTACAGGCAAATTTCAAAATCGCCGGACTTTGCATCTTGTATCACGAGGAGTATACACAGGTTTTGTGAAACAAATTTTTAGCAAGGAGAAACATGTCAAGAGCTGTTGGGATTGATTTGGGAACAACGAATTCTGTTGTGGCTGTTCTCGAAGGCGGTGAGCCAAACGTTATTGCTAACGCTGAAGGCTTGCGTACAACCCCGTCTGTTGTTGCGTTTTCGCGTGATGGCGAAGTTCTTGTTGGGGACACAGCTAAGCGGCAGGCCGTTACAAACGTTGATAACACTATATCGAGCGTCAAACGGCATATTGGCACAGACTGGACAAAACAAATCGGAGATAAGAAATATACTCCCCAAGAGATTTCTGCACGCATACTATCCAAACTGAAGCGAGATGCAGAGCAGTACCTTGGCGAAAAAGTTACCGATGCAGTAATAACTGTGCCTGCCTATTTTAATGACGCAGAACGTCAAGCCACCAAAGAGGCTGGAGAGATCGCTGGACTTAACGTCCTTCGTATAATCAATGAACCAACTGCGGCGGCACTTGCTTATGGTCTTGACAAGGGTAAGGAAGATGAACTTATTCTTGTTTTTGACCTGGGTGGTGGAACATTTGACGTTTCACTCCTAGAGGTTGGTAAAGATGATGATTTTTCGACGATACAGGTTAGAGCGACTTCAGGCGATAATCGCCTCGGAGGTGACGACTGGGATCAGAGGATTATTGACTGGCTTGTAGATGACTTTAGGAAAACCACTGGGGTAGATTTATCCTCAGACAAAATTGCCATGCAGCGCTTAAGGGAAGCTTCTGAACAGGCCAAGAAGGAGCTTTCGAGTGCAACCAGTGCTAATATCCAGTTGCCGTACATATCTCTTACGGAGTCCGGTCCTGTGAATATGGACACGACAATTACCAGAGCTCAGTTTGAGAAAATGACTGAGGATCTTTTGGAGAGAACTAAGAACCCCTTCCGTGATGTTCTAAAAGAAGCCGGGGTCTCGGTAGATAAAATCTCACATGTCGTTCTGGTAGGCGGCTCGACTCGTATGCCTGCTGTATCCGATCTCGTTAAAAGGGAGACGGGTAAGGAGCCGAATAAGGGCGTTAATCCAGATGAAGTGGTTGCTGTTGGTGCCGCGCTCCAGGCTGGGGTTTTGCGCGGGGAGCGGAAAGATGTCCTCTTGATAGATGTAACCCCTTTGAGTCTGGGAATTGAAACCAAGGGTGGGATTATGACAAAACTAATTGAGAGAAACACAGCCATTCCAACTAAGCGAAGTGAAGTATTTACAACTGCGGAAGATAATCAACCCTCAGTCTCAATACAGGTTTTTCAGGGTGAAAGAGAGTTGACTCAGGACAATAAGAATCTGGGCACATTTGAACTAACAGGAATAGCGCCCGCCCCGCGTGGACTTCCACAGATCGAAGTAACTTTTGATATCGATGCCAATGGAATAGTACATGTTTCTGCAAAGGATAAGGGAACAGGAAAAGAGCAGTCTATGACCATAACGGGTGGGTCTGGTCTGAGTCAGGATGAAATCGACCGCATGATCAAGGAAGCCGAGGAGCACGCGGCAGAAGATAAGAATCGCCGCGCAAGGGTTGATCAAAAAAACCAGGCAGAGCAAATGGTTTACACTGCGGAGAAACTAATAGGCGATAATGCAAAGGTCAACGAGGAGGCAAAAAAGGAATTGCAAGCTGACATAGACAGCCTCAAAAGTGCAATACAGGCTGATGATCACGACCTTATCAAGGCTGGAACGGATAAGCTGCTGGCAAGTCAGCAGAAGTTTGCTCAGTCTGTATATGAGACTACGAAAGATGATCCAAAGGAACAGGTAGTTGATGCAGAGGTTGTTGATGAGGATTCGGGATCATCTAAATAGTGAAACTCTTAAACAGGAGCGATTGTGACTAAGTCAAACGAGACTGAGCGCATGGAAGAGTCAGAA
This sequence comes from Tropheryma whipplei str. Twist, assembly GCF_000007485.1. Classification (NCBI taxonomy): domain Bacteria; kingdom Bacillati; phylum Actinomycetota; class Actinomycetes; order Micrococcales; family Tropherymataceae; genus Tropheryma; species Tropheryma whipplei. The sequence continues at coordinate 859,850 of NC_004572.3, read as the reverse complement.
GAAACACACAGCTCAGATATTCGCTCGGCTAGTGAAAGTGATCACGCTAGTGGCAGTGATCACACTGAATCAGCTGACGAGATACCCACTGCCGATGCGGAGCAAGGGGAGCTTGAACAGCTTGAAAAGTTGAAAGATGATTTGGCCCGTGAACGCGCGGCATTTCACAATTTCCGCATGGCACGCGCCAAACAAGCTGAGATTGAAAGAGATCGCACTAGAAGTGAGGTCATACGTGTGATCCTACCTGTTTTAGATGATTTTGCGCGCATTGAAAAACATAGCACCCTGGACGATCCATTCAAGGCTGTTGTAACTAAATTACGCTCTGCCATGGAAAAAATTGGTCTGACAGCTTTTGGAAATCCGGGTGATCCGTTCAACCCTGAGCTGCATGAAGCATTATTTCAGAACCCAAGCCCAGACGTTCAAACTGAGACGGTGCAGGATGTTATCGAAGCTGGATATTGCTTGGGTGAAACTGTGATCAGGGCTGCAAAAGTTGTTGTACAGGTTCCGAATGGTTAGTCAAGACTGGCTTGAGAAGGACTTTTATGCGGTTCTTGATGTTGATAGCGGGGTAAGCGGGAGTCAGATTAGCAAAGCATATCGCAAACTTGCCCGTAGATATCATCCAGACTCGAATCCGGGGTCTAAAGAGGCCGAGGCTCGTTTCAAAGAAATAAGTGAAGCGTACACAGTCCTTTCCGATCCGGTACAGCGAGAGGAATATGACCAATTACGGAATCAAAAGGGCGCGTTTACGACCGGTGATTTTGGTGATATATTCAGTAATCTCTTCACGGGCCATAGAAGCCATTTTGCCCCGTCAGGTGGTGATATTGCGGCTTCCGTGAAGGTATCCTTAGAATCGATTGTTCTCGGTGATTATGTGAATATGCAACTTTCTTCTGGTGAGACTTTAAGGGTGAAAATACCGAGTGGAATAGGTAACGGTGAACGCTTTCGTGTTAGGGGAAAAGGGGCGCCATCACCATATGGTGGCCCGAGCGGAGATCTCATTGTAACCGTAAATATAAGACCCCATCCTGTTTTTGAACTTGATGGAAAAGATTTGCGCATGAATCTTCCAATAACGTTTGTTGAAGCATTTAGTGGGGCTGTTATAGAAGTTCCGACTATGCAAAAACAGACGGTAAAGATAAAAATTCAGCCTGGTACGCTCAGTGGTATGACTCTCAGAATAAAGGGCCGTGGTGTTCAATCTGCACAACAGCCAGGAGATCTCCTGGCTGTTGTGCAGATTGTGCCACCGAAAAATACTGATGATGTCAGAAAGATTATTGAGCAGCTTGCTGCAAAGACTGCTGGAGATAATCCAAGACGTGATGTGCTGGAATGCGTTAGAGACTCTGACCCTTAAGGTATGAAATGGGTACTCCTCAATTCTTTACTGTAACAGTAGCGGCAGCCCTATCGGGCATGCACCCACAGACACTTAGAAAACTCGACCGCCTTGGGCTCTTGTCCCCGAAACGTACTCTTGGTGGAGACAGGCGCTATACCGCTCAGGATGTTGAGGGGCTTCGTGCAATTTCCAGTATGGTATCCTCTGGCCTGACCCTGGAGGGAATAAAGCATATAGCACGTCTTGAGAAAGAACTTGCTTCGCTGAAGGCTGAAAATCACCTTCTGAGGCAAAAACTGAAAAATGATCGTCAGGGAAGAATTTTTGCGGCGGGTCAGGAGATAGTAACTTTAGAATACGGCACAAGGATAAAGCGGGGAAAGGCCCTTATTGTGTGGCGGGAGTTTCATGTCTGAATCACAGTCTGAATTAGACAAGTACGGCACGAACCTCACAAAGACTGCGGCAACAAACAAGCTCGATCCGGTGATAGGCCGCGATGCAGAGATCCGGCGGGTGTGTCAGATTCTCTCCAGGCGAACTAAGAATAACCCCGTTCTGATAGGGTCAGCAGGTGTTGGTAAAACTGCTATAGTTGAGGGCCTTGCGCAGCGTATTGTTGCAGGGGATGTTCCTGAGAGTTTGCGGAACAAGGAAATAGTTAGTCTCGATTTATCGGCCCTGCTTGCTGGTGCATCTTACAGGGGAGAGTTCGAGAAACGTGTCAAAAATCTTTTGGAAGAGATACAAAAGTCTAAGGTAATAATCTTCATAGATGAGGTTCACACACTTATGAGTGCCGGCGCAGCAGAAGGTGCAATTGCGGCGGGTAATATGCTAAAACCCCTTTTGGCTCGAGGGGAACTCAGGCTTATTGGCGCGACCACTCTGGATGAATATCGTGAGCATTTGGAAAAAGACCCTGCACTGGAAAGACGATTCCAGCAAGTGTTTGTTGGTGAGCCAAATCTTGAAGACTGCATAGCGATTATGCGGGGCTTGAAAGAGCGTTACGAGGCTCATCATAAAGTGAGTATATCCGACACAGCACTTGTGACTGCCGTTGAGTTGTCGAGTCGATATATAACGGGCAGGCAACTTCCTGATAAGGCAATCGACTTGCTCGACGAGGCAGCCAGTTCATTGCGCATGGAAATTGATTCATCACCGGTTGAGCTTGATCAGCTTCGTAGGGAGGTTGATCGGTTGCGACTCGAGGAGTTGGCATTAAAGAGTGAGAATGACCCTACGAGTGAACAACGTCTAAGATCTATAACTAACCAACTTTCTGGCAAGCAAGAAATGTTGAATACATTACAGGCAAGCTGGAACTCCGAGAGGGCGCGTCTGAATCAGATTGGCGCTTTGAAGGAGCAGATTGATATTGCGAAACAATCTGCAGATATTGCCCAGCGCGAGGGTCGCCTTGAAGATGCATCACGACTTCTTTATGCAACAATTCCACAATTGCAGAAAAATTTGGCGGAGAAGTTGGAAGAACAGGACTCTGCCCCGCTTGTCAGTGACCAGGTAATGCCGGAAGATATTGCGTCTGTTGTTGAGGGATGGACAGGTATTCCTGTAAAAAAGCTTATGCAAAAAGATGCCAAACAGCTGCTGCATCTTGAGGAGGATTTGTCCAAATCTGTTATAGCCCAGAAGGTAGCCATAGGTGTTATTGCGGATGCAGTACGGCGTTCGCGCGCGGGACTGTCGGATCCAAACCGACCTTCCGGAACTTTTTTATTTCTCGGCCCAACGGGGGTTGGAAAAACACAACTGGTTAAAGCTTTAGCATCTTTGTTATACGATGGTGAAATTGTAAGAATTGACATGTCGGAGTATTCAGAAAAATTCTCTATCTCACGTCTTATTGGCGCTCCCCCGGGGTATATCGGTCATGAAAGCGCTGGACAGCTTACTGAGTCTGTTAGGCGGCGGCCATATTCAGTTGTATTGTTTGATGAAGCAGAAAAAGCGCATCCTGAGGTTTTTGATATCCTACTGCAGGTTCTGGATGAAGGACGCCTAACAGACTCTCATGGTCGCACTGTTGACTTTAGAAACACGATTATAGTTTTAACTTCTAATATAGGCTCGCGTTACCTATCAGACATTTCCCTTGAGGCTACTACAGCGCACGAGTATGTTAATGATGAGGTTCGCAGAACCTTTCGTCCAGAATTTTTGAACAGACTCGATGAAATTGTTATTTTTGAGCCATTGTCGCAAAGTGATATTTGTCAAATTGTTGACCTGAATATAGAATCCCTGAATAAGCGGATCAAGGATAGGCGGATTGTTGTGACAGTCAGTGAGGATTTAAGGCGTTGGCTGTCAAAGAGCGGCTATGACGTGATTTACGGCGCGCGGCCATTGAGGAGGCTTATTCAGCGTGAGATAGAAGATAGACTTGCAAAGTTGATTATAGAGGGTCTTATACATGACGGACAGACTGCGTCTTTTGACCTGTCTGGGGGCGCTGTGAATGCCCAGGTGTGCTCCTGAGTAATCTGCGTCGCGTATCAGATGCTTCCGGAAAGGGCCGAAATGCATTGCGTTTGTTCTGCCCTCGCGGGCGTTTTTTCAGAAATACTGCCTGCATTGCACCCAATCTACTTAAGGTTTCACTGATAACTGCTTTTTATTGCATCGAGCAAATTCCGTGTATATTGTTAGCCTTTTTTAGGAGTCTTCCTGACCTTCCGGCTCGGACCACACATTTATTGGTAAATCTTCTAAAAGTTCATGCGACATTTGTTTCTCTTGTAAAAAAGATAGTTGACGCGCCGCCAAGGGCTATTACCCCATCGCTTATCGCGGTTTTACTATCTTTTTCTTTCTGGCTATTATTCGCCTTTTTTGGCCCCCTGGATCCGTATCAAGACAAAGTCGCGTTCTTGACAGGCCTTGTTACACTCCGACTAAATGGATTTGCGTTTATTTTTCTTGCAATTCATATTTTTCTTGAGATTTACTTGTGGCTTGGTCTACGCGTTGCGTATTTTCGGGGATATTTATTGCAGTACAGGTCGCTAAGGGCCCTGGCGCTTAGCGCGACAGGGCTTCTGTGGATTAGTTTAATCCTTTGGATTGCGCTACTTGTCTCCTCTCTTATCACTCCCCCGGTTATCCCCGCGAGGGATGTTGCGATGGCCGTTTTGCTCTTTGCGCTCGGTCTGCGACATTTTGTCATAACGCCTCTCTTTTCCGGAAGGCTTGTCATTAAGAAGCGGGAGAATCCTCCCAAGGCCTGCCTTGAAGCAGATAAAACTAACGCAGCTCGATCATAACGGGCACATGATCGCTTGGAGTTTTACCCTCATCTCCTTTTCGTTGCTCGTGATGTATTTTTGCAAACCTTACGCTGTTCGCAATTGGGTCGGTTCCCAGTATATGGTCTATTCTTAGGCCTTCATTTTTCTGAAAACGCCCCGCTCGATAGTCCCAGAAAGTGAAGCCCTCTGGTTCTGTTGGCCTTACAAGGTCCCTAAGGCCCAAATCAAGCAGGTTGTAGAATGCCTGCCGCTCATGTGGTGTGCGAAATACATCAGTGTCTGTCTGTACGCGAGGGTCGTTGCTATCACTATCAAATAGTACGATGTTAAAATCCCCGGCAATCACCAGATTCGGCTCGGTGTTTATCACCCCTCGAATATGAGTCGCGAACCCTTCAAGCCAGTCGAGCTTGTATAGGTAATGTGGGCTGTGTACATCCCTACCGTTTGGAACGTACACACTGTACAGCCTTACACCCCCAACAGTTGCTGCAATGATGCGTGCTTGTACATCTGATTTATCCTGTTTACCTGTATTCCGGTCATCATATCCGGGAATCCCTTCCACGTCTGTTGTTATGTCTTGTGGCTCTGATTTACTTACTATTGCCACGCCCTCTCGGCCACCAAGGCCGTGGGCAGCACAAAAATACCCGTGCTCCATAAAAACCTCTGCCGGAAAAGCATTGGTCCTGCATTTTATTTCCTGAAGGGCGAGAATGTCAATTTCGTTTTCTGTCAACCAGTGCAAGACTTGACTCAATCGCGTTTTTATTGAGTTTACATTCCAAGTTGCGATTCTCACAATCCCAGTAAAGCAGATAAGTGCAAAGGATTTTAGATTTACGCCGGATTTATGCGTTGACTGTAGATCCGCGTACCCTTCATGGGTCCGTTTGGAAGGTAGACTTTAAAGTGGTGAGACAGGAACTTATACGATACATAAAAGATTTAGCGCTCTTTGAAGGTGAATTTATTCTAAGTAGTGGTCAGAAATCTTCTTATTATATCGATTTGCGCCGGGTCAGCCTTGACTGTCGCGCGGCCCCGATAATTGGCAAAGTTATGTTTGACCTGATATGTGACTTACAGGATGTAGATGCAATTGGCGGGCTGACCATGGGGGCCGATCCCATTGCCTGCGCCATAATGCATTATGCAGCTTCTGTTGGGAGGTCATACAATGCGTTTGTGGTGCGAAAGCAAAAGAAAACTCATGGCCTTGCAAGGCTGATTGAAGGGCCTGACATACGTGGCAAACGCGTTGTAATTGTTGAAGATACCTCAACAACTGGTAATAGTCCGATAACTGCGGCACGGCGCGCTGAGGAGACCGGGGCAACTGTTGCTGCAATCGCGGTAATGGTGGACCGCGAGACCGGGGCAAGACAGGCTATAGAAAAGGCCGGGTACTCCTATTATGCAGCTCTCAGGGTAACAGATATCCTGGACAGAGGCACCGCAGATTAGGCCTGCTCGAGCTGCTCGGCAAGAACATCTACTCCGTCCAGTATCTCATGAGGGCGATACGGATACCGCAGGACGTCTTCGCGGCTGCAAATCCCGCTTAAAACAAGTATTGTATGTAGGCCTGCTTCAATTCCGGCAAGTATGTCCGTGTCCATGTTGTCGCCTATCATGCACGTACTTTCAGAATGTGCCCCAAGTCTGTTCATAGCTGAGCGAAACATCATTGGATTTGGCTTGCCGACAACATACGGATTGCGGTTTGTAGCCTTAGATATTAGGGCAGCAACCGAGCCGGTTCCGAGTTGTATACCCTCGATTCCCGGACTTGTCAGGTCCGGACTGGTCGTAATAAATCTAGAGCCGTCAAGAATAAGTCGTATTGCTTTTGATATATCCTCAAAAGAATACGTGCGCGTTGCTGACAGGACAACATAATCTGGATTATGGTCTGTGAGTATGTATCCAGCCTCATGCATTGCAGTTGTGATTCCCGATTCTCCCAGAACGAAGGCAGAGCCATTAGGTGTCTGCTGACTGAGAAATTCTGCTGTAGCCATCGCGGATGTCCATATTGATTGTTCTGGGACATCAAGTCCACAGCTTTTCAGACGTGCGGAAAGATCGCGCGGTGTAAATATCGAGTTATTTGTGAGCACCAAAAACGGGATATCATTTTTTGCCCAGTACCGCGTCAGTCTATTTGCACCGGACAGTGCCTGCGATCCCCTCACGAGCACACCATCCATATCGGTTAGCCAAGCGCTTATCTGCCTTCTGGTCAATTCCCCCCTTTTATCGCAATCTGATTCTCTTGGGACGGCATTATCTTTGCATACATTCTATAGTTGAGATATCAATACAAACGGACAAATGGCAAATCTGTCAACGGCCATAATACTATCTTTGCCGAATGCGCTATGAGATATATCAAAGCAGTGCTTTGCTGCCGCAAAGCGCCCGCCAGCCAATATCGATACCTGATAAATAGCCACCGCTGCATAGTGATCTGTGCAGAACCTCACGAATCTTGCGATCACTGAGCGCAACACTGTGTAATTGCAACGGGATGCATCGCCGCAGAGAATTAAGAACCCTCAAGACTTTTCTTGCGAGCGATAAGAAAAACAACAATCACAGCAAGCACGACAAGAACAAACACCAGTATTACAGAAAGAATAACGTAGATGCTAAGAGACGATTGTTCATCAGCCTTTTTACCATGCTCAACGGCTGCCCTAGCGCTCTTACCTGCGTCCACCATGCGATCCGACAATTCCTTGTTGCACTTCTGTTCACCCGCAAAACCTGCAGCCTGGAGTGCATTCTTTGGTGGGACGTAGTCAAATTTGTAAGAACCATTGTTGGTGTGACCATCACCCGATTTCACAGACCACCGAACGGTGTATTTGCCACCCGCGCCCATAAAAACAGGCGCAATAACTGTATTACCCTTTACATCAACACATCCGGTACCAAAGTGCTTTCCAGTTGGTCCAACAAGGTCAATTGTCGTTCCCTCGCCAGACACGGGGTTTCCAGAAAAAACCAGTTTAATCTCTGAAATCAGGGCAGTTACGGTCGACTCAGGCTTTGGTGATGAGTCAATAACAGAGATGTGTGCAGACGCAGGAGATGCAAGAATAAACAAAACCGCAACGACCATAAGGCACCTAGCCAGCTTTGCGATCACTTTGAAGTCCCCACCTGAACCGATTGTACACCATGTTGTTATCTACCGCTTTTACGGTCTTTATTCGAATCAAAATTGATACTTATGGTCAGGGTTGAGATAATAACGAGGGTAACTATAAAAGCTACCCCGCCGAAAATTAGAGCATACCGTATTTGCCTTGTTGTTATGCAAGCGGTAAATGCAACAAATAATCCCATTACACCTGCCAGACCTACAAGTTCAAGTGGGCGTATATATTCCCTGGATTTTTTCAAAATTTTCCCAAGTTGATTTATCGCATGTCCTGACGTGGCAGGTCAGCGAAGCGTGAGTATTTGCCGTGAAATGCGACCGGTATATTATCCGTCGGTCCGTTGCGGTGTTTGGCGATTATAAGATCACCTTCACCCGCTCTGGCATTTTTGTCGTAGTATTCATCGCGGTGGAGCAGTATAACGAGATCCGCATCCTGTTCGATTGAGCCTGATTCTCGCAAATCAGCCATGGCAGGGCGTTTGTCGGCTCTCTGTTCGGAGCTTCTGTTGAGCTGCGACAGGGCTAATACCGGCAACTGCAGCTCCTTTGCCAAAAGTTTTAGTGATCTGGAAAACTCACTGACTTCCTGTTGTCGCGTCTCTACTCTCTGGCTACCAGAGAGTAGCTGTAGATAGTCGATAATTACGAACCCCAACCCCTGCTGTTTCAATCGTCTACACTTTGCACGTATTTCAACGAGATTTACATTTGGAGAGTCATCTATAAAAAATGGTACATCCGCCAATTTACCTTGTAGACTGCCTATTGCCCCCCAATCACCGGGGGACAACTTGCCATGTCTTATGTTTTGCAGGGGTATACCAGTTTCTGCGCTCAGAAGTCTCATCGCAATATCTTGCCTGCCCATTTCAAGGCTGAAAAACACAGTCGGAACACGCTGTTTTATAGCAGCAGACCGTGCAAAATCAAGTGCAAGGGTTGATTTTCCCATGGACGGCCTTGCGGCAATGATTACCATTTGCCCCGGGTGCAACCCGTTTGTTAGCGAATCAAAGCGTGTGAACCCTGTTTCGATACCGCGCAGAACATCTTCATTCGTATGTGATTCATCGAGACCCTCACAGGTTTCTTTTACAACAGCATCAAGCCGTATCAAATCATCATCACTTTCATCAGTTGTTACTGAGAAAATATCGCTCTGCGCTTTATTGACAATTTCTTCCACATCATGCACGCCATCCATTGCCATGTGGAATATGTTCACCCCTGTTTGTGCCAGATTACGGAGAATCGCTTTTTCCATAACGATATTCACGTAGAAGTACACATTGGCCGGCGTGGGAACCATTTCTGCAAGGCCGTTCAGATACTCAAAGCCCTTAGTGTGCTCCAGCCGGTGATTTTTCCTAAGAGATTCGCTCACACTCACCATATCGGTTGGCTCAGATGCGGCATATAGATCAAGCATGACCTTATATATTTCTTTGTGAACCTCATAGTAAAAATGGTTTGGCTTTATGCGATCAAATACCTCTGCCGCTGCGTCTTTACTGAGTAAGACACTGCCAAGCAGTGCCCGCTCGGCATTTATGTCACATGGTGGTTGTTTTGTATCAGACATACAAAGCTTCTCTCAGTCGGAAAGATCCTGAAAAAGGGCTCTATGGGCTGCCCTAATTCGTCGATGCCACCATACCACGTGCCTTTTATCGGCCGCGTACCTGTTAAGGAGTTTTTTGTTTACCTCAATCTTTCTTGGGGTTATGTACCCTTTGTTTGGCAAAAGTGGGTCATCTGTTATGTCAGCATCCAACAGACCTGCGGTTGCAAGTCCTACTGGCAGGGTAATATTTGGCAAATTGAGAGCAAGAGCTAGGCCCATTTCTATACCGAGCGAAGTTTCCAAGGATGATGATACGGTATATCCAACATTCACCTTGATATTGTTTTTTATACTCTCGAGTAAATCCGCCACCGCGCGCATTCCACCCATGGGTTGTAACTTCAAAACCAGCATGTCACACGCTGATAGGGTTTCGCGAAGCTCTGTTGTGTATGTTATACCCGAGTTGTTGCTCCATTTACGATTTTTCTGCCAATGCAATAGCAGATCTCTAAGGCTTTCATCGATCGCAATTTTAGTTACATATCCACGGGTATCCATCTTCTGCTTAAGTGTAATAAGCTCCCGTGTAGTTCTGCACGGTTGTTCGATGTAGGACACATTTTCAAGAAGGTCATTATCTTCTAGTACATCCAGATTGTTGAGCGTTTCTGAAACATTCCATTTGCAATTTGCGTCCAGCCTGAGCATTGTATCCGCTCCCATAAAATCTAGGACCGCACGTATTCTGTGAATATCTCGATCTTGAAAATGCTTTCCGACCTTTATTTTTACGCATTTGCACCCCTGCAGATCTTTGCCGAGAATCTCTGACATCTTACTCGCAGGAATATCTGGAAGGATTGCGTTAACGGGGATCTCTCGGTGGTTTTTGGTCTGTGTGTAAAACCGTTTGTTGTCAGAATGGTCCTTATTACTCGTTTGAGGATTTGCTATGTACCCGTATTTTGATCTACTCGCAAAATTAGTGTTGTCCAAATCTAGATTTGGCACAGAAAGCACATTGGTGTTACCCCAGCCATATTCAATTGCAGACGCAAGCCACATCCTTGTATCATTGCACCCCATGAACGGGGAGTACTCGGCCCAAGAATTGGGTCCTTCAAACAGAACAGCTTGACGTTCGCTAAGCCCCATGAAAGGGTACTTCATGGGCAGAGTAACAATATGGGCAGATTCTAAGAGGGTGTCGATTGACGGATAATCCATCAATCGAAAGATTTCCCGCAGGATGATTGATATTGTGTGCCTTCCGTACAATCTGTCTTTACATCAAACAGTATTTCCATAGACTCGGCAAATTTGTGTGACTCCCCATTTGCAGCAAGCTGCTTACAGCGCGTCAGGGGTATATGAATCAGCGAATTTACAAAATGCTTGAGGGCATGTTGGGCGTGTTTACAATTATCAGTTCTGCGTAAAGATGTTTGGGTAAGACTCTCGAGGTAATTACGAAAAGATACGATCACCGGGGTGGCCTCGTGCTGCTTGCAGTCGTTTACAAACTGACTTGAGCTCTCGATTGCAAGCTCGTGGGCCATTTTTTCCGCGGCCAAATTGTCGAATGGAGCGTGAACTCTTAGCATATCAAGATCAATTAGATCAGCGGTCGGAAGGTCTGAAATGGCAGGATCGAAATTCCGTGGTAATCCAAGATCTATCAAGACATGTCGTGAGCGGTTTGACGCTTCAATTGCCGTAAGGTCTGTTGAGGGGCGTCCGACAGGCCTTACGCGTGACGTTCGTGAACCGCTTGCCTGTGCCGTTTCGATATCTTGCTTTGTTATGACGGGTTTATCAACCGAGGAACAGCCCACAACAAGGTCACAGCCAGAAAGGGCAGTTTGGAGGTTGAATATATTTCTAACACCCTCCGTATTGCAGATATTATTTACATGCCCAGACGGGGAATAAACGCTTATATCAACAACGCCACGCTCTTTTAGCAGGGCAAGCGCCTTTGATGCATATTTACCAGTTCCAACAATTATTGCCCTCACCCCAGACCAGTCGCCTATCCTACTGCTTGCGAGGTCCAGAGAAAGACTTACAAGCGACTGCCCAACCTCATTTATCTTTGTCGATTGTCTTATATGTCTGTTAACAGCAGACGCTCTCTGAAATAACCGCTCGAGCTCGGGCGAAGTTGTCCTGCATTTTTGTGCGTAGGTCAAAGCCCTCTTTACCTGACCTGCTATCTCTGTCTCACCAATTATCATTGATTCAAGACCGGTCGCTACAGAAAACAAATGCCTGGAGACCTCACAACCCGCCAGAAAAGATGTTTGCTCGATTATAGTTGACGGCGATATATTGCAGAGCTCACCTATGCGGTTTTGCACAAGGAGGCCTGTTTTGCACACATCATCCTGGTCACCTTTCTGTATCGCATCAATATAAACCTCGAACCTGTTACAGGTCGACAAAATTGCGGCTCCATCGATATCCTCTGCTTCTACAAGCTCTGAAGCAAAGTCGGGACTAACGCGTGCAAGCTGCTCGAGCACAGTAAAGCTAGTCTTCTTGTGATTGGCGCTGACACATAAAAGCACTTAAGTTATTATAGGTCTGGTGACTGGTGCTTCAGGAGTTGAGGGCACACGCATTCCCTTACACAGCTTGTCTTGCAGGCCGAGTGCCGGTCGGTCTGCAGGTTCGTTTGTTAACACAGGCATTATGGAGGCATTCAGGGGCACACGCCCGGGGTGTTTGCCTGTTTGGTTCATGCGTCAAGCCGGGCGCTCTCTGCCAGAGTATAGGGCTGTAAGAGGCACAAATACTCTGCTCGAGGCGTGCTTAAATCCGGATCTCGCGTGTGAAATTACTTTGCAGCCAGTCCGGCGCTATTCTGTTGATGCGGCGATACTATTCAGCGATATCGTTGTCCCCCTGAAATTGGCGGGTGTCGGAGTTGACATATTACCCGGAACTGGACCGGTTCTGAATAACCCAATCGATACTCCAGACAGGGTTAACACATTGCTGGCAAAAACCGCAGATTCAATTGACTTTGGGATTATCGCGGAAATAACCAGACATACCGTATCTGTGCTAAATGGGATCCCACTAATTGGATTTGCTGGGGCACCCTACACACTCGCGTGTTATATGGTTGAGGGCGGGCCATCTAAAACCCATATGAAGGCGCGTGCAATGATGCACGGTGACAAGAAAACTTGGCAAAAGGTTATGATGCTTGCCGCCCGTCTTTCCGGGCAATTTTTGGCTGCGCAAATTACATCTGGCGCACAAGCGGTGCAGATTTTTGACTCATGGGCAGGTTCACTTTCGCGGAAGGATTACGTAGATAACGTTGCACCGTTCTCAAAAATGACAATCGATCTCGCGTGTGGAATCGATGGTAATTCTGACTTGTCCAAAACGGGCAAGTCACTCTGGCCCAGAGTGCCAGTACTTCATTTTGCAGCAAATGCGGGTCATCTTTTAACCGCTATACGTGATATTGGGGTTAGCGTGATGAGTGTTGACTACACAAAGCCGCTCGATGAGGCTAGCGAACTGCTCGATGATTCCATGCCCTTACAAGGTAATATCGATCCGGCAATGCTGTTCGCCCCGTGGGAAGTTTTGAAGCGACACGTCCTGGATATCGTGCAGCGTGCATCTCGCGCACCGTCACACGTTCTAAATCTCGGCCACGGGGTGCCCCCTGATGCATCGTGTGATCAGCTTGCCAGGATTGTTGATCTGGCGCACAGTATGGTCTAAACAACAGAGTCGAGTAGATACTCTATTTCTTTCGGATGCTAAAACAATCTGCGTTAGATACCTGTAGTTGCGAGCCTGAGAGTGCGTATCGGACGAGATATTCGTTCTTGACAGGTGTTAGAATCGAGGTGTGCTCGGAGCTCATTATGCCCTGTTTGTTGTCTACAAAAATTGTGAATCAGGGGTCAATGCGGGATCCGTTGCGGGCCCCCTAGGGGATTATTTCTCTTCTTCTGCCGTTGTTTTACGCGGTGTTTATGACCCGTCTGCCATGTCTGCGGATGCGAACCTTATGCTATGGCTTCACTCGGAGTCAGCGGTGGATCTTCAAAAGGCTTTTAGATATCTCGGAAAAGTTTTTTGTAATATGCGTGTTCTATGGTCTGCGATGGGTGTTCATCGCGACGCGGAGTTTAACAAGTCGCATGTTCCAGCCTTTATATCCGGAGAGCCACCGAAGGACTGGCTGACAATTTATCCATTTGTACGCACCCCGGAATGGTACCTTATTCCAGATGAAGAGAGAAAGGATATGCTTGCCGAGCATGGTGATAGAGCGCGTGCTTTTATGAGTGTTAAGCCAAATACATTAGCAGCTTTTTCTCTTGGTAACTATGAGTGGCTCTTGCCGATGGAGTCCGATAGCTTGATCGATTTGGTTGATCTCATGCGTGCCCTGCGCTATACCCGGGCGCGGCGGTATGTTTTACTGGAAACCCCTTTTTACACGGGGCGGCGTATAGGTATAGCTGATGTCCAGGAAGTTTTATCTACGTGATACGCCGTAGCGCAGTGTCACGTGTCGTTGCTGAGGGTTCGGCTATTGCCTCGGATTCTGGGTTCGCACTCGGTGCTTCGCAATACGATGCGGTTGTTCTTCTAAGTTTTGGCGGCCCAGAAGGTCCAGAAGATGTTGTCCCTTTCCTGAAAAAGGTGACAAGCGGTAGAGGTGTGCCAGATGAGCGCCTCTACGAGGTCGCAGAGCATTACAATCATTTTTCTGGCATAAGTCCAATAAATGATTGTAATAGGCGACTGAGGGGTGCATTAGAAAAAGAGCTCTTTAGCAGGGGGATTAGAATTCCTGTGCTGTGGGCCAACCGTAATTGGCAACCGCAACTGGAAGAAGTGCTGCGAGAAGCTTATGACAGGGGCTTTCGGGCTTTTTTGACACTTTTCACAAGTGCCTATAGTTGTTACTCGAGCTGTCGACAGTACAGAGAAGATATTGCCCATGCGGTAGAACGTGCTGGGCTTTCCGGAAGGATTATTGTGGACAAGCTACGGCAGTTCTTTGATCACCCGGGGTTTGTTTTACCATTTATCGAAGGGATTCAAGATTGCCTGGAACAGGTTAAAGAGAGAGGATTCAAGGTCTCGCGTACGGCAATTCTTTTTAGCACTCATTCGATCCCCGAATTGGATGCTGCATTTTCGGGTCCTGAAGATGCGCATTTCGGAAAGTATGGTGCATATGTTTCGCAGCACAAGGCTGTTGTTGAGGTTATTATGTCAAGACTGCGTGTAACTGACCCGGACTTGCAAAATTATCAGTTGGTCTATCAGTCGCGCAGTGGGGATCCAAGCACTCCTTGGCTTGAGCCTGATATCAATGATGCAATCAGGGTTTTGAGGGGTTGCGAAGCTGTTCTTATTGTTCCTCTTGGTTTTATCAGTGATCATATGGAAGTATTGTGGGATCTTGATAATGAGTCCATGCAGACCGCCCGGGAATGTGGGTTATTTGCTATTAGAACCCCCACTCCGGGGACTCACCCCCTGTATATTTCGGGTATGGTTGATCTCATTGTAGAAAGACTTGAAGGAGTGCCGAGGAGCGCTCGCCCGGCCATGACGGACCTTGGGCCTTGGTTCGATGTCTGCCAACCGGGGTGCTGCAAAAACAGTCGCTCCGGGTTCAAGCCAGCGTACGGCGGTGTAGCGCCCTAGATCTGCTTTTATGTATCCGTTACGCATTGGCACGCGTTCGAGCCTTCTTGCGACCGCACAGACGGCACAGGTACAAAAAACTATGCGCGATGTATTTTTGCTTGATACGCAACAGGTTCTGATACAGACTGGGTCGGTGCGCCGTCGTGATGGGTCTTTTGTTGCCGCCCTGCGGACTGCTCTTTTAGAAGGTGAGTGTGACCTGGCGGTTCATTCTCTAAAAGATATTCCGATTGCACCGCATGAAGGGACGCTTATAACAGCTGTTTTGCCGCGTGAAGACCCCTGTGATGTGCTGTGCGCCAGGAAAGACCTAACGCTAACAACTCTTCCGTCTGGGGCAAAAGTAGGCACAGCATCAGCACGTCGTCGTGCTCAGATTCTGAATTTTCGTCCCGATTTGGATGTTGTAAGTCTTCGAGGAAATATAGATAAGCGCCTTATACATCTTGATACTTTGGATGCCATTGTTTTATCTGCTGCGGGTCTCAAACGGATTGACCGGGAGGATGCAATTACAGAATCATTCGACATACACGATTGGCCGACAGCTGCTGGTCAGGGCAGCCTCGCTATCGAAGTATGCAGAGCGCAGTTGGACGACCCGCAAAACCGCGTCGCGGTGACCTACCGGCTTGATAACCCAATGGCACGTGTCACAACTACGGCCGAGCGAGGTGTTCTGTCTCTTTTACAGGCTGACTGCTTTTCACCTATTGCCGTTCACGCAGTTTATACGGCAAATGATAAATCCTTAGGATTACATGCAAAGGTTTTTTCTCGCGACGGGAAAATTTTCTGTGAAAGTATCCGTTTTGCAAGGCTTGTAAAGCAATTGACCGATACAAATCAAAATCACACAAAAAATTCTGGCAGTGATGATATTGGTAATGCTTTAGAAGTTGCAATGACTCTTGCAAAGACCGTTGTTGACGAACTTTTGTCAAAAAATGCACGAGAAATCTTGAAACAATGAGACACTCTTGCCACCATGTATGGATTACCCGAGGCGGGCAATGGGCGCGCGAAATTGCCGGTATGCTCAAAGTCCGGGGGGTAACGAGTGTTGTACATCCCGTGATTGATTGTGTGCCAGTAATGGGCTATGAAAATGAACTCCAGAAAATTCCATTTTTTGACTGGCTTATTGTGACAAGTTCGACTACTGCAGGATTGCTCAATACCCCTATTCCTCAGTCCGTCAAGGTGGCTGCAGTTGGGAGGGAAACTGCCGAGTCTCTGATCCGTGCTGGGCACAGAGTTTCTTTGTGCCCCGAAAATGATTTTAGTTCAGATGGGCTTGCAAGCGCCATACAGGCCCATCTGAATTTTCCGCGCAGAACGTGTGACAGTGTCATTTCGCAGCGTATTCTGATTCTGACATCGGATCTTTCTGAAGGTTTCCTAAAAAGTGCACTCGAGCGTATGGGACATAAAGTAACAGTTCTGGTTATATATAAAACAGTTATCTTGGATATTCCGCCAATGCCGCAGTTAGACAACATCACTGCAGCGTTTGTGACAAGTGGAAGTATCGCGCAGGGCATAGCCAAAACAGGCCTGTTTTTTGATTTGCCACTTGTGTGTATAGGTCACAAGACAGCCGAAATTTGTCAACGCAGCGGGCTGCGAGTTGCTTCAATTGCAAGGACTAAGAATAAAGAGGGTCTTGTACAGGCGCTTTTTGAACTGAGTTAGATTGGGTTTAATGTTTCAAAAAATACGCACTCGGCGTCTTCGTCTTTCGGAAGCAATGCGTAGATTGGCTTCTGAACATGTTTTGGTCCCCCATAAACTGGTTCTGCCCATCTTTGTCGGTGAAGGCCTTCAGCCACGACCGATTCCGTCAATGCCCGGGGTTGTGCAACACAGCATTGACAGCTTCAAGCGTGAGCTTCAAAAAGCCGCTTGTGCAAAGCTTGGGGGGGTTATGCTGTTTGGCATTCCTGATTCTAGATCCGAAGGGGCTGAGGATGCATTCAGGCCGGACGGTATTCTGAATAAGGCTTGCAGTATTGCAGTCCGTGAGGTTGGAGACTCACTTCTCATACAAACTGATTTGTGCCTTGATGAGTTCACACAGCATGGACATTGCGGCGTTGTCAGCAAAGATGGATCTATTGATAATGATGCAACATTAGAAATGTACGCTGAGATGGCACTTGCGCAGGCGGCTGCGGGTTCACAAATGCTCGGGTTATCTGGATGTATGGATGGGCAAACGGGGTTTGTTCGCGAAGTGCTTGATAGTAACGGAAATCACGATGTTTCTCTCGTTGCCTACTCTGCTAAGTATGCATCGGCTCTGTATGGTCCATTTAGGCATGCAACAAACTCACCCTTTTCTGGGAGTCGTAAAACATACCAATTGAATCCTGCCAATTTACGAGAGGCCATTAGAAAAATAGAAGTTGACATTTCTGAGGGCGCAGATGCATTGATCGTGAAACCTGCAGGGTACTATTTGGATGTCTTACGTTGCGCTTCGGAAATAAGTCGTATTCCTGTTATGGCGTATCAGGTGTCTGGTGAATATGCAATGATAAAGTCTGCAGCAGCTTGGACTGATACAAAGCAGCTTGTTATAGAAAGTCTCTTGTCTATACACCGCGCGGGTGCCGATGCAATTCTTACGTACTGGGCGCTGGATGCTGCGTCATGGCTGTCAGAGACTTTCTAAGTTATGCGAACGAATTTTGAATGGTTTGAAGAGGCCAAGCGCTTCATTCCTGGGGGGGTGAATTCACCTGTTAGGGCATATGCTGCCGTCGGCGGGACGCCACGTTTTTTAGCCAAGGCCCAGGGTGCATATGTAACGGATATTGAAGGTAGAGAATATGTTGATCTTGTGTCTTCATGGGGTCCGCTTATTCTGGGTCATGCGCACCCCAAGGTGATTGATGCTGTTATAAATACCGCCCATAGGGGCATGTCTTACGGAGCGCCAACCACACTTGAAGTAGAGTTAGCAGAGCTTGTGTGCAATCGCATTTGCAATGCGCAAGGTATCAAGCCGGTTGAACGACTGCGTCTTGTATCAACTGGCACTGAAAGTTGCATGACCGCTATACGACTTGCAAGATGTTTCACAGGTCGTGATCTGATCGTTAAGTTTTCCGGACATTATCACGGACATGCTGACCCATTTTTGATAGATGCTGGAAGTGGTCTTGTGGGTCACCCGTCATCCGGCGGTGTTCCCGAATCTGTTGCAAAAAATACTTTAGTTGTTCCGTACAATGACTTGGCTGTTCTTGAATATTTATTTGAAGCTTATCCCAACCAGATTGCATGCATCATAACAGAAGCTTGCCCTGCCAATATGGGAGTTATTCCGCCCGATCCGGGTTTTAATGCACGTGTTGCTGACCTTGGGCATTCGCACGGTGCTCTTATTATTTTTGATGAAGTCATAACCGGTTTTAGAGTTGGATCTGGTGGGTTTTGGGCCCTTGAAACTTCACTTGCTTCGCAACAGCCCACCCAAGCCGTTTCAGAAGGGTCTGTTAGCGATTCCGCCTACAGTGCATATGTTCCAGACCTTTTTACCTTTGCAAAGGTCCTCGGCGGTGGGCTTCCGATTGGAGCTATTGGTGGCCGAGCTGAAATTATGGATTTACTATCCCCATCAGGTCCCGTGTATCAGGCAGGTACATTGTCTGGTAACCCGCTTGCAACCGCTGCAGGTCTTGCGACTCTACGCCTGGCAGACTCGAATATCTACGAACACATGAATCGGGTAGCACGCGCACTAATAAACGAGATTCAATCTGCTTTTCATGACGCAGGTGTACCATGCACAGTACAGAGCGCGGGTAATTTGTTCGGCATTTCTTTTAGTGCAATCGCGCCACGGGATTTTACTCAGGCAACAAGTCAAGAACACTGGCGATATAGTAACTTTTTTCACTCCATGCTCAACTCGGGTGTTTTATTGCCTCCAAGTGTTTATGAAGCGTGGTTTGTATCTGCCGCATTCGATGACCGTGCTATTGAAAGGGTCGTAAACGCGCTGCCCGATGCCGTCAGGGCTGCAGGCAGCGCCCCCGCGCGCCCGAAGGGATTCGAACCCCCAACCTTCTGATCCGTAGTCAGATGCTCTATCCGTTGAGCTACGGGCGCATAAGATAAGCACAAACAACTCAGCGGAGACGGTGGGATTTGAACCCACGGTACCCTTTCGGGCACTCCACCTTAGCAGGGTGGCGCACTAGACCTGGCTATGCGACGTCTCCAAAGTCTGAATAATGCTAACACACTATTCCCCGTAGGGAACGACGCAGCTTTCATCCTCACCAGTCTGGCCAATACTTTGTATTTCTACCCCGATTGGAGAGGTTGTTGCAGGGATAGATTCAGTCTGCTTGGTGGGTGACGACGGTGTTTCAGAAATTGCAGATGGAGTGGTTATCTCAACACCCAAGCGATTATTCTTACCTCCAAGGAGTGTTATCGGCCTGTCTTCCAAAAGTGCCTCATTGAGAGCCTTTGCTTGTTGCAAAACCGGGTAGACCACATTACCCACGACCCTAGTTGGATAACGAAGGAATACAAAATTACCTGGCTTGACTTTCAGTGTTGCAAGCAACATACCGCCCAGCTTTTCAAGGCTGTTTAGCGAGGTGGATAATGTCGTATTGGAGAGAATTGTGCGGAATATTGAATACGCTTTCAATGGTTCTGCTACGAAATTTATCTTGCGTATCTTGCGAAGCATAGAAGACAAAAACCCCTGTTGACTGCGTATACGTGAAAGATCGCTACCATCACCAATAGAGTGACGTGACCGCAAAAACGCTAATGCTGTTTGGCCTGAGATATTGTGCAGCCCTGCAGGGAGATCAAGCCCTGTATATTTATCTTTAATCGGACCTTTTAGACAAACAGGCACACCGCCAATTGTCTCGGTTATGCCAATAACACTATTGAATTGCAAGAGCGCCGCGTATTCTATATTCAACCCTGTAAGCAGTTCCGCAGTTTTGACCGTACAGCCAAGTCCCCCACGAAACAATGAGCTGTTAAAACGTACCTTCTTCTGCGCTGCTAGCGACGTCCCGTTGGCGCCCGTACATTGCGGGATATCGACTATCGTATCGCGGGGGATACTCACAGCTTCTGCATGCGTCCGATCGGCGCTGACATGCACAAGAATTGTGACATCGGCGAGATTCTCCCCTCCACGCTTGTACCTGGGATCCCCACCGCCCGAGTCACTCCCGACTATGAGGACATTAAAGGCACCTTTATAGTCCTCCGGAAGCTTCCGGCCTCCAAGATCAACGGCCTCATTACGCTTTATCGCGCGACTGAGATCGACATAAACATACGCTGCGATACCTACTGAAACCAAAAGCAGAAAACAGAAAAAAACTATAAAAACCCGAAAAAGCTTTCCGGGAAGGCTGGGCTTTTTTGACACTGGAGATATTATAGTCCAAGTCTTTCTGTCTCTTAATGGAGAGTAATGGGTAGCTTACCAGGGCAGGAAAAAGCGGAGGGCGTGGGATTTGAACCCACGGAGCATCTCTGCTCACCGGTTTTCAAGACCGGCTCCTTAGGCCGCTCGGACAGCCCTCCATACAAGGCAAGAGTAGCATGCACACCTCTACGGTTTTGTAAACCTTCTAAAGCTTGGCTAGCTCCTTAGCCAGCCCACCATCGTACACAGTTCCAATTACTTTAAGTGCTGCCTGTTTAACCCTTGCAGGGGCCTGACCCATTGCAAAACTCCGCCCACCAATACTTTTTGTCCATTCAAGCATTTCAATATCGTTAAAGCCATCGCCCGCTGACACGACCATGTCACCGCTAACACACAGGCTTTGCTGAACAAAAGATAGCCCGGTTGATTTGTTAACCCCGGGTGGCATTATGTCCCAATATCCCCATGCATTGTTGAAATTTATACACCTGCTTTCAAAGCGTTTGGCAATTTCTGAGGCGTCTATACTGGCTTCGTACACGACAACCCTTGCTGGGGGTGTATGCACAATTTCGCTAACGCTGGAAAGAATTCTCTTGTCATGCAGATAGTCGAGCGGAAAATTTGATGTGTGCATGTATACGCCATCACATCTCTCAACTGCTAGTTCAACTCCGGGAAGGGTGTTTATTATGTACTCTAAAGTGCGCGAGGCATCGAAACTTATAACCCTGTGTCTCACATACTCGTTATTCTCCATCTTGAGGGTAACGGCACCATTGCAACAGATGATAAATTGCGGCATTGCACCCTGGGTAAGGCCAAGGCTTTCCAAGACAGGCAGTGTGTCTCCGGTAGATCGCCCACTCGCAAAAACGAGATAATGTTCTCTTACGAGCCGAGCCAACTGAGCCACGATACCCTCACTCGGAGTGTGTCCGTCGTGGTTCAGAACAGTTCCATCAATATCAAGAGCTATAAGAAGCTTATTCATACTATTCCAAGAATTTCCGATACTATCTCTCTATTACATCCTGACCCAGGAGAGGTCTAAGGGCTTCTGGCACCCTGATACTCCCATTGGAAGTCTGATGATTTTCCAGAATGGCAACTAGGAATCTTGTAGTTGCAAGAGTCCCATTAAGAGTTGCAACATACCCTGTCCTTCCTGACTCGTCTCGATATCTCACATTCAGTCTGCGCGCCTGAAAGGTTGTACAGTCACTCGCACTGGTTACCTCTCGCCATGTATTTTGACTGGGTATCCATGCCTCTAGATCATACTTTCTAGAAGCGCTTGTCCCCAATTCCTCTGCAGCAATATCAGAAACACGGTACGGAATTTCGAGTAGATTTAGCATCTTTTCTTGCATTGAGACAATGTGCTCGAGTTCTCTGGTTGATTGCTGCGGATGAACATAGCTAAACATCTCCAGTTTGGAAAATTGATGCACACGCATAATTCCACGTGTGTCCCGCCCGTGAGACCCCGCCTCTCTCCTGTAACAAGAGGACCATCCAGCATATCGTATTGGCCCAGAGGAGATATCCAATATCTCATCGCTATGATATCCCGCAATGGCAACTTCGCTGGTTCCGGTCAGATAATACCCGCTTGGCAGTCGATACACCTCACCCTCATGTCGACCTAGAAACCCGGTTCCCAGCATTATTTCTGGTTTTACAAGCGTTGGTGTTATAAGCAATGTAAGTCCAGACTTAAGCGCCAGATCGAGCGCCAAATTCATAACCGCAAGCTCAAGCCGGGCGCCCCATCCTTTCAGAAAATAGAAGCGAGTACCCGAAACCTTTACCCCTCTTGACACGTCGATTGCATCCAGCTGCTCTCCGAGCTGTAGATGGTCTGCCGGTTCAAAGTCAAACTCTGGAATATCACCAACAGTTTTCATAACTGCGCATTTATCTTCCACACCGTACGGGGCTTCTGATGAGACTATATTTGGTATCTCAAATAATAATTTTTTCCACTCACTATTTGCCTTTTCCTGCTCTTCGCGAGCGTTTTTAACACGCTCGGCCAACAGATTTGCCACTCTCATAAGTTCAGGCCTATCGCTATCTTCTGAGCCAGCGATTTTTTTGCTAAGAACGTTTTGCTCTGCCCGCAAGGTCTCGAAGTTATTTATTGCTGTGCGTAGATTACGCCTTGCTATAAGTGCATCTTCAACAATAGACTGGCTTTCCCCACGCTTTTTCTGCGAAAGCCTGACGATATCTGGGGTATTTACCAATATTTCTGGGTCAATCACGGGACAAGTTTACCCTGTCCATATCTCTGATACCCTTCAGGGCGCAACAACCAAAGACACTTACCAAAGTCCTTTACATCAAAGATGGCAAACCAATGATTTTGTTTTTATTACCCAAGTGGATTGGTTTCCATAAACTCTTCCTCTAGGGCTATGTCTCTTCTGAATTGTTTATTTGTTATAGAAATCTGGTCAACGGCCCTATAGGCCTTTTCTCTTGCTTTTGCAAATGTTTTATCGAGAGAAACGATGTTCATTATTCTCCCGCCATGACTGTGCAGTATATCGGGTTCGTCCGGATAATTCCTCCTTGCTCCGGCAAATAAAACTTGCACATCACCCGTACCATTTAGCCCAATAATTGGTGTATCCCCGGCAGGTATTTCGGGGTAACCCCCGGATGCAATAACAACACACACCGCGGCTTTGTTATTAAAACTCGGTTTCGATATGTTACGTAGATCACCTTTTGCAGTTGCATAGAGTAGCTCCGACAGTGATGAGGTAAGTCGTGGGAGAATAACCTGAGTTTCGGGATCTCCAAAACGTGCATTAAATTCAATTACTTTTGGACCATCATCACAAAGTGCCAGACCGCAATAGAGCAGCCCGCGAAATACTATTCCGCAAGCGGCCATCTGTTTTATTACCGGGTAGGCAATTGCCTCTTGCACTTCTTCGACAAAATTTGCAGGAAGGTCGGTAACGGGAGAATGCGATCCCATGCCTCCAGTGTTGGGTCCAGTGTCGGATTCTCCTAGCCGTTTATAATCCTTGGCAGGACTCAATGGTACAAGCACTCTGCCATCGCATAGAAAAAAAAGCGAGACCTCTCGGCCTTTTACATATTCCTCAAGCAACACCGGACCCTTGCGTATCCAATAACTTCCGTGCCGATACGCAGCATCTCTATCACCTGTAACAATCGCACCCTTACCGGCTGCAATGCCATCGGCTTTAACAACATATGGCCTTGAGCTGGCTTTCAATGCCCGTGAAAGATCATCTACGTTATTCACAAGCACAGATTTTGCAGTCCTTACATTTGCGTTGGCCATTATTTCCTTCGCAAAGTGCTTGGAGGTTTCTATACGAGCAGCGGCCTGTGAAGGACCAAATACAGTTGCCCCACTCGACTTCAACCGGTCTACAAGCCCGCCGGCAAGCGGTCCTTCGGGGCCTATTACAACAAGATCAAAGTTCTTTGCAATACTGATTAGATCGGCGTCGGACGTTGTTTGGACACAGTTTATTGTTTGCGCTATACCAGCATTCCCTGGTGAAACACATACTTCGTGAGACCCTTCCGAGTCTATTGCTGCGGCTATTGCATGCTCTCGGGCACCGGAGCCGATAACTAAGATTTTCATTCCAAGATAATCCTATCTTCAGCGGAAGGCCCAGGTAAAAATCTATGAGCTGTATCATTAGGTTGGATTCGGTGCTGCTTGAGAAGCGTGTATGGAGCCTAGTTGAACAGTTGTGATTCGGAGGTAAGTAAACTTTTCACAGCCCACCTGTCCCGCACTCCCCGTGTTGGTGTTTTTTTGTTTCTTGGTGTGGCATGCGGGGTGTTGTCTGTACTATTTCTTGGATTGATTTTCCCAGGTTTTGAAAACACATCTCCTGTTGCCTGGATATCTCTGACCTTGCTTTTTATCGGGTTCGGGCTGGCAGTTTTCGGTTCTTTGTATCTTTTGCTTGGGTTTCTATTTCGCAGGGTATATACCGTAAAAGTTACCCGACAACATTTTTCACAGGAACAGACAGATAGGTGTGGCAGTGCTCGTGTCTGTTGTAAAAACACCGATGGTGTCAAGGGAAAGGATTGTGCTAGGAGTACCGAGTGTTGTAGAGCAAGGCCCCCGCAAGACATGCAACACAATCGCAAATAGGGCGCATTGTATTTGTGCGGCGGGCATTTGTGTGCTGAGAGTCAACATCATGTATGAGTGATGCAAGATATACAAATGGTTGACCGGTGTTTAATCTGGAATATACTGGCCGGAATATACTGGGGTTGAACAATGATGGATCCTTATGCCGCAGCCGGAGTTGATATTGTGGCCGGGCAGCTCGCTGTGGAGGCCATGCGCCACGCAGTTGAAGCGACACACAACTCTCGCGTGCCAGAGGGACTAGGTGGTTTTGCCGGACTTTTTGATATATCGTTTCTTAAACGTTATAGATCTCCTCTGTTAGTCACTTCCACAGACGGTGTTGGAACAAAAGTCGTGATTGCCCAGGAGCTTGATAAGCACGATACTATCGGTCAGGACTTGGTTGCTATGGTTGTCGGAGATATAGCTGTTGTTGGCGGCAAGCCTCTTTTTATGACCGACTACATAGCCTGTGGAGAGCTTATTCCCGAGCGCATTGCGCAGATTGTTGGAGGTGTGGCACGGGCATGTCAGGAAATTGATTGCGTCCTGTTGGGCGGGGAAACCGCTGAGCATCCGGAAGTGATGGCGCGGAATCAGTATGACCTTGCCGGCGCTGCAACGGGTGTCGTCGAGGCAAGTGATTTATTAGGTAAAGACAAAGTAAAAACTGGAGATGTGCTGATAGGTGTCGCATCCTCAGGACTGCATGCGAATGGCTTCTCACTTGTGCGGAAAATATGCAGGGATGTATCCTTTGCAGAATATTGCCCAGACCTGCAAACGACGTGGGGTGAGGCTCTTCTTGAGCCGACTCGTATGTATGTAAACCTGATTCGGGATCTGATCAAGACGGGTAAATTGCATGCTGCGAGTCATATAACCGGTGGTGGGATACCGGGTAATTTACCGCGTATTCTGCCAGAGGGGCTAGGTGCTAGACTTCATCCATGGCCAATTCCCGATCTCTTCAAAGTACTCTGTGAGTTTGGTAGCTTGTCCCTGTCAGAGGTGAAAAATGCTTGGAATTTGGGAATAGGGTTGATTATTGTCGCATCGAGCACCTCTATCCTTGAGGATATTGATGACTCGTGGCAAGCCCGTTTAATTGGAGAGGTTAT
Source organism: Tropheryma whipplei str. Twist (assembly GCF_000007485.1). NCBI lineage: Bacteria > Bacillati > Actinomycetota > Actinomycetes > Micrococcales > Tropherymataceae > Tropheryma > Tropheryma whipplei. The sequence goes on along the minus strand of NC_004572.3, from coordinate 834,065 downwards.
TGATGGTGAAGCAATCCAGTGGACGGGTAGTCTGTCGTAAACGGGTCGTCAGTCGTAGATTCTGGCAGAAACTAGCTTTGCTGACAACAAAGAGTTGTGAATTTGGAACACTATTCGCGGGACAGTGTCCTGCGAGGTGATGGCGCAAAAATGTGTGGCATAGTCGGGCTAATCGGTTCAGAGCCAGCCAATCAGGCTATATACGACAGCCTCTTGCTTTTGCAGCATCGCGGCCAGGACTCAACCGGAATAGCGACCGATGAATCAGGAATATTGCACCTCAGGAAAGCAAGAGGTTATGTTCGTGAAGCTTTCCGCACCAGGCATATGCGATCCTTGCTTGGCCGGGTTGGCCTTGGGCATGTCAGGTACGCTACTCAGGGAAGTGTATCAAGCGAAGAAGAGGCACAGCCATTCTATGTAAATGCTCCGTATGGTATTGCAATGGTGCACAATGGCAATCTAACAAATGCAAGCAAGCTCAGTAAAGAGCTGTTCCATACAGATCGCAGACACCTTAACACGTCGAGCGACACAGAGGTTTTAATAAATGTTTTTGCCAACGAACTGCAACAGAGTGTCTCAGGTTTTGAATTGTCACCAGATCAAATTTTTAGTGCCGTTTCGCGCGTGCATAAACGAGTCGAGGGGTCGTATGCGGTTGTTGCGCTAATAGCTGGCACCGGAATTTTGGCTTTCAGAGATCCGTTCGGAATAAGACCTTTGGTATTGGGAGCCCGCGAAAGCAAATTTACTTCCAATACCGAGTGGATAATAGCGAGTGAATCAGTTGTCCTTGAGGCGCAAGGATATAAACTGCTAAGAGATTTTGCTCCGGGTGAGGCTGTATTTATAACGCAACAGGGCGAGATTTTTATGACCCAATGCGCCCAAAATCCACAACTAAATCCCTGCGCCTTCGAATATGTTTATCTAGCGAGACCCGATTCCGTTATGAATGGCGTATCGGTTTATGAGGCACGCTTGCGCCTTGGTGACACTTTATCTACAACTATCAAACAACAGATGCCTTGCGGGAACATTGATGTTGTTATGCCCATCCCAGATTCATCGCGCCCAGCGGCGTTACAGGTCTCAAGAAATCTTGGCATAGAGTATCGGGAAGGGTTTTTAAAGAACCGATACGTTGGCCGAACTTTCATAATGCCAGGACAACTCCAGCGCAAGAAAAGCGTTAGGCAGAAGCTGAATGCCATGGGTCTCGAATTCCGCGGTAAAAATGTCCTGATTGTTGACGATTCAATTGTGCGTGGTACAACCTCAAAGGAGATTATTCACATGGCTCGCAGTGCTGGGGCAAATCAGGTATTCTTTACTTCTGCCGCGCCGCCTGTTCGATACCAAAATGTTTTTGGAATCAACATGCCAACAAGCTCTGAGCTTGTTGCGCACAACCGGCAACTACAAGAAATTCGTCAATACATAGACGCCGACCGCCTCATATACCAAAGTATTGAAGATATGCGACGCGCGATCATGCATGGTGGTGAGTTCAAGCGACTTGAGGATTCGTGCTTTTCAGGCGAATACGTGACAGGGCGAGTTACCCAGGAGTACCTGGACTGGGTTGAAAACACGCAGTCCAGCTAAATAACAGCTAGTCTGAATCCTCTGTTTTTGAGATAAGCTCCTTCTCCAGTTCCCCGAGATCCGTGCTGTCCACTCTATACTTCAGCTGTCTCGCAATCCTGGTATTTTTGGCCTTCTGACGACCGCGACCCATGCTCCCACCTCCGCGATAATGGTAACACGCAAGTAATTTTCATGGCTGTGCGGGTATTCAGATAGGCTTGTCTTGTTACTCCCGGGGAGGTTCGTGAACTTGCCCAGTATGGAGTGCATATAGTGCATGGATATGTACAGTGTTCTTGCGCGCAGCCTTACAAGGGTTCGCTTCAAAAGGATTTAAATGCTTCGTATTCTGCGCACTGATCCCACAAATTTTGTAGCCTAGAGGAGGTGCTTTGACTCAGAAAGTGGAATTTCCACCGCGGCATGTCACAGAGGAAAAGCTCATGGAGTTTGCCAGGGCAGTGCATACTCAGAATAAGATTTACCACTCCACAGCAGCGGCCACATCATCGGGCTACCCAGGGCTCGTGGCGGTGCCGACTTTCGGCGCAGTGTGGGTTGGGCAGATCCTTGAATATATAATTTCCTCTGACCTAAACATAGATTACAGCCATATAGTTCACGGAGAGCAGCACTTTCTGTACAAAAGGCCGATCTTTGCAGGTGACATATTAAGACCAATACTCCGCATCAAGCGTGATCGCGCATTCGGTAACGCTCGGCAAATAGTTTTAGAGGTTACACTTCTCTCCGAGGGCTCGAATGATGATGTCTTGGTAATGACGATAACCCTCATAGTTAGAGGCAAAGCATGATGTATCCGGTTGTATTTATTAGGGCGCTCACGTAGGGGATCTTATGGGGAGATCTTCGTGGGCTGCCTATCAAGGAGAGGAAATGAGTGGGGTAAATCCACAGACCGGACCAAATTGCGCTCTGCCAGAAGGGATGTCAAGTTAGGTGCTCGATTTATTCAAAATGCCCTTGGGGTCACAAATTTTCTCTGACACAAAACTTGTTTCGCGCGACGATCTCGTACGTTATGCTGCTGCAAGCGGTGACTTCAATCCAATTCACTACCGTGATGACTTTGCCAGGGCCGTCGGGCTTCCTGGTGTTATATGCCATGGAATGCTGACAATGGCTTTGGCAATTGCCCCTCTTATGACCCAGCTGGGCACCGATGTCTCTAGACTGTCTTCCTATGGCGTACGCTTCTCAAAACCTGTTCCCGTCCCAGTCGGTAAAAACCCACTTGATGAACAATCCGTCGGAGCCTTGTTATCGATAAAAGCTTTTCTGAGAAAGCGGGAGGATAGCAAAGCTATTATTGAGCTCATTGTGTCTCTGGATGATGAAACCGTCCTCACAAAGGCCTTTGCGGAAATATCACTAAAAATATAAAAACCTGCGAAACACTATATATAGTAGTTTGACTTCTGCGTAGGCACATTATATACTGATAATCAGATGCGCTCGTGCCCTGTTTTTGGGGCTTGTGCGTCTTTTGTTTATTGCTGTTTGTTCGAATTACGGGTCCTTTGTTCTGGATCCCGCGAATGAGAGGGAGTGCTTACGTGGAAGAGCTTAGTGACAATATCGATGGCTTCCAGGTTCCGATTGACCCTATGGAGCTTTTGCAGTGCGATAGCTGCCAGTAATCCTGGCAGCTTGTCTCGTGAATTTCTTTGGTTTCTTTTTCTGAGATTACGACCCTCGGCGTCGGTGGCTCAATTGCTTGTTTTATTGAGTGTTCGCCGGATGAGTTTGTTGAACGCGCGCCCGGACTGTTTCGCCCCGGTCATCATGTTCTTGTAGTTGGTGGCGGGAGCAATCTTGTTGCTTCTGATTGCCCCTTTCCGGGTACGGTTGTTAGATTAAAGAGCCGCGATACTATCGTCTCTGACGACGGCGACTATACAAGGTTCAGCATTTCGGCTGGTACATCTTGGGATGATCTGGTTAGCTACTCGCTTGATTTGGGCTTTGATCAGCTCTCGCCCATGTCTGGCATACCTGGGACTTTTGGCGGCGCGCTTGCCCAGAATATCTCTGCCTACGGTGCAGCTGTGCGCGATGTACTAGGCAGTGTGGAGGTATATGACGCTTGTACGAGTGAGGTTGTCACTTTCGGCCTTGAAGATATGAGGTACGGATATAGAACATCAGCTTTAAAAAATGTACGCAATAAGGTTATTCTCGGCGGCACATTATTGTTAAAGCCTGGCCCAACTCCGGTTTTGCATAGGCAATTGGCTAATGCACTAAAAGTAGACCTTGGAACTTACTGTTCAGGAAAACAGGTAAGAGACCAAGTATTGCGTATCAGGGCTGAGAAGGGAATGCTCCCCCGATACCTTGTGCCTAAAGGATTTGACGTCTGTAACACATCAAGCGTTGGGTCATTTTTTGTCAACCCCATTGTCTCAAAAGAACATTTGAGCAGGCTTAGGCGCCTTGTCCCACAGGGTGCGCTGAACAGTTCTGTTATTCAGACTGATGAGATGGGAGGGGTGAAAGTAAGCGCTGCGTTTCTGCTAGAGCAGAGTGGATTTGAAAAGGGATTTTGTATTTCCGGATCACAAGCGGCGATTTCAACTCAACATAGCCTTGCGATAGTAAACAGGGGTGGTGCAACTGCCGCCGAAGTGATTGAACTTGCAGGACTTATTACACGAACCGTCTCAAGAAAATTCGATATACACCTCATTCCTGAGCCGGTTTTTGTTGGTCTCGAACTGTAGACTCAAAATACCTTCGTCATGTCGGAGTTCGCTGTATCAAAGAATTCCACAAGCCGTCCTGTTCCCTCCAGCAAACTTGTTTCATCTAGGGCGTATGAAAGCCTAAGGTGCCCTTTTGTTCCAAAGGCTTCACCAGGAACAGTCGCAACCAGAGTCTCACTAAGAACTAGTTCAGCAAGCTCAAAAGATGAATGAATCATTCTGCCAGTAATTCTTCTTCCAATGAACGCTGATACATCAGGATATATATAAAATGCACCATCAGGTTTTGGGATGGATAGACCCTTTATTCTCCCCAGCTCGCGAAGCATAAGGTCCCTGCGTTTTTTGAATTCATCTCTCATATAGGCAACACAGTCCTGTGGTCCGGTCAGAGCCTCCAAGGCGGCTTGCTGCATTATATTGGAAACATGTGAGCAAATGTGTGATTGTAATTTCACAGAGGCATTTATTATGTCCTGTGGTCCAATCATCCACCCAATGCGCCACCCAGTCATTGCATAGGTTTTGGACAACCCGTTGACCAGAATAAGTTGATCCTTTATCTCGGGAAGAGCCTCTCCAAATCCCGGTGCCACCCTTCCCGAATAATAGATATTTTGATAAATCTCATCAGAAATAATCCATATACCGTGTTTTTTGGCAAATCGTGCAATGTCTCTTAGTGAGTCCAAGGAATAAACAGCACCACTGGGGTTAGATGGCGAAGACAAGATAATTGCTTTTGTTTTGTTGGTAAGCACCGACTGTAACTGATCAACTGTTACGTAAAAACTATCAGTTGCAGGAATTACAACCTTTGCCCCAGCTGCGCGAATACTTTCTGGATATGTTGTCCAGTACGGTGTGGGTAGAATGACTTCATCATTCGGATCCAGAATAGTTTGGCATGCCATATAGACCGCTTGTTTGCATCCGTTCGTAATGAGAATCTGTGATTCTGACACTTTTAGGAATGAATCGGCTAGGGTTTTTTCTGCAATTGCTTCGCGCAGTTCAGCCAGTCCTGCAGTTTCTGTATAGACATGATTACTTCTTGTGGCAGCGGCAAGCTGACAGCGACTGACAATGTGTTCAGGTGTTGGAAAATCGGGCTCTCCAGCAGCATAGCTTATTATCGGCTTTCCTGCCTTCTTCATTCGTTTGGCTTTTGAGTCTATTGAAAGAGTTACAGACTCGCCCAGTTTGGAACACCTTTTCGATATGCGCTCTGACATGGTAGCATTCTACAAACTTTATTTTGTTGGCCTATTATCCTATACTCGAGTATGTTTTTTGCTTCGGTTTTTAGGGCGGTGGCTCAATTGGTAGAGCAGCGGTCTCCAAAACCGCAGGTTGCAGGTTCAAGTCCTGTCCGCCCTGCGTGCAGGTTCAAGGTTGGTTTATTTTGAGTGAGAAGGCTGCGCGGCGCTTTTTCGGTCGGATTGTAAATTTTCTTCGGGAGGTTTTTCAGGAACTGTCGAAGGTAACGGTTCCGACTCGTAGGGCTGTTGTCTCTTTCAGTTTCATGGTGTCCATTTTTGTTATTGTTGTTATTGGTCTGGTTGCTTTCGTTGACTGGATTTTTGCTTTACTCTTGACTCTTGCCCTCGGGTCGTCCAGTTAGAGAGATTTATGTGATGGAAAAAACAGATACTGCACATGATCCCTATGAGGAATTTAAAGTACATTTGCGCTCATTGCCGGGCAAGTGGTATGTTGTTCACTCACCTGCAGGTTTCGAACGGCGTGCTAAGGCAAATCTCGAGACGAGAGTTGTGTCTATGAATGCAGACCAGGCTATTTATCAGGTAGAAGTTCCTATGGAAGATGTTGTTGGCATAAGGAACGGTCAGCGAAAGATGATTACAAGGGTCAGGATTCCCGGGTATGTCCTTGTGCGGATGGATTTAAACGAATCCAGTTGGGCGGTTGTGCGAAATACACCCTGGATTACCGGTTTTGTCGGTAATATGCATCAACCTGTGCCTCTTAGCTTCGAGGAAGTTTTCGATATGCTCAAGACGACGGTCTCTGTTTCACAGACAGCAGCTCGGCAAAAAAGGTCGGTTACAGTCTCTGATGTCGACCTTGAGGTTGGTGAAACTGTTGTAATCAAAACAGGCTCGTTTGCCGGATTGCCGGGTACGATCAGTGAGATAAAGCCAGAAAATGGACGTTTGACAGTTTTGATCTCTCTTTTTGAAAGGGAAACACCTGTTGAGCTTGCCTTTGATCAGGTTGAGAAGCAAGCTTGATGCGCGCTCTTAGACTTACACGCTGAAAGGGATTTTATGGCTGATAAAAAAGTGGTTGGAGTAATAAAACTGCAAATCCAGGCTGGTGCTGCAAATCCGGCGCCACCGGTTGGGCCCGCTCTGGGGCAGCACGGTGTTAACATAATGGAATTTTGTAAGGCGTACAACGCGGCAACCGAATCACAGAAGGGTAATGTTATTCCGGTTGAGATCAGTGTTTATGAGGATAGGTCATTTACTTTTGTCCTAAAAACCCCGCCTGTGGTTGAGCTTATCAAGAAAGCTGCGCGTATTTCCAAGGGTTCGCCGACTCCCCACAACCTTAAGGTTGCTCAGATTACCCCTGAGCAAGTCAAGAGTATTGCAGAGGCTAAGATGGTTGATTTGAATGCAAACGATATTGATGCGGCATCAAAGATTGTTCGGGGAACCGCACGTTCTATGGGTGTGACTGTAGCATGACGAAAAGATCAAAAGCTTATAGATCAGCTGTTACGAGTATTGCATCTGACAAGCTCTACCCTGTCGAGGATGCAATTGGTCTTGTAAAAGAGACTGCGTACGCGAAGATTGATTCTGCCTTTGAGGTCGCTCTGAAACTTGGAATTGATCCGCGTAAGACCGATCAACTCGTGCGCGGCGTTGTTATGCTGCCCCACGGTACAGGTAAGGCCGTTCGGGTTGTTGTATTTGCAACGGGTCCTTCCGCGCAGGCTGCCCTGGATTCAGGCGCGAGTGAAGTTGGTGGCAGTGACCTTGTGGCGCGAGTTGCAGATGGGTATGTCGATTTTGATGTCGCTATATCGACTCCAGAGCTCATGGCCCAGGTTGGTCAGCTTGGCAGGGTGCTTGGACCCAGGGGACTTATGCCGAATCCAAAAACTGGCACGGTGACTGCTGATGTTGGAAAAGCTGTTAAAGATGCTTTGGGCGGCAGGATTGAGTTTAAAACCGACAAGCATGCAAATATCCATTTCGTAATTGGAAAAACGAGTTTCTCTGTCGAGAGTTTATCCGAGAATTTATCTGTGGCCCTTGATGAAATAAACAGAGCGCGTCCGCAAAAGCACAAGGGCCGGTACATAAAAAAAATGTTCTTTTCAAGCACCTTTGGTCCATCGGTGCGTGTCGCGCTTGCTTGACTTATTGCCCTGTGAGTGCTAGGATCATACGGCCTATGACCGTAGGTTTTGTTTTTTAGAAAACAAAGTAAAGGCTTTCGCCGCCCGCGCAGGTTTGCTTCGTCAATGCGGGTGTATGTGTTGTTGGGGGTGTTTTGACGAAGCAGGAAACCGTTAAACACTTGGTTGGTGTCCTTTCGGATGCGCAGGCCATTGTGTTCACCGAGTATAGGGGTCTTTCTGCAGCCCAGCTTCGCGCTTTGCGCATTCTCCTGCGTGGAGATGCCAGTTATCTTATTGCGAAGAATACACTTGCTAGAATTGCGGCTCAGCAGGTCGGTTTTAACGATTTTGCCGAGTTTCTGAGGGGCCCTACTGCGATTGTTGCAGTAGATGGTGATATCGTTTCAGTAGCCAAAAGCTTGAGGAAGTTCGCGGAGACTGACGGGCTGCTAAAGATAAAGGGCTGCTTTGTTGATGGCCAGGTTTTTGGCTCTGAACACGTGAAACGGCTTGCTGAGCTTGAGAGTCGCGAGGTTATTCTCGCAAAAATTGCGAGTGTCACTAAGGGAGCTTTGTCGAGTGCACTCGGTCTTGTGTCTGCGCCCTTGTCGAGTGCTGCGAGAGTCTTTGTTGCTATGAAGAATACCTTTTGAAGGAGGATGGGATGGCAAAAATTACAACTGATGAGCTGATTGAAAGTTTTAAGGAAATGACTCTTATCGAGTTGAGCGAGTTTGTTTCCAAATTCGAAGAGGTTTTTAAGGTAACAGCTGCTGCGCCTGTTGCTGCAGCTGCTGCGCCTGTTGAGCCTGCGGCGGAAGCTGCACCGGAAAAAACTACTTTCGACGTTATTCTCGAAGCTGCGGGTGACAAAAAAATACAGGTTATCAAGGAGGTACGGACAATAACCGGCCTGGGTCTTGGTGAGGCGAAGGCGCTCGTGGACGGTGTCCCATCGAAAGTGCTTGAGGGGGCAAATAAGGATGCTGCCGATGCTGCAAAAGCTCAGCTCGAAGCTGCTGGTGCACAGGTGAGTGTGAAGTAACTGTCGTCGAGACGTGCATCTACTGCACATCGCTTTGCATTGTCATAGGAACTGAAATATCCTTGTCTATGTGAAGTTTGTCGCCCTGTTTTTCTCTGCCCTTTGTTTTCTCATCGCGGTTTCGGCGTTTTTTTACGCTTTCTATGTAACTGGCTGGGAGTCCACCGTTTTTGGGTTCGGTGTAGTTATGATGTCTATGGCAATTTTCTTGCCCATCCATGTTTTGAAGACACATGATGAGGAGTGAGCAGGCTCTTTATAGGCGTTATCGACCCGAGGTGTTTTCTGAGATGGTCGGGCAAGACGGTGTTACCGGCCTGTTATCTTCTGCCCTTGATAACAATCGTTTGGGTCATGCCTATCTTTTTAGTGGACCAAGAGGCTGCGGGAAGACTACCTCTGCCAGAGTTTTTGCACGATGCCTTAACTGTGTAAATGGTCCAACTTCTAGTCCGTGTGGAAAGTGTCAAAGTTGTATTGATTTAGGTCGAAGCGGTAACGGGTCACTTGATGTGATTGAGATTGACGCTGCAAGTCATAACGGTGTCGATGACGCCCGGGCCTTGCGTGAACGGGCCATTTTTGCTCCGGCGCAGAGTCGGTTTAGGATTTTTATACTTGACGAGGCGCATATGGTAACAACTCAAGGGTTCAATGCGCTTTTGAAGATTGTCGAAGAGCCTCCGGCGCATGTAAAGTTCATCTTTGCCACCACTGAGCCTGAAAAAGTGCTCGGAACAATACGATCAAGGACGTTTTCTTACCCATTTGCTCTTGTTTCCGCAAGTGTTATGCAGCCATATATTGCGGATATATGCAATAAAGAAAAAATAAGAGTAGAAGATGGGGTACTGCCACTTGTAGTTCGTGCTGGCGGGGGTTCAGTAAGGGACACATTGTCAATACTTGATCAGCTCATGGTTGGAAAGTGCATTACCTACGAAAGTACGGTTGGGCTTCTGCGTCTGGCACCAGATATTCTGCTCTACGACCTGTTTTTGGCAATTGCAGAGGATGATGGAGCGACTGCTTTTGCATCTATTGAAAAAGTTGTGGAAGCCGGGTATGAGCCCGTACAGTTCATCGAAGATCTAATGTCCTGGGTAAAGGATATGACTCTTGCTGTTTGTAATGCAGAAGGTGTATTTGACTCCTATGCTCCCGAGAAGGTTGAAAGAATATTTGCACTATCCAAGCGATTTAGCCTTAAGGATCTTGATGCTATGGCGGAGATTTTGTTTTCTCGGTCGAACAGGCTGTCGGGTCCAATTTCACCAAGACTTTTATTAGAGATTATGCTTGCCAGTTTATTACTGGCCGTTGGTAAAAGTAAACTGCAGGTCTCTGATAGAGTTTCCGACACGCAGCGTCAAAAGGGTTACCCTGGTAATCTCTTGCATAATTGGTCAAGGGTCTTAGACGCTTTAAAGAGCGAAACTGCAAATATGCTGCAACACTCAAAGCCCTTGCGATTGACTGGAAGTTCATTGACAATCGGTATGCCCCAGGAGATTTTGTCTCGGTTTGTTGCGAATAAAGCTGCTATCGATGACCTAAAGAGTGTTCTTTACAAGATAACGGGTGTTCAGCTGCGCCTGTCAGGAAAGCCCATTGATGATCCGGATAACACCGTTAAAACCCCGAGTTCCTGTCTAGATAATGGCACTGTAACTGATAATAGCGGACACAAAAACACTGAGGTTGACGATGCAGAAACAAAGGAAAAACCTGATAACCCAATTACGGGGGAGGCTGTTCTGGTGCAGGCTGGTGCAAAACTTATCTCAGAAGAGGAGCAGTAGCTTAGAGAATGTATGTTCGCATAGTTCAGGATCTAATACGTGAGCTTGGCAAGCTACCCGGCATAGGTCCGAAGTCTGCACAGCGCATTACCTTCTTCATTTTGCAGAACCCGAGTTTTGATATCGACAGGCTATCTGAGACTCTCCAGTCTGTTAGAAAACAGGTGCAGTTCTGTAAGGTTTGTGGCAATTTCTCGGAAGAAGATGAGTGTGTAATTTGCTCGGATCCGAGGCGTGATAGGGGGGTAATTTGCGTTGTTGAAGAGCCAAAGGATGTTGTTGCAATAGAGAAAACGCGCGAATTTTCTGGCCTGTACCATGTTCTGGGGGGTGCAATCAGCCCAATAGATGGGGTAGGCCCTGATGACCTTAACATAAGGCAGCTTTTACAGCGGCTGGCCGATGGCACAATAACAGAGGTTGTTCTGGCGACAGACCCAAATATGGAAGGCGAGGCGACGGCAAGCTATATAGCAAGGGTCATTTCAGCTATGCGAATAAGAGTTTCTAAACTTGCCTCAGGCCTCCCGGTTGGAAGTGATCTTGAATACGCGGACGAAATTACCCTCGGTAGGGCACTCGAGGGTAGGCAATATATAAATTAACCATTTACGATGTACAATTAGTTTGCCTCCGCGCGGCGTTACCCGGGTGAACTCCCCCAGGTTAGGAATAAAGCAAGGGTAGCTCGGCTCTGGCGGGTGTGCGGGGGTCTTGCGGGCTCCGTTCGAACGCATCGCTGTTCAGATTTTGTTTTATTAGCAAGTCGGACTTTAAGATCCTTGTAGTTTGGAGAACTGTTGAGCCTGATAGTTCAGAAATACGGCGGGTCATCGCTTGCCAGTGCCAATAACCTCAAGAGAGTCGCCGAACGTGTTTCTTGTGCGTATTACGGTAACAATCGGCTGGTTGTTGTAGTATCTGCGATGGGGAGTACTACCGATAGGCTTCTAACTCTTGCTCATGAAGTTTCTGTTGAGCCAGAGAGACGTGAGTTGGATGTCTTACTCTCAACGGGTGAATGTGTGACGGCTTCGCTTCTGGCGATGGCCATAAACTCTATTGGCCTTTCTGCCCGATCTTTTACGGCCGCTCAGGCTGGGATTGTAACAGATGAGCATCATTGTAATGCGCGAATTATCACCATAACACCTACCCCGATAGAAGATGCGCTTAACGCAGGGGAGATTGCGGTTGTTGCTGGCTTCCAAGGCGTTAATCGAAAAGGTCAGGTAACCACCCTTGGTCGTGGGGGGTCAGATACGACTGCCGTGGCTCTAGCAGCTGCACTGAAAGCTGACAGATGTGAGATATATTCTGATGTCGAGGGGGTATTTACAGCAGATCCGAGAATAGTGCCTAAGGCACGGTTGCTCGAATCAATACCAATCGACCATATGCTCGAGCTATCAACTGCTGGTGCACGTATTTTAAGTTTACGTTCAGTCGTTTTTGCAAAGAGACACAATGTTTCAGTCAAGGTTGGATCAACGTTTTCTGATACATCCGGAACAATACTGTGTAACGAAGGAGAAGCAATGGAAGAGCCTGTTATAACCGGTATTGCAACAGACACAAGTCAGGCAAGAATTACGATTGTTGGCTTGCCTGACATTCCAGGAAGTGCAGCTGAGGTATTCTCTGCTCTGTCTGTTGCAGAGGTGGCAGTGGATAACATAGTACAGAACTTTTCCTCAAGTAATACAGGTTTTATAGACTTATCCTTTACATCACCTAAGGCCCAAGGTCCAGCGGTTACGAGCGCCCTTCGAGAAAATCAGACGCGAATCGGGTATAAGGATCTTCAGTACGATGATGAAGTTGGCAAAATAACCGTTGTGGGTTCTGGAATTCAACATTCTGCTGATATATCCGCTCAGCTCTTTCGGTTATTATCTGATGCCAAAGTAAATGTAGAAATGATATCTACCAGTGAGATGCGAATCTCTTTTGTTGTAAGGGCCAATGTTGTAGCAGAGGTTGCTCGTTTAATTCACACTTCCTTTGGCCTCGATGCTGACCTGCGTGCAGTTGTGCACTCTGAAGGCCGTGTATGACATCGCTGGCAATTATCGGGGCTACGGGGCAGGTTGGTATCATCCTGCGCTCACTTATCGTCGAAAGGCATTTTCCGGTTGATTCAATCCGCTTCTTTGCATCCTATGAAGGTAGAACTCTAGATTTCTATGGCAAGAAAGTACCGGTTGAAACACTTATTGATAAGGATTTTTCGGGAATAGACATTGCCATTTTTTCCGCGGGTGCAAATGTATCACGTAATTTTGCCCCGCAATTTGCAAAGGCTGGCGCACTGGTTGTTGACAACTCTTCAGCCTTCCGTATGGACCCCGGCACCCCGCTGGTTGTCAGTCAGGTAAATCCCGATCAGATCCTGCAAACAAAAACTGGTATTGTTGCGAATCCGAATTGTACAACCATGATCAGTATGCCGGTTCTAAAACCCTTGCATGATGTATTTTCCCTGAAACGTGTTGTGTTCTCTACTTATCAGGCCGTCTCGGGGTCAGGGTTTGCAGGTATAAACGAACTTATCACACAAACCCTTCATGTCGCCCCAAAGATGTCTGATCTTTTATATGGAGGGTGTGACTTCCCTGCCTCAAAGGTATACCCTAATCCGATAGCGTTTAATGCCATTCCGGTCGCTGGCAGCATTGCAGGCGATTTTGAGACAGAAGAAGAAAAAAAGTTACGTGATGAGTCAAGAAAAATACTCAATATTCCGGATTTACTGGTATCTGCAACATGCGTTCGCATTCCGGTTTTTACAGGTCATTCTCTTGCAATTCACGCCGAATTTGAAAACCCAATATCACCCGGACAGGCAGGGCAGATCCTTTCTAAAGCTGACGGTGTTGAACTTTGCGATGTACCAAACCCGATAAGTGCAACAGGCAAGAACGTTACGCTTGTCGGTAGGCTACGAACGGATCAATCAGTTCCCCATAATATGGGCCTTGTTATGTTCATCTCTGGTGATAATTTGCGTAAAGGTGCCGCGTTAAATGCGCTTGAAATAGCTGAGTTTGCCCTAAAATCACAATAGACAAGAAGCCTCTCGCCGGAACTTAGAAATGCCTTCTGTATTGACTTTCAGTGATGCAGTGGCTTTTATCAACGTCGGGGTGGCGGGATTTGAACCCACGACCTCCTCGTCCCGAACGAGGCGCGCTACCAAGCTGCGCCACACCCCGAAATAAAGAACAATGCGACTTAATTTTACTTTTGAAGTTTGGGTCTATTGGCTAGATACACATACCTCCTAGAGTTAGACTTACTCAGCCCATGCAGTTGGGCAAGAAAATGAGTCAATACTGGGTAAATAACTGGGCAAGGCGGCAATTCCGGGATATCAGACCTCTGTATTTAGACGATAAAGTAAGCCATATGGCCGTTTGATACTAAACAAGCTCTATCAATGACGCTTCAGGTTTACATGCAAACCGAAACGGGGCGTAAACCGATGTTCCAACACCAGCGGAAACGTGCAGCCACGAGGTGCTCGTTTCAGAATGCCATCCGCTCAGGCCCTTTGCCTGGAATCTGGGTAAGTCACAATTTGTAGTTAGTGCCCCAAACAGGTTTACCTGCCCGCCGTGTGTATGACCGGCAAAAATAACATGAACACCCGACTTTGCGTACGCGTCAAGCACCCTTCTGTATGGTGCGTGCGTAAGCCCGAGTACAACATCAGAGCTGCCTCTTACCGGCAGCACTTCCTCAAGTTTGTCGTAACCACAGTGCGGATCATCAACTCCAATGAGCTTTATCACGGAACCGTTTATCCTGATGTGTGATTGCCGATTATTTAGATCTATCCATTTCATCTCGCCTGTCAAGAACCCGCGCAGTCTATCCGTATCAAGTGCCTTGGCAGATGCCTTAGTCTTACTGTGTCCAAACAGATAGGCAAATGGATTCTTAAAATACGGCTCGAAATAGTCGTTTGATCCATTGACAAAGGCTCCCGGTATTCCGCAGAAACTGCGCATTGAGTCGCAAAATATCCCAAAGCCTTGTGCATGACCCAAGTTATCACCTGTATTGATAATAAAATCAGGCTTGAGCTGCGCAAGGGACTGAAGCCAATTTTTCTTACCCCCCTGACATGATGTGATATGAATATCAGACAGGTGCAGTATGCGAATGGGCTTACTACCCTTTTTCAGAACCGGAATTCTAAAATGCCGAAGAGTAAACAGATTCCGCTCGAAACAAATAGCCCATATTCCCGCAGCACCCAGCCCCAGGGTAGCTGCCTTCAAAACTATCTTCTTGTATCCCATTGCATAATTTCATTGACTATTTTAGTCTGCGGATACTTACGGCACACAAGCATCCTATAAACCCTGAAATCTTGCCCGAACAACACAAATAGCACAGGTATCACTAGTCTCGCTTACCAACAGTTATTGTTATCACTGAATTAGAGCTAATTGATGTGCCAACCCCGGGAAGAACAGAGATTACCTTGCCTGCCAAGGTTGGGCTAGAAACCTTTATTTCGCTTATATTTAGCTTCTGCCCCGAGAGCAAGCGTACCGCTTCTTCTTTGGTCATACCTATTACGTTTGGAATGGTAAATGACTGATCTGATGCATACATTACGGTAACGCTTGTGCCCTGAGGGACAGAACTGCCAGGCGATGGATCTGTATTGGTCACAGTCTGATCATTTGTGACCTCCTCCCCAGGCTTTTCCTCGTATACCAACCCGATTTGCTCTAATGCAAGTTTCGCTTCTTCTTTGGTCATACCTATTACGTTTGGAACTATTACGTTTGTCATAACCAGATACTTTGGGTCAGGAGCTGGAAATCTTGACCCCGGATATAAGGAATCTGCGTAACGCATAACCTCCCGCCAAATAAGATATCTGACGTTATAGAAAGGGTACACACCTGCTTTCCCTCTCAGGTACCTACCGTATTGCGAGAAGTTTGCTCGGTTTGTTGTTACGCCGGTCCATATTGCTGTAACGGCCTTTGTGCTGCCCCCTATGATCCATGAATCAGCCGCATTGTCTGTTGTGCCTGTCTTTGCTATATGTTCAATACCATCACGCGGATTAGCCTGAGTTGCCGTGCCGCCGGTTATTACTTGTTTTAATGCCCATGCAGTTGCTGCATTGACGTCTTGCGATATCACGTCTTTGCAGTCAGTCCTCGGTATTGGCACCTCTTTACCATGTCTATCGAGAATTTTTATTATTGCTCTTGTAGGACAATGTCGTCCCCCTGCTGCAATTGTCGCATAAGCCTCAGCCATTTTGAGTGGAGAAATTTGATTTATGCCAAGAATGGATGAAGGCGATGAAATAAGATCCTCCCCGGAAGCTATGTTCGCCGGCGCAAGCCCCGTATCCAAGGCTGCTTTCTTAACGTCGCAAAGATCAAGCTGAAGCGCCATTGCCATGTAGGCGGTGTTAACAGACTGTTTGGTGGCATTCATTACAGTAAAATTTTTTGTCCCAGCTGCGTTTTTCACTTCATATGCTCCCCTGTATGGCTTGAGAGCCCCGGGGTCTGTGCAGGTATTTTTGAAATCTCCGAGCGAAAACGCTTTGGACTGTTTGTTTCTGTCGTATGCAGAATCAACCACCGTATTCAGACTCTTTCCAGCTCTAAGCCAAGCAATAAGGGTAAATAATTTGTAGGTCGACCCTACTTGAAATCCGCTTGATCCACCGTAATCAAAGTCCGTACTCAGGTTTACCGCACTGTAGCTCGGGTCTTCGAGAACAGCGGGGTCCTGACTGTATTTTGTATTCTGAACCATTGCAAGAAGGTTACCTGTCCCCGGCTCAACGGTTACCAGTGCGGCACCCGCAGAAAGACCCCTTACAAATGAGGGAAAATAATTACTCATAGCTTCTGCAGCTTTATTTTGTAGGGCAATATCCAGGGTTGTATATATCCGATATCCACCACGCATCAGACTGAATTTACGTTCTGCACGGGTTTTGCCGAATGCACTATTATCCAGAATAAGATGTTGGATATAATCACAGAAAAATGCAGCGTTACCCGCCGGTGCACATCCGTACTCTGGGTAAGTTATACGAGGTTCAATCTGGGTTTTCTCAGCTTTCTTATACTGATCTTCTGTTATCTTTCCGATAACAAGCATCCTTTTTAAGACGTAGTCTCGGCGAGCCTTTGCTTGCCGATAACCATTTTTTTTGCCATTATTCGGATTATCTGGCCTATCTATACGGAGGACGGAGGGGCTATTTATTATGCCAATCAGTGTTGCTGCCTCGGGAAGGGTTAAATCCTTGGCATGCTTACTGAAATAGTACCTACTGGCCGCCTCTATTCCATAAATGGAGCCTCCATAATTCACGATGTTAAGGTAATTTCTAAGAACAGTATTTTTACTTAGATTCCTATTTACCTGCAATGCAAGAAATACTTCACGTATTTTTCTCTGTAGGCTTACGCCAACAACATCACGTATACACTTAGAGCGCCGAGCAACATCAGTATTGTATTTTTTCAAAGCTCGTGCGTATATCTCTTTGTCCCTTTCGGAACTTTTTACCTCGGGCTTAGATGGTTTTACTGGCGATATAATTTCACACCTCTGAAGGAGCATATTCTTCACATATTGTTGCGTAATGGACGAGCCACCTTGAATCGAGCCACCGCCACTCAGGAGGTTTGATAACAACGCCCTGAATGAGCCGGTTAAATCAACCCCGTGATTAGTGTAAAAACGGGGATCTTCCACAGCAATTGCCGCGTCTCTTACGAAGAGTGAAATTTCATCAAGCGACACGTCAATGCGGTTTTGAGTGTAGAAACTTGCAATCTCCACGGGTTTGCCAGTTTGGCGATTTATCCCATAAATAACAGATTTCTGAGATAAATCGTCTGCATCAAGAAAGGATGGGAGACTCTTGTTAACTTCTCTGCTGATCGCAAAGGTCGCGAAAGCTAGTGCCGGTACCATTCCTGACGCAAGTACAACCCCGGAGATAGTACAAATCCAAAGAAGTCTAAGCCAGTGTTTGAGCATTTTCTCTTACAAAATTATCCAGCACGACGGAAGCAATCCAGTTTGGCCATACCTAGATTCTATAAAACTTATTTCAGTAGAACACGATGGGAGCGTGAGTTAAGTGAGGCCGTGTGCTTCAATGGCAAGCAATTGAATTCAGCAATACACTATGGCATATACAGAACAGGTGTAATCGATCCTGTATGGACTGCGTTCATCTTCAAATGGGTTTATGCTTTTAGAGTCAGGATCTGGAGGACGTTTTGTTGAAATGGGAATATTGCACAACCCCACTGATAGTGCACAATACACAGGCAATATTGAATACATGGGGTCAGCGAGGATGGGAGCTTGTCACCGTTGTAACAAATAGCGAAGGCGGACTTGTTGCGTACATGAAGCGTCCGCTTTCCGCTTGACATTTGGTTGATTGAATGATTTTGACCCTCTATCGAAATGTATATTCCTTCTGGGGCGCCTATTTGATGCATGGACATACACCAAGAGAGTTATTTTGCAATGCACGCCACGGATGGTTATTGCAAATAGTCCCCTGAATAGAATTAGTCCCGTGAATAGAATGGTGGTTATTGATTTATGGGAAATTTTGAAGAAAAGTTACAGGCGCTTGGCAAAAAGTTACCAGATCTTGCGCGCCCTGTTGCTGCCTATGTGCCAGCTGTTTCATGTAGAGGTTTTGTGTTCACCTCTGGACAACTCCCGTTTGTGAACGGGGTTTTACAGCAAGAAGGTCTTGTTGCCGATAGCGTTTCTATTGCTGATGCACGTGATCTAGCTGAGATATGCGCATTGAATGCACTATCTGCGATAAAACACCTAATAGGTGATCTCGACTTGATATCTGCCATTGTAAAAATTACGGGATTTGTTGCCTCAGCGCCAGGTTTTACAGGCCAGCCACAGGTTATTGACGGTGCTAGTTGCTTGCTGAGTAAAGTGTTTGGGGCAGGCCATGCCCGCTCTGCTGTTGGTGTATCAGCTCTGCCACTGAACGCGCCTGTTGAGCTTGAGCTCATTGCTAGCATCGTAGACTGACCATTTCGTTTTCCACAATTTTCCAATAACATATCCTGCTTCACCGCGGGTCGTGTACCTTGCGATGCATGAACAAATTCTTTCTCCCAACGCCGAGCTCCCGGGCACAGAGGCTTCTGGACAGCATGTGCAATCTGGAACCATCGTTTCCGGTATCTCAGACTGCCCGTCGAGGGATGAGCGATAGTAGTTGGGGGCAATTATCACCACTGATAAGTGACCCAACTGTAACCGACATATTTGTAAATGGCGATCGCGGAGTTTGGGTTGATCGAGGGTGTGGGCCCGTTAGGGAAGATAAGTTTTCCTTTACCTCACAACAGATACATGAATTGATCATCCGCTTGATATCTCTCGGCAATCGTCATATTGATGAAGCAACACCATGTGTTGATGTTCGCCTTCATGGTGGTGTACGTGTTCATGCTGTTTTACCTCCGGTGTCAACTATCGGCCCACTTCTTTCTGTGAGACTGCCGAGTCTAAAACCAATAACTTTGGAAGATTTAAAAAACAGCGGATTTTTCAATGGTAAGTCTATGGATTATAGCGATTGGCTTACTCGCCAGGTTCTTGAGCGTAAAAATATTCTTATTACAGGTGCAGCCGGGACAGGTAAAACAACACTTTTATCGGCGCTTTTGCGTGAGGTTCCGGAAAACGAGCGAATTATTGTGATTGAGGATGTTGCAGAGATAAACATTGTGCATCCGCATGTAATTTCGTTGGAAGCGCGACAGGCAAACTCCGAAGGTGCCGGCGAGATAAGCCTTATCACCCTTCTGAAAAATGCTCTTAGAATGCGCCCTGATCGTCTCGTTCTTGGCGAGTGTCGTGGTGGGGAGATACGCGAGCTTTTCTCGGCCCTCAACACTGGACATAATGGCGGTTCTGGTACGCTACATGCAAATTCCTTACTCGATGTACCGGCTCGCCTGGAAGCAATGTGTGCTTTGGCAGATATGACTGCTTCATCAACTGCTCGCCAGGCATTCAGTGCGATAGACATTATTGTTCATCTTGAACAATCACATGGGGCAAGAAGAATAAGCGCAATCGGTTGTTTGGCAATTGAGGATAATCGCCTGAAGGTAAATGAGTTGTCATGCACAGAACTTTAGAAAACAGAAAACTGCCCCTGGAAGAGATTGCATCCATAACCTGCACTCTTGCAGTGCTGCTTGATGGGGGTATTACGCCCGCGAGTGCATGGAAACATGCTAGCCACACGACGGATAATTATCCGAAACAGTTTACTGCTGCATGTTTGGCCGCGGGGTCTGGGCGAGATATCGCGGCCGGCATAAGAGAAAGTGATTTTAGCGGACTTGAGTCTCCCGAAAAACACGCGTGGTTCGCACTTGCAGCTGCTTGGTGGGTTGGCACACGCTCGGGCGCAAATATGGCCAACTCATTGTTGTCCCTTTCCCGGGCGTTCAGTCATATAGCCTCTGTCCAGCGCGAAGCGCAGGTTGCCATGGCAGGCCCCAGCAGCACTGCCAAAATTGTTGGATTTTTACCAATCTTTAGCCTTGTACTGTCAGCTGCCCTGGGATTTGGGGCGCTCAATGTACTTCTGTTTTCCATTCCCGGACTCTTATGTTTATCCGGGGGGTTGCTTCTAATGTTTATTTATAAGCGGTGGACCGGCTCAATGATTACGAAATCTGCTCCACAGGATAATTCTCCCGGACTTGACTATGAACTGTGCATCATAGCTGTATCTGGCGGCGGCGCAATAACCCTTGCATGGGAGTGTGTAAGAGATGCAATGCGTCACTTTAATCTGCCAATTGTCAATGCAAAACGCATAGATCAGATTATTTCCCTTTCCTTTTCATCGGGAGCACCCGCCGGAAAATTGCTGCGTGCCGAGTCTGAGCTTGCTCAGCTGCAAGCAAGAACAGAGGCCCAAAAACAGGTTCAACGATTAGCTGTAAAACTTATGCTACCCCTCGGGCTATGCATTCTACCCGCTTTTATGCTAATCGGAATTGTCCCACTGGTTATCTCAATGATTTCGGGCGGGATACTGTGAGAAACAAAGAAAAAGAAATGGAGGAATATGTTTAAAAAACTTATTAAAAACAAAAATTTGGGAGATATAAGAAAATTTATCTCATCCGATTCGGGTGCCATTACGGCTGAATACGCCATTATAGTCGTGGGCGCAGTCGGTTTTGCAGGGCTACTAGTTGTCGTCTTGCGAAGCGGGGAAGTGCATAAGCAGCTGAGAGATATAATTCGTGGAGCGCTGTCCTGGAGAGGCTAGTGTGTTGAAAATATCTCGTGAAGTGACCGTTCGCAGCCGGATATTCTCTGAGCGTGGCAGTATTACTGCAGAAGTAGCGATATCGTTTCCGATAGTGTTACTTGTTTCTGCGTTTTTGTACTCTGGAATTCAGCTTAGTGGAAAACAGCTGCGTCTTCAGGAAGCATCAGCAGTTGCTGCAAGGCAGCTCTCTCGAGGTGAAGCTGTAGATGTAAGAAGAGTTGCCGGTGATGTAAAGAATATTGTGAGTTATCACAACGGCGCCTATGTCTGTGTGCAATTAAAAGACAGCGCAAAAGGTTTACTAAATGGCATAGAGGTTAAAGCAAGCAGCTGCACCCTTGACAAAGGTCATTGAACGGGGTGGATGTTTTGCACGTTGCGCGAGTTGTAAAAATCCCCCTTTTAAAGAGGGAAATATTTCCCTCTTTAAAAGGGGAAGGTGGCTCTGGGTCAATACTCACTATTTCCTGCGCAACTATCGTATTCATAGCCGGGATTGCTGTATTACTGCTTGGCCAAATACTGTTTACATATGGAAAAATGTCCTTAGCTGCTGACCAGGCAGCCCTGACAGCCGCAGATATACACAGAAATATTGTCGAGGGTGTTCCGTGTGATGCTGCTTCGGAGGTATCAAAACAGCATGGCGTTGCAATGATTTCGTGCAGACTAAGCGGTGAGACCGCAACGGTAGTTACATCTACAAATATTCTTGGAATTGAAATACGAGCAACCGCAAAAGCCGGCGCACCGCCTTCTTAAAGACTCTGAGTATCCTTGTCATTTGCGAATCTGCTTGAGAGTAATATTAGATAGGTTTTTATGAAAAAACTTGTTATAGTCGAGTCGCCAACCAAGGTATCGTCGGTTGGTCGTTACCTTGGTGACGGTTATGTTGTCATGTCGTCAGTAGGGCATATTCGTGATTTGCCCGCCCCTAGTGGGCTTACCCCAGATCTTAAGAGGTCCGCTCATGCCCAGTTTGCAGTTAATATTGAAAACGATTTTGAGCCCTACTATGTCGTCCTGGAGAATAAAAAGAAGGTAGTTGAGGAGCTACAGTCGGCCCTGAATAATTCGGACGAGCTCCTTATAGCGACAGACGGTGATCGGGAAGGTGAGGCGATAGCGTGGCATTTGGTCCAGGTTCTGAAGCCTACTGTGCCGGTGAGGCGATTGGTATTTCACGAGATTACTAGGGAAGCCATCGCGTATGCACTACAACATCCGAGGCCGATTGATGAAAACCTTGTTGACGCGCAGGAGGCTCGGAGAATTCTGGACAGACTCTATGGTTACGAGCTATCCCCGGTGCTCTGGAAAAAGGTAAGGCCCGGGTTGTCTGCCGGTAGAGTTCAGTCTCCCGCTACCCGACTTCTGGTGGATCGTGAGCGTGAACGGATCAACTTCAAGTCGGCTGAATATCAAGCGGTAACGGCTGACTTTCAGGTGGATTCCGACGTATTCTCAGCTTCTTTGACGCTTTTCGGTGAGAGGAAAATCGCCACCGGGCGTGACTTTGACAATTTGGCAAATCTCAAAACAGATGCTTTAGTACTAGATAAAAATCTAACCGATCGCATACTCGAAGAGCTCAAAAGTAAGGGTGCTTTGGATGTTGAAGCAATCGATTCAAAGCCGTATAGCAGAAACCCTTATGCTCCGTTTATCACTTCCACCCTGCAGCAGGATGCCGCACATAAACTGGGGTTCTCAGCTAAACGAACAATGCGCACTGCCCAACAATTGTATGAAAAAGGGTTTATCACGTACATGAGAACGGACTCACCACGTCTGTCTCTACAAGCGATTTCCGCCGCGAGAGCTCAGGTTGAGCTTCTCTACGGAAGGGAGTTTCTACCGGATTCCCCAAGAACCTACGGGGCAAAGGCAAAGAACGCCCAAGAAGCGCATGAGGCGATAAGGCCTACTGGCGAGGTGTTTGAAAGGCCTGAGTCGATAGAATCTGTTTTATCGGTTGACTGCATGAGGCTTTACGACCTTATATGGAGGCGAACGATTGCTTCCCAGATGGTATCTGCTAGGGGTGAAACTGTCACCCTGACCCTCTCTGCCAGAATTCCGGAGCGATCTATTTTTGTCCTGTCCGGAACTGTTCTGCATGAAAAGGGTTTCTTGAAAGTGTATGAAGGGTTGCAGGATCTCAACTCTAAGCTATTACCAAATTTACAGGTCGGCGATCAGGTTACCCTTGTTGATGTTCGTGCGGTCGGGCACACAACCCTTCCGCCCCCACGATACACCGAGGCTAGCCTGGTAAAGGTCCTAGAGGAGTTGGGGCTGGGTCGCCCATCAACATATGCGCTTATTTTGAGCACAATTCAGGAGCGCGGCTATGCTCATCTCAGGAACAGGATGCTTGTTCCTGATTGGCTTGCTTTCTCTGTTGTCAATCTTCTTGAGAACTTCTTCTCTCGACTAATTGATTACGATTTTACTGCGAACCTCGAGGATCAGCTTGATGAGATCGCACTCGGCTCACAGAATAGATCGGACTGGCTTCGTAAGTTTTACTTTGGTGATGACAATCTTCCTGGATTGAAGGAGATAATTTCAGGCGCAAAAGACATAGATGCACGAGCAATCAATTCGATCCCAATGGTCGGGGCGACTCTTCGGGTAGGGAGATATGGCCCGTATCTTGAAGTTGGGGATAAGAGATTCAGCATTCCGCATGATGTATACCCCGATGCCTTGACTCCCGAAAAAATACATGAGCTGGTTAATCAGCCAGAATCCCCGGTAAGAGAACTCGGCGCTCACCCGGAGACCGGAAAATTAGTTGTCTTAAAGTCCGGTCGCTTTGGCCCATATATCGAGGAAGTTTCGGATGAGAAAAATGTCAGACGATCAAGTCTGTTCAAGAACATGGATCCAGAGGAAGTTAACTTAGATGTGGCTGTTAAGCTGCTGGAAATACCCAGAGTCATTGGGGTCAACCAAGAGAACGGAGAAAAGGTTATTGCTTGTAACGGTCGCTTTGGGCCATATATAAAATGTGGTAAGGAGACACGTCCCCTAGACAGTGAAGATGACATTCTCTCGGTGACGCTTGACGAGGCATTAGCCATCCTGTCCGCACCGAAAGTTAGGCGGTCACGTGTTCTTATGGAATTTCCAACGGATGATCCGGTCACAAGGCGCGCAGTGCAAATCAAGTCCGGTCGCTTTGGGCCATATGTAACAGATGGCGTTACAAATGCAACTTTGGACAATACATCGTGGGAGGATGTGACGTTTGACGAAGCTGTGTCCCTGCTCGCGGAAAAGCGTCAACGGGTTGATGGTGATCTTGATCAAGAAACTGCAGAAAAGATCCATGTGTAGGATTTTACATATCGGATACACCGTCAGTTATTCTCGTATGGCCTCAAAGAGGGTTTTGCTTGTTTGTAACCTTTGAGGGTATTGATGGAAGCGGGAAGACGGCCCAGCTGACCGCGGCTGGAGAATTTCTAAAAGCGTCAGGAAAACAGGTTGTCTTAACGAGGGAGCCGGGGACTATTTCTTGTATAAGGGATTATGTCCTTGCTTCTGATATGGATATCCGCACAGAGGCTTTACTATATTCGGCGGATAGAGCAGAGAATATAGCAAAAAATGTTATTCCGGCACTAAATGCCGGCAAGGTGGTCTTGCAGGACAGATATCTGGACTCATTTCTGGCTTACCAGCTCGCAGATAATAAGCTAGTTGAGACGGACATTATGCGTCTTTTTGAGTTTTCCAGTCAGGGTCTTAGGCCCGATCTTACCTTATTGTTTGACCTTACTCCGGCTTGTGCGCAAGAAAGGTTAGAGAATCGGGATCGAATCGAGAGAAAACCGATTGATTTTCATTCTAAGGTCCGTAATATATACCTCAAACTATCGGCAGATAATACGGATCGTATCAGGGTTATTGATGCGAGCCAATCCTTTTCTAAGATCCACCAACAGGTTATCTATCACATAGAAAGAAAGTTGGGCGGAACGCACTCAGCTTAAGTTCTAATCACAGGTGTCTATCTAAAACAGAGCAGTGCCAATTTGGATGTACTGAAATTGATATGCACTAGCTTTGTAACTTGCGCGGAATTTGATGTTCCTGACCATCCGGAAAAATATTCCCATGATTTACTTCGTTTGTCTATGAATACAATGTTTAACAAATGCCAAGTGGTAAGTCGCGTGCAAATACTAGCAACTCCCGCAGTGCGATGCGCGCAGTGCAGGAGCCTAGCGTAGCGTCAGGCTCTACCGCTAATGCGCTTCCGCCCGCGGATGTATGGAATGACATCGCATGTCAGGATCGCGCAGTGCAGGAGCTAAAAGGAACAATTATAAATCCTAAAAGGATGATAAATAGCTGGCTGTTTTATGGACCATCACAAAGTTTTGCGCTTGCACTAGCCTATGCATCTGCACTGCTTTCCCCGAATGCAATGAAGGGCGAACCGACTGGAGATAAAGAAACACACTCAATGGTGTCAGCGAGAACTCATCCCGACCTGCGCATCTTGACCACTGAAAATGTTACTGTTCCAATACGAGAGATACGCGAGCTTGTAATGAAGGCCCAACTCGAGCCATCACTGGCGGATAAGACGGTGTTTATTGTCGAGGATTTAACCCGAGTTCCGCGCAGAAGTCTGAATGTCCTGCTAAAACCTCTTGAAGAGCCACACGCACATGTTGTTTGGATTCTATGCGCACCGAGCATAAGGGGCGTTACCCCAACGATTCGCTCAAGACTTAGGGCAATCTACCTTAATGAGCCTAGTATCGAAAATTTAGCGGGGTACCTTACAGAAAGACGCGGCATAGAAAAATCCTTAGCTTGTGAAATAAGTTATGCCTCTCTCGGCAATGTAGACGATGCGCTCTATCTAGTCGATAACGAGTCAACCAGGCTTATGCGGAAAAAGGCCCTGGATCTGGTCTTTTGTAATCGTGATTTGGCCGAGGCAGTTTGTTCGGCTCAGACAATACTGGACCTTGTATCGAAAGAGGCTGAGAGTGTGGTTCAAAAAAGAGATTTGCAGCTTCGTGAGGGTTTTTTGAAAAATTTTGCCTTCAAACAAGGTGATGTAATTCCAAAACAATTGCAGCATCTACAACCACGGCGGGATAACAAACAACAAGTTTCCAGACAGGTTAGAGATGCATTGGACGGGATTTTTCTATCCTGCCTCTCGGTGTGTAGAGACGTGCTTGCCATAAAATCTGGCGCAACAAACTGTTTGTATAACCCGGGATCACGCATACTTGACAAACTGTCAAGCATGCCACCAGAGAAGATTCTACGCAACGTAAAAGCTCTAGAATATGCTCGTGATGCCCTAAAGAGCAATGTTATGCTTTTACTTCTACTTGAATCAATTTTGGTGCAAATGGTAGAGATGTGATTTACTAGGGTCTTATAAGACGGTTTCGGGCACTTTAAAGAAAATACGAGTCCGCTGTAGTTTACAAGGCTTGTGCCTCATTCCGTTGCGAACTCGTTGCCAATATCTCAGTACAAAGCGGGAATTTTAGGGAGTTAGGATTGTCTACCTTTTATAAAACAGCCGCTGGGCTTGTTGTCTCTGCTCTATTGCTCTCCGGGTGTTTTTGGACACCTGCGAAAAACACCTCTTCTGTTTTGTCAGGTCCGCTTCATGAAAAAGACGTCCCAGAAGCGCTTCGGTCCTATTATGACCAAACTCCTGTATGGAGCGCATGTTATGTCGGGCTTGAGTGCACCAGAATAAAAGTACCGCTTAATTGGGATAATCCGGCCGGTAAAAATATTGAGATTGCGGTTGCCCGACAGCCGATTAGAGATACCACGATTGGTTACATTTTTTACAACCCAGGCGGCCCTGGCGCAGGTGTTATAGATATATTCTCGGGCGGTCATATTCCTGCCCGCCCGAAAGTTGCAGGGAAGTATTCGCTTGTAGCAGTCGACCCTAGGGGTGTTGGTGAATCATCAAAGGTTTTGTGTTACACCGGGCGAGATAAGGACAAATTCCTTTTCGGAGCCTCTAAGTTCCCCTATAAGAGTCGGGCACGAGCGCACGAGCGTGATGTGGACTTTGCGGCATTTATTGATGCGTGCAAGAGGGGCACCGGCGATCTGCTTGGTTTTGTTGATACCGTGCAGACGGCCAAGGATTTTGATGTGATCAGATCTGTTCTTGGCAGTCCAAAATTCAACTATCTTGGCGTATCGTATGGGACTTACCTGGGCGGGATATATGCCACGCTATTTCCAAAAAAGGTTGGGCGGATGGTTTTGGATTCGCCGTTTCCAAATGACCTTCCCTCAGATGTTATCACCGCAAAGCAACTTGAGGGATTTGAAAAATCTTTGCACGCCTTTATTGATGACTGCCTCACTTGGAAAGCGGTTTGTCCTTTTACTAAAACGAGAGCATTGGCAGAAAGAAAACTTATCGAGACGACCAATAGGTTAAATCTAAAGCCTATTCCTCTTGGTGATGGCCTAGTTTTTGACGGTGATGTCTTCCTTGAAGGGATTTTAGTACCCTTGTATTCCAGGAGTTCGTGGGGTATTTTGCGTACGGCTTTGAGAGAGTTTTTCAAAGGTAATGACCCAAAGCGCCTGTTCGGATTTGTGAAACAGTACTACGGTCGCAAGAAGGACGGTAGCTATGACAATAGCATGGAGGCACAGCTTGCAATTTCCTGTCTTGATAACAGGGGCGATATGAAAGTACACATACCGACTTCTGGGGAAGTAAAAAAAATAGCACCTGTTTTTTCCAATCTGTATGATCCCAGTTTTGATTCATGCCAAAAATGGCCAGTTAAGCGTACAGGCAAGGTTCTAGAATTGAATGCGCGTGCTGCTGATAACACAATTCTTGTGCTGGCTGCAAGTGGCGATAATGCAACACCCTATCAGTGGGCGAAGAGATTTGTTTCATACCTTGGAAAGGCACATATGCTCACAAGACACGGTCAGGGCCACGGATCATACAGGCGTGGAAACAAATGTATTGATTCTGCTGTTGACACATACTTCCTTGACGGAAAAATACCAACAGAGACAGACTGCCAGCCTAATAAGCAAGGGTAGGGTTTTGGTCGCTGTTAATACAAGGTATGTGCGCATAACCGGTCCTTGGCTTTCTTGGTGCCCGGCGCGCATTCCTAACTTTAAAGCGGCACCTTGTGCCCATTTGCAGGTATAAAAATCCTGTAAACTTCGTAATACACTGGGTTTGCGCCGCCCTAGCTCAGTTAGGCAGAGCGATTCACTCGTAATGAATAGGTCAGGGGTTCGACTCCCCTGGGCGGCTCGGTATTATGTCGGATCCGGTTGCGCCCTAGCTGTCTAACAGTGTATGTGAGGCATAAAATAGTCGAAAAATAATTACTTCCCGCATTAAAATGAGACTCACTTTTGTATCATGAATTTATAATGCCCTCCCGACATGCCACGGCAGTTAATAACCGGCCAACCTCAGCCCTTCTGGTTGTTGATATACAAAAGGATTTCTGTGAGGATGGAGCATTAGCGGTCCTTGGAGGTAATGCACTTGCCAAGCGGATATCGTGCTTTTTATCTGAGAGGCAATTAGACTATGCTTTAAAAATTGCCTCAAGGGACTGGCATGCACCAAACTCGAGTAATAACGGGCATTTTTCAGAAAACCCTGATTTCTCTAATAGCTGGCCGATTCACTGCGTTGCCAATACTCCGGGATCTGCCTATCATGATGACCTGCCTGTCGACTTGTTTGATAAGCATATTTACAAGGGCTTTGGTAGTGCTGCATACTCTGCTTTTGAGGGTTTTGACAAAAAGGGAGTGCCATTAGAAGAGATTCTGGCGGGTATTCAGCAAATTGATATAGCGGGCATCGCAACGGATTACTGTGTATATAAAACTGCAGTTGACTCCATAAAAAACGGATTTATAACCCGTGTTCTGCTTGATTTATGTGTTGAAATAAACAAAGAACGAAGCGAGGCATGTATAGTGCAGTTACAAGATCTCGGGGTGCACATTGTCAATAGTTATCACACATGACATATCACTACCCCGTGCCAGAAAACGCCCCGCAGCGACCGCAATAATGCAGATTGTTACACCGCGATGGCACTACCGAAACAACCTGACCATCCTAATGACAGCCCTTGCCGCATTGACCCCCGCATTGTAGTCACCACTTGACCTGTCAAGACCCTGCTGCTCGGTATCGATTGTCAAGACTCCGATCCCAATAGGCTTCTCCAGGGCGAGCATAACATCGGTTATACCGCTCAACACTAACCGCGCTATATGCGTATTATGATCAGTTTCTCCCCGCAAGATCACACCGAGCGCGACTGCGGCATCAAATGTTTTTAGTAGTTTTTTACACGCAAGGACAAGCTCAACACTGCCGGGCACTCTAAACAGTTCTGCATGAGATCCACTGGAAACAATTTCTCTCGTTGCACCATCTATAAGACCTCTAACTATTTTCTCATGCCACATTGCTGCAATAACAGCTATTTTAATATCCGTATCCCCAATCACACTCTGTATACTTTCTGGGGAATTTAGGCTGAGATTTCTGTCTTTACCCATTTCTACTCATTCTGCACAGAATGCTATAACTCGATTTTATGACCCATTTTGTCGCGTTTTACTTTAAGGTATTCATGATTGCATTTACCAAGCCCAACTTGCCAGGGCAGCACCCCCGTGACGCGTATCCCGGATTGTTCAAGTTGCAGCTGTTTATCTGGATTATTACTTAGAAGCCTTACTGAGCGCACACCCAGATCGTGCAGTATTTCTGCAGCAGGTCCATAATCCCTGGCATCAACAGGAAGGCCCAGCTTCACGTTTGAGTCGAATGTATCAAGGCCCTGCTCTTGCAATCTGTATGCTCGCAATTTATTCAAGATACCTATACCGCGACCTTCGTGCCCCCTCATATATATAACAAGTCCGCCTTCTGCACTGATCCGCTCAAGGGCTTTGTGCAATTGCCCATGACAATCACACTTCAGAGACATAAATACTTCTCCCGTTATACATTCTGAGTGAATTCTGAGCAAAACATCCTCACTCTTAATTTGCTTTGTAATCAGTGCGATATGCTCGTTATTTTTTATATCCCGATAGCCACGTACCCTGAGGGTTCCAAATTTTGTTGGAAGATTTGTTTCAACCTCAAATCTGCAGCTGCGAGCAGTTTCTTGTTTTTGCGAATCTAGACCCTTATCCATATTCCCCATCATACTTTTTAGCCCTCGCTCAGAGGCAGTCGCGATTTAGATTCATACTTATGTCTTTTAGATCAGACATTTTCATATATTCAATTATTTGACTTATTTCTACAAGAACTAGATTATTTTTACGAATAAACTCGTCGAGCGCGCGGCCTCTTAAAAGCTCACCCGTATCTGATACGAGTTCTGCAATTACAGCGACTGGCTCAAGTTGAGCTTGCCGCATCAATTCGATAGCCGCCTCGGTGTGTCCGCGCCGCTCAAGAAGGCCACCGTCTCTGGCTCTCAAAGGTAGTATATGCCCGGGCCTTACAAGATGTTTTGCAGAAGAGTCCCGAGCGGCAAGCGTCCTGATAGTAAGGCTTCGGTCTGCAGCAGAAATTCCGGTTGTTATTGCTGCGTCTGCGGCATCAACACTTATTGTGTATGCTGTTTTGAAACGGTCCTCATTTGCGGCTACCATACTAGGTAATTGGAGCTTATCCGCCCTCTGATTTGACAGAGGTACGCATAGGAACCCGCTTGTATGTCGGATAATCCACGCAACCCATTCTTGTGTTGCGAACTGAGCGGCCATAATAACATCCGCTTCGTTTTCTCGATTTTTATCGTCTAAGACGACAACCGGCCTGCCGGCCCTAAGGGCATTCAGGGCATCGGGGATATGTCGCACAAACTGCCTATTCTTACGAAAATACCTCAGGAAAATGAATTTACAAGCGACATGAACCTGCGCACATGTCTTGCCAGGACGTCGGTCTCAAGATTTACAAACTGGCCGACTTGCAAACCTCCGAGAGTCGTCCTCTCAAGAGTCTCTGGGATCAAGTTTATTTCAAACCACGAATTTGCGCAATTCTGCTTTCCGTGGTTGCCCGATACATTGGCTGTGCTCGGCAATTGTTCGGAGACATTTACAACGGTTAACGAAACGCCATCAACGGCTATCGAGCCACTCTTTACAACCAGCAAAGATAAACTGTCAGGTATTTTTATTCGTAAGCAATTGTCGATTATTTGCTCTATCATGCCAACCCCATCAACATGCCCTTGGACTATATGTCCCCCAATTGGGTCGGATGGAGTAAGCGGCATTTCAATATTGACAAATTGACCCACATCCCATACGTTTATTGTTGTAGCATCGGCTGTTACCTGACTGATATCGAACACAAAGACATCTTCGTGCCCCTCACGAACGGTAAGGCACACACCATTCACACTGACTGAATCTCCTACTTTGGGTTGTTGCACTAAATGCTGGCGAGGTATTGCAACCCCTATCTTTCTGACGCTGTCGGTTTCAGTAATTTGCCCTGCAATGTCATTCTTATGCGCACCCATGCTTTTTTGCCCGCGGATGCGCACAATGTCTTTTACTACGCCTCTGTTCTTTATAAGACCCGTGAACACAATTCAGTCCTGGAGATGTTTTTTAGTACGATATGTGCGAGTATCAGGGTTGCATTGAATAGGTTTAATCGCCCTTATTAAAAGGTTGTTATCACCAAAACGCGTAACGCTGTTCAATTGAAAGGCAAAGCTGTCTGAAATTGATTCAACCCCGATATTAATATCTCCGTAACCTCCTCCAAGAAGCTTAGGCGCGGTGTATATATAAAACTCATCGACAAGATCTTCCCTAACAAAGGAACTTAGAAGTGTCGGACCGCCTTCAAGCAATAGAGATCGTACTCCTAATTCATATAGCCTGCGCATATCTTTTTTCAAATCTTTTCCAGACAGGATGGTTGGGTCACGCGCAAAAACTTCATGCCCTCTAACGCATCTACCGAGTTCGCACGACCCACGGCCGGCCGTATTTGACCTACGAGGCCTGCCAGAAAAAATTACCACCTTGGGTTGTTTTGCATACAAATGGCCAGCCGGGTGGAATGCGCGTAGAGACGGATTATCACAACACAAGGTATTTGAACCGATTGCAATTGCATCAACTTGCGAGCGTATGACATGCGCGTGACCCCTCGCGTACGGGCCTGTTATCCACTTACTTGACCCATCTGGCGCGGACATCCTTCCATCAAGACCTTGTGCTCGTTTGGCAATTACCCATGGAGTTTTTCTTACTTTTGGCAGTATGTGTTTCGCACATAACCCCCATACCTCGCGCTCAAGCACCCCGTATGTAATTTTCACCCCCGCTTCGGATAGGACTTTTGCCCCACTTGATTCCGGGTCATGTACACCAAATACCACATGCTTAACACCTGCATCAAGCAATGCCCTAACGCATGGACCTGTCTGTCCTGCGCTGCTACATGGTTCAAGGGTAATAACGGCAGTATATGGCTCGCTCAAAATAGATTTCGCACCACGAAGGGCCATTATCTCAGCATGCTCGCTACCAGATCCCATATGCCATCCTTGGGAGATTAGTTGATAATCTCTATCCAAAATCACACAACCAACCTGTGGATTCCTATCAAATACGGGGCCATGCTGAGCAATAGTGATGGCTCTATGCATCGCCAACACAAAGAGGTCAGTACACGCCGAGCTTCTCATATACACGATCTATTGTTTTTTGCGCAACTCCTCTTGCCTGCTCGGAAGCCGTTACGAGAATCTTCCTTATGTAGTTTTTATCATCGAGAAGTTCATTTGTTCTGGTTGCGATAGTCGTGCACACCTCGACCAGAATATCCGATAGATCCTTTTTCAGGACGCTATATTTTTTCCCAGAGTATATGTTAACCGTTTGCTCAATTGTACAATCAGTCAAGCAAGAGTACATCACTACAAGATTGCTAACACCCGGCTTGGTTTCCCTGTCGTATCCGATAACATCCTCACTGTCAGTTACAGAGCGCATTATCTTTTTCACGATTTTATCCGGGCTATCTAAAAGAAAAATTGTTCCACTTTCGGTTGCTGAGGATTTTGACATTTTTACAGCAGGATCTTGCAGATCGTATATTCTAATCGAGCACTCAAATGGCTGTGGCACAAGGAAGGTCTGACCATATTGTGCATTGAACCGTCTTGCCAGGGTGCGTGTAAGCTCCAGATGCTGCTTCTGGTCAGCTCCAACAGGGACAAACGCTGAGTCATACAGCAGTATGTCAGATGCCATCAGGATTGGGTAGGTAAAAAGGCCGGTAGAGATATTGCCTTGCTTTCCGCTTTTATCTTTGAACTGTGTCATCCGAGCCGCCTCGCCGAATATGCACACATTGCCCAGAACCCATGCGAGTTGATTGTGCTGATACACATCGGATTGTAAGAACACAATGCTCTTGGCTGGGTCAATACCGGCTGCAATACACTGAGCCGCAATTCTAATTGTATTCTCCCGCAAGACCTCTGGGTTTTGTGGGAATGTCATTGAGTGTAGATTTGCAAGCATAAAGTAGGTTGTGTAATCATCTTGCATACGCCCGAAGCTCTTCAGCGCCCCGAGATAGTTTCCAAGGTGCAACATCCCAGAGGATGGCTGTATCCCACTCAGTACAACCGGTTTCTTGTTAATCCGTATTGCGCTAGAAGTCATATTTCACAACAACGGGTGCGTGATCAGTCCACCTTTGTGCATAACTTTTCTGCCTGTCAATAGCCACCCAAAGAGCTTTAAGTCTCTGCGTGGCGAACTGGTAGTCTATGCGCCATCCAGTGTCATTATCAAAAGCGTTGCCACGCATGGACCACCATGTATAGGGTCCATCGATCCCCCCTTTTATCTTTCTGACAACATCAATCCACCCTTGCCCTGCGCCAGCATTGTATTCTTTATCAGACTCGTTACCAACCAGAGCATCCAGATACGCTCTTTCTTCCGGTAAGAACCCAGACTTATCAAGATTTCCGCGCCAATTCTTTATATCCAGGGTTGTATGTCCAACATTGAAATCCCCGGTTACAAGAGCGAACTCCTCTTTTACAAGGGATTTCATCCGCTTTTCCACAGCTTGCAGAAAAGCCATTTTTTCCTCCTGTTTTATTGTTCTCGCCTCGCCAGCATAAACATAACAGCTCACCACGGTAACAAGTTTTCCGGCGATATCATAATCAGCTTCAATCCACCTACCACTCGTATTGAGCGGCTCTTCGCTGGCAGTTTCCGGGTTCAGGATCTTATTTGCCCGGAGCTTTGTCCTCACAGCTATTGGGGGAAATTTGCTCGCTATCGCAACGCCTGCCCTACCGGGGATTGAACATGGATCAAAGGATATATTCCAATTGGGCAGGATGCCACGTAGATCCGATTCCTGCGCCCTTACTTCCTGGATTGTTAGGATGTCGGGATTTCTCTCCTTGAGCCACAAGTCCATTCCCTTACGGTGCGCCGCCCTTATCCCATTTACATTTACTGAGGCGACTTCTAGCATGTCTCGATTTTACACAAAACACCATTTCTTTGAGATTCTTACCAATCTGCAGCTTTACTCAGAACTAAAGCAAGAAACCCACAAATTTATCCCCCGTGACGCGTATTAGGTGACATATCATTTCTCTTCGTCAAATACAAACAATCAGGTGACACCTACGTTAGGCCAGGGGCGAATGTAAGGACTAAAGAATCAAATCTATGGGTGCTGTTGGTGCCCGATCTGGCAGAGCTGGCAGTAGTTTATTGACCGCCACAGCAAGGAGCGCTGCGGCGACCGCCCCCGCGCCGCTTAAGATAAATCCCCATGCAGCACCATTGCTGTCTATTATGCCCCCAGCAAGGGCGGAGAATGCAGATCCCCCCAAGAGCTGTCCGCTCGCTATCCACCCAAAAGCCTCGGGTGACTCCGCAGAGTTCGTTACAGATGCCACGTATGAATATGACGCCGACACAACCGGTGCAAGCCCTAGGCCACAGACAAAAAGCCAAATTGCAATCCAAAAGACATTATTTGATAACGAAGCCACAACAACGCCCACAAAAAATGGCAGCATCCGGAGGGGGATAGACCACCTACCTATGGGTTTGTGACCAAAGGCAAGCCCACCGAGCATTGACCCCAAGGACCAGATGGCGATTACAACGCCTGTTAGGTGAGCAACGCTAGTATGACCCCCTTCACCACCGCGGAAGGTTGCAACAACCGCAAGTTCAATCGCAGTGCATGAACCCATAAACAGAATTGACACAACGGTTATTGCGCTGACAACAGGTTTTTTCAAAACCTTTCCAAAAACATTTCTAGCAGGTGGTATTTTTAGGTTTTTAATTTCCTTGCAAAAGGCAAGCCAAATAGATGAGAATAGCAGAACTACTCCAAGAAAAATCATGCTGACTTCGGGTGAAAGCGACACCGCAACTGACGTGACAAAAATAGGCCCTACAACCCAAATCAACTCTTGTAAAAGAGTGTCCACACTAAAGAGTGCACTTCTAAGCCTGAGCGGCACCAGGTGCCTGTACAACGTCCTCATAATGGACTGGGTCGGCGGCATAACGACACCGCACAATGCAAACATAATCGTCATGAGCCAAAACGGAACCTTTAGGACACTAACCGATATAGCAATCCCAGAAAAGATACATGCGCAAGTGATAAGAACATTACCGTGAGGCCAAATGGTGGTAAATCGTGCAATAACCGGTGAAAAAACCGCCTGCGCTAAACTGAATACCGCCAGAACAATTCCCGCACTAAAAATTGAATGGCCAACCTTTTGGACGAACAGCAACAGTGCTATCGGGAAAATAACTATCGGGAAGCGTGCGAAGAGTTGCACAACAACAACTTTTGTAACACTTTTCCAGCGAAATAGCTCTACATAACCTGCCACATCACCATGGTACATTACCGGTTTTTGCGCAGTAAAACACTATATATCGTGTTTTGTTTGCTATTTAAACACGATATATAGTAGTATCTATTCCGCTTAGCAAAGTGTTTCTCAGAGAGGGATAATAGATGTCACTTACAGTTGTAAAACGTGATGGTCGAAAACAGCAGTATGATTCTAGGAAGGTCTGCGCAGCCATAGAGGAGGCACTCTCAGGGTCGAGTGATGCAATAACCGAGCAGCTTTCATCAGAACTTGAGTTGACCCTGTTTGACGGAATAACAACAAGTCAGCTGGACGAATCACTGATCCAAGTTGCTCTGCAAAACGTAAAAGATGATCCAGTGTACGACAGAGTGGCAACACGCCTCTTGCTAAAGAGCATATACAGAAGTGTCCTCGGGGAGTACAAAAATTGCTGCCAGTTGCGCGATCTGCATGTGAAACACTTTCGTGGATTTATTGAAAAAGGGGTGGAGGAAGGAATCCTTGACAGGCGCCTTGATGGGCGTTTTGACTATGATCGACTTTCTCGTGCGCTTGATCCACAGAGGGATACCCTGTTCAAATACATTGGCCTCGTAACTCTGAATAATCGATATGGAATAAGAGCACGTTCGGGAAAGAATCTTGAAGTTCCACAGTATCTATGGATGAGAATTAGCATGGGCCTTTCTGTGCTCGAGAAAGACCCCACAGGGTCAGCCTTAAAGTTCTATGAAAAAATGAGCAAACTCGAGTATTTGGCTGCGGGTTCAACTCTTGTGAATGCCGGTACCTGCACACCTCAGTTGTCAAACTGTTTTGTCATGGAAATGCAAGATGACATAGAACATATTGCGAAGACCACTCGAGATGTTATGTTGCTTACAAAGGGCACGGGCGGAATAGGCCTTAGTGTAACTAAGCTAAGAGCGCAGGGATCCCCAATAAGAAGCAATAACACTCGCTCAACTGGACCTATACCGTTTATGCATACAATTGATTCTGTTCTCCGCGCAGTTTCTCGTGGTGGTAAAAAATTCGGCGCATTGTGCTTTTATATGGAGAACTGGCATATGGATTTTCCCGAATTCATTGACCTAAGGCAAAATTCGGGTGATCCATACAGAAGAACCCGTACAGCAAATACGGCCGTTTGGATAAGCGATGAGTTTATGAAGCGGGTTATAAACGATCGGGAATGGTATTTGTTTGACCCCCTTGAGACGCCAGATCTCAACGAGCTGTACGGGGCGGAGTTTAGTAAAAGATATGAATATTACGTGAATCAGGCAGAAGCTGGCAGGCTAAGTATGTTCAAGAAACTTGGTGCTAGAGAGCAGTTTCGCGCAATACTTATGAGTCTACAGACAACAAGTCATCCCTGGATTACATTCAAGGACACGATTAACTTGAGGGCACTCAATAACAACACCGGCACAATACACCTCTCCAACTTATGTACCGAAATATGTCTCCCGCAAGATAGGGAGAATGTGTCAGTTTGCAATCTCGCCTCGATAAATCTATCGCGCCATTTGATCGACGGGGAAATTGATTGGCAGTTGCTTGAAGAGAGTACAAGGCTTGCCGTGAGACAGCTTGACAATCTTATTGATATAACTTGCTCATCCGTAAAAGAGTCTGATAATTCCAACAACCTAAACAGAGCTATTGGTCTGGGAATTATGGGGTTCACCAATCTTATTGAGCGCTTGGGGTACAGCTATGAATCCGAACAGGCGTTTGACCTGATAGATAGACTAATGGAACAAATTTCCTTTGTGGCGATTGATGAGTCTTGTAATTTAGCTGAAGAGAGGGGGCCTTACAAAAATTTTCATGGCTCCCGATGGTCAAAAGGAATGCTTCCGATAGATTCTATAAAGATTGTGTCGCAGAATAGGGGCGTGCCGGTTTCAGTAAATACATCATATAGGCTCGACTGGGATTCCCTCCGTAAACGGGTTAGGAATGGTATAAGAAACGCAACCCTTTTGGCTATTGCACCAACGGCATCCATAGGCCTTGTTGCAGGTACAACTCCAGGATTAGACCCGCAGTTTTCGCAGATATTCAGTCGTAGCACTTCTTTTGGTAAATTTCTGGAAGTAAATGAGAATCTAGTTCTCGACTTGAAGCGTAGGGGTCTCTGGGAGAGGGTTAGAGAGGATATTCTGCGCAGCCAGGGGAATATCCAGCAGATAGATGCTATACCCGGCGAAATAAAGGCAAATTACAAAACGAGTTTTCAGCTTTCTCCGTACGCGTTTGTGCAAGTTGCTGCCCGGGCGCAAAAATGGGTAGATCAGGCAATTAGTAGAAATATGTACCTTGAAAGCAGAGATATAAGCGACATGGTGTCAGTCTATACAACAGCTTGGGAAATGGGCCTAAAAACAACCTATTATTTGCACATGAAGCCAAGACATCAGGCAGAACAGTCAACGGTTAAGGTGAACAAGAGAACTGAGGGTGGTAACAGAAGAGGGTTTGCTGGATTTTCAAAGAATAAAGATGTGTAGTAACACATTTGCATGGGTGATTTTACGCACATAAACTGCGTGGCTGAACAGAATAAAGATCTCTATACGTAAATTAAACAGATGGAAGGTTAGGAATGGGAATTTTAGGAACTGGTATACAAGATGGCTTACTTCTAAAGCCAGTGCGGTACCAATGGGCTATGGATTTGTACGAACAGGCTGTCGCCAACACATGGTTTCCAAACGAAATACAGCTTGGGGAAGATATAGCAGATTTTAAGAAAATGACACATGAGGAAAAGCACGCGGTCACCTTCCTGATGAGTTACTTTAATCCGAACGAGCTTCTGGTAAATAAAGCTCTAGCATTTGGTGTATATCCGTACATAAACGCCCCAGAATGTCATTTATACCTTGCAAAACAAATGTGGGAAGAGGCAAATCATTGCATGAGCTTTGAATATGTCCTTGAAACGTTTCCGATTGATCGGGAAGAGGCATATTCATCGCATATTGAAGTTCCATCAATGGCTCGCAAAGAAGAATTTGAAGTTGAATATATAAGAAGGATGACCGAAGAGACTTTGGATATAACAACAACTGAGGGTAAAAGAGATTTTATCCGTAACCTTGTTGCGTACAACGTAGTTCTGGAGGGCATATGGTTCTACTCCGGGTTTATGGCTGCTCTGTACTTTAGACAAAGAAATCTTCTTCGTAATTTTGGATCACTCATAGACTGGATTGTTCGCGACGAATCTCTTCATCTTAAATTCGGCATAAACTTGATTCTTACCGTACTGGAGGAGAACCCAGATTTACAGACCTCCGACTTTGCTGATGAAATAAGAGGAATGATTATTGCTGGTGTAGAGATGGAAGAGGAGTATAACCATGACCTTCTTCCAAACGGAATCCTTGGGCTGAATAGTGGTTACATCAATCAGTATGTCAAGTATCTAGCTGATAGACGCCTGGAGGAGCTTGGTTTTGATCCCGAATATAATGTCACAAACCCCGCAAAGTGGATGGCAACTGCAAATGACACGTTTGAGCTTGTAAATTTCTTTGAAGCGATCAATACTTCTTATGAATCCAACGCTCGCTCATTAAGCTAGAGATTAATTCGTGCGCCACGGTATCGTTCTTGAGGATTTTCGCGCGGCCGCGAAAGTAATGCACAGCAAGTTCGTTGTGCATACTCCGGTCATACAGTCTGTTATGCTGTCAGACCTTGTCGGGTCTCCCGTTTATTTTAAGTGTGAAAACCTGCAAATAACAGGATCCTACAAGATAAGAGGGGTGTTCAATTATCTTCACAACCTCAAAAAAAGATCGACTGCTGTCGTTGCCGCAAGCGCTGGGAATCATGCACAGAGCGTGGCCTATGCTGCAAAACAAATAGGTATCAAGGCAGTTATTTTTATGCCAAGCAGTGTTAGTCTGCCAAAGTACAACGCAACCAAAAAATACGGTGCGGAAATTATTCTAGATCAGGGTGATATTCAAACCCTCATACTCAAGGCAAGACGGTATGCAAAAAAACATAAGTTCGTTTTTATCCCGCCATTTGATCACCGCGATATTGTTGTCGGCCAGGGCACAATTGCCCTCGAACTGTTAGAGCAGGTTCCTGATCTAAGAACGGTAGTTGTGCCAACTGGCGGCGGAGGACTCGTGGCTGGTATTGCCTCTGCCGTTACCCTGGCGCAGAATCCCAGCGGAACGATCTTCACAAAAAGTGGCTTAGAACAGCCGGCCAAGTCTGGCATACGGGTGGTTGGCGTTCAAGCAAAAACATCGGCGTCTTTTATAGAATCGATGGTTGCAGGAAAGCCAGTGAAGGTAAATATAACCTCACATTTCGCAGATGGGATAGCGGTTCCAAAACCCGGAAAGATAACATTCGAACTCGCGAGATGTTTCGTTGACAGGTTTGTCGAAGTTGGTGATCACGAAATTGCAGGCGCCATACTCACCCTGCTTGAAGACTCAAAAATAATAGTTGAACCTGCCGCTGCCAGTGCTGCCGCAGCTGTTCTAAGTAAAAAAATCACAAATCTGAAAGGGTCAACAGTGATTGTTTTGAGTGGCGGTAATATCGACCCAATGACTTTGAGCCAGATAATTCTCCGGGGGCTATCACTCAGGTCTCGGAGGCTAACCTTACGGGCACAACTCAAAGATGTGCCCGGGCAGCTGGCTGAATTTTCAAGAGTTGTTGCAAAAGCCGAGGCTAATGTTGTTGCTGTCAATCATTCACGTGGTAACTACACGGATGACAATGGTCGCATCTCCTTCGGTGATGTCTTTATGGACATCGACCTTGAAACCCGTGGCCACGAGCATTCTCAGAGTATTGTCCGTGCCCTTCGAGATTCCGGGTTTGTAGTTGAAGTTCTGGGATTGTAACCCCTGAGTAATGTTTTAACAAACACCAGTACCGTATAACTTGACAATAGTTACAACTTGACAACAGTAGTGTGCAGCAAAATTACCGATTTTTACGGGATTCATATGTCATTGACCCTCATATGTCTCAACCTTCAAAATGGCTACCTTTATAAGAGCTCCTGTCGGTGACTTACATTCAATTTCAGAGCCTTCTTTTAGGCCCAATATTGCTTGCCCGATGGCACTGGATTCACTGTAGGTTGCAAGTGACGAAGTATGGGCTATTTCTCTGTTCCCCAGCAGGAACCGCCTTTCCGAGCCGCCGATTCTGGCTGTCACGACTACGCCGGGCTCAACTACCCCCCTTGCCTTCGGAGCTTGACCCACACGGGCGTGTCTCAGAAGGTCCTGTAGCTGTTGAATTCTTCCCTCAATACGAGCCTGCTCCTCTTTCGCAGCGCTATATCCCCCGTTTTCCCTTAGGTCACCTTCAGACCTTGCTTGCTCAATACGTTTTGCAATTTCCTTGCGCCCTGTTGTAACCAATTCCTCGAGTTCAACAACAAGCACACTATGCGCTTCCTTACTGAGCCATGTTTCAGAATCATTCGGCATATATCCTCCTACAGCTCTCAATTTCTGCATGATGAGCCACCTTAGTGGTTCTCAACCCCACCTCCATATGTGGCGACAGCACAGGAACAACCTTCCATCCAACGGTCGACATATCACGCCCGAGGACCCTTACGGCACAAACCGTTGGGATATGGCCGGTGAAACTAAACTCAACGATAACTTCATTATCACTTTTGACCTTAAAGGAAGTTGTGTGATAATCATTCCCAATTGGACGAGTCATCAGGCTGAAGATTGCAATCAGAAGAACGGATACACAAAGCGCCACTACGGATGCACCAATTTTTATGCCTCTTGATAGTGGCTTGCTATATCTGTTTGAAATTGTATTCACCTTTAGTGCGCACTTACACTCTGTGTTGATGTGTTACAAATTGACACGATGACGAGGATACTACGACCTCATATGTATTGTGTTTATAATCCCTGTTTCACGATTCATCCAGGGCAATTAAAAACCATGGTGAGTCTACGTTATTTATGATTCCCTGCTACAAATTACATGGTCGCAAATTGCACGGAGACATTTTGTTCTCGGTATATCAGGTAAGTTAGATAATTCTAAACTTGCTTTATTTCCCAAGGAGATACACATCTCTCATCAAGGAACGTATGTTGAGTTTAGCTCGCACTGGGTGTAAACCCGTATTTTGGTAGGATATTCTCGTTTTGATCTGTATGCATTGCGGTTTGCTGCTCGCACTGGACCCTGATATCGTCACACCGGGACCGGTCGGGTTTTTTGTAACTTTGCTGCTCGCACTGGCGCTCATTCTGTTGGGGGTTAATATGTCTCGACGCATTCGCAATCTCGTGCATAGGGCTTCATGTGCCAAATCGACCACCAGCTCGGCAGGTCCATCTGCAAAAACGGATAGCGCCTAGATCCCAGATTCACAGGGTGTCCTTGGCAAATCTGTATTTGACAAAAGTGCTCAAAGAGGCTACAATCAGCTTCGCTGAGCATTCCTTGTGTGTTTATCTAGTGTGTTTTCTGGAGGGGATTTTTGCCAACGATACAACAGTTGGTCCGGAAAGGTCGGAGGCCGAAGGTCAATAAGACAAAATCCCCTGCGTTGCGCGGTAACCCTCAGCAGAGGGGTGTTTGCTCTCGCGTTTATACGACAACTCCTAAGAAGCCGAATTCTGCACTCAGAAAGGTTGCGCGTGTAAAGCTGTCGAATGGGACCGAGGTTACGGTTTACATACCTGGTGAGGGTCATAACCTGCAAGAGCATTCGATTGTCCTGGTCCGTGGCGGTCGGGTGAAGGACTTGCCTGGCGTTAGGTACAAGGTTGTCCGCGGCGCCCTGGATGCGCAGGCCGTAAAGGACCGTAAGCAGGCACGTAGCCGTTATGGCGCGAAGATGGAAAAGAAGTAGTGCCTAGGAAGGGTCCTGTTGTAAGGCGGGAGATTCCGGAGGATCCCGTTTACTCCTCCCGTGTAGTAAGCCAGTTGATAGGTAGGGTTTTGCTTTCTGGCAAAAAATCTCTGGCGCAGAGAATTGTTTATTCGGCGCTGGACAAGGTTTCTATGAAAGCTAGTGAAGATCCTGTTTCTGTTTTGAGGAAAGCCCTCGATAATGTTCGCCCGAGCCTTGAGGTTCGGAGTCGTCGTGTTGGTGGGTCAACCTACCAAGTGCCGGTTCCCGTGCGCTCACATCGTGCCGATGCCTTAGCGATAAGGTGGCTCACGGTTTATTCTCGCGCGCGCAGAGAAAAGAGTATGGTCGACCGTTTAGCTTCTGAGATTCTCGACGCATCGAATGGTGTTGGTGCCACAGTCAAGTGTAAGGAAGATACTCACCGTATGGCCGAGTCTAACAGGGCATTTGCGCATTATCGTTGGTAGGCGCATTTGGTTTATAACGCCAGGATCGAGGTGAGATGTCACAGGAAGTTTTAGAGGATCTCGCCAAGGTCAGGAATATCGGCATTATGGCGCATATAGATGCCGGTAAAACGACGACCACAGAGCGCATTTTGTTTTACACCGGAATCACCCACAAGATTGGTGAGGTCCATGATGGTGCCGCAGCTATGGACTGGATGGCACAAGAGCAAGAGCGAGGGATAACAATTACTTCAGCTGCCACAACATGCTTTTGGGGTGGGAATCAGATAAACATTATTGATACCCCCGGGCATGTTGATTTCACCGTTGAGGTGGAGAGGTCGTTGCGTGTCCTTGATGGCGCGGTCGCCGTGTTTGACGGTAAGGAAGGTGTCGAGCCACAGTCGGAAACTGTTTGGCGGCAGGCCGATAAATACAAGGTGCCCCGGATTTGCTTTGTCAATAAGATGGACAAAATTGGCGCCGATTTTCATTTTACGGTTAAAACCGTGGTGGACCGCCTTGGCGCAACGCCACTTGTTATACAACTTCCGATTGGTAGCGAATCGACTTTTGAAGGCGTAATTGATCTTGTTGAAATGCGTGCTCTAACATGGCGCGGGGATGCAAAGGGTGATGTAAAGATGGGTGCGGAATACGCTGTCGAGCCCATCCCGGAGGATCTAAAACAACAAGCTGATGAGTTCCGGCAAAAGCTTATTGAAACAGTTGCGGAGAATGACGAGGCACTTCTCGAGAAATTCTTTTCCGGCGAAGAAATAACAGTTGCGGAGCTAAAATCGGCTATTAGAAGACTAACAGTCTCGGGTAGCCTTTATCCTATTTTATGTGGCTCTTCGTTTAAAAAC
Source organism: Tropheryma whipplei str. Twist (assembly GCF_000007485.1). Classification (NCBI taxonomy): domain Bacteria; kingdom Bacillati; phylum Actinomycetota; class Actinomycetes; order Micrococcales; family Tropherymataceae; genus Tropheryma; species Tropheryma whipplei. The sequence continues at coordinate 789,987 of NC_004572.3, read as the reverse complement.
CGTGGAGTTCAGCCGATGCTCGATGCGGTTGTTGATTACCTTCCGTCTCCTCTTGATGTTCCTCCGGTTACTGGTGTCGATGCCGATAACCCGCAAGAGCGCTTGGCAGACGTAAGTCAGCCATTTTCTGCACTGGCGTTCAAGGTTGCCGTGCATCCATTTTTTGGCCGTTTGACCTATATCCGTGTTTACTCAGGAACTTTGCCGGCGGGCTCGCAAATTGTTAATTCAACAAAGTCCAGAAAAGAACGCTTTGGCAAAGTTTTTCAAATGCATTCAAACAAAGAAAATCCAGTTCCGAAAATGTCTGCTGGGCATATTTATGCTGTAATAGGCCTGAAGTATACAACCACAGGAGATACGCTTTGCGATCAAGATAACCCGATAATCCTTGAGTCCATGACATTCCCGGACCCGGTTATTGAAGTTGCAATAGAGCCTAAAACGAAGGCTGATCAGGAGAAGCTTAGTCTGGCTATTCAAAGACTTGCTGAAGAAGATCCGACATTCAAAACCGAACAAAATCCCGAAACAGGTCAGACCGTAATAAAAGGTATGGGTGAGCTGCATCTAGATATTTTGGTAGATCGAATGCGCAGGGAGTTTAATGTTGAGGCGAATGTCGGAACCCCACAGGTTGCATATCGCGAGACAATTCGCCGGACGGTTGAGAAGCATGAATATACTCATAAGAAACAAACTGGTGGCGCTGGGCAGTTTGCGCGGGTTATCATAACCCTTGAACCCCTCGAGGTGACAGGTGAGAAAACATATGACTTTGTTGATACGGTAACAGGTGGCAGGATTCCAAAAGAATATATACCTTCCGTTGATGCTGGTATCAGAGATGCCATGCAGGTTGGAGTTCTGGCAGGATATCCAACTGTTGGGATTAAGGCAACTCTAGTTGATGGTGCTTATCACGATGTTGATTCTTCTGAAATGGCATTTCGTATCGCTGGATCCCAAGCCTTCAAAGAGGCTTCTAGACGTGCTGACCCCACTTTACTTGAACCGATTATGTCTGTTGAGGTCAGAACACCTGATGAGTATATGGGTGATGTTATAGGCGACCTGAATTCCCGTCGGGGGCATATACAGTCTATGCAAGACTCCTCTGGAATAAAGGTTATTCAGGCTAGGGTTCCCTTATCTGAAATGTTCGGCTATATAGGTGATTTGCGTTCGAAAACTTCTGGACGTGCTGTTTATTCTATGACATTCGATGGATACGCGGAAGCCCCGAAGTCTGTTACCGAAGAGGTTGTTCGCAAAGCCCGCGGAGAGTAACCCTGAAGAAGCGTGTGCACTAAGCGTCTGTATAGACTGTAAGATTTTTGGTCTGTATTCGGTCAGTGCGCATTTGTAGAATGACGACTCGAATAATATGTCGAGACGACTAGAGAGCTCGACGTTACAACATTATAAATGTATGACATACACCTTATGCAAGAAACATCTCTTTACACACAATACTTGTAACGCTGACTTAGCGAAAGCCTCTTGCGCAACAGGGGGCTTTCGCTAAGTCAGCGCAGTCACGCGTTTAAGACCGCGCCTAATGTGCCGTTTCGCGCCAGCGAAGCAGATTGACTAGCGAGGCCGCCTCATAACCAACAAGCGCTATGACCCAAATCACGGAAGTAAAGTATGACGTAAAAGGGTTGCCATAAAAATGCCATAACACGGGGTTCAGCCCAAGAAAAAGAACAACAGGAAGCCCCAAAAACATTAAGAACATACGACACTGCCGGTTAAGGGATGGCGGCAAATGACCCTTAACAGCAAAGAATTTAGAGAAACCAAGAAGTCTTAGAATAAGCGAGAAAATGAGCATACCGACAGAGCCCGCGACAATACTCGAGAAAATGAGATTGTAGGTTGCCCAATCAAAACCACGCAAAATCGGCAAAAGCGACATGAAAGGGAACGACAGCATGAAAAGTATGATAAGCCGCCTTTGTAATCTAGACGGCATCTTTATTTCAAAGGTCGACATAAGCCTATCCGAATAGCTTTCCTACAAAGTCACCAACGGCGTTAAATCCAGCATTAAACCCATTGACAAGATCATCAACAAGCCTGCCGCCCAAAACACAACCACTCACTGCGCCGCCGACAAAGCCTGTCAAACCTCCGGCAACAGATACAGCAGCAGGTCTTTTCATTTTTACTTACCCCTTCAGATATCAAGGCAATGCATAAACATATCTCATTATATCTCACTGTATCCGTGCCCGTAAAAGGAATATGCGTGAGTGGGGTTTATATTTTGCCGGAGTTTTGTGTAATACGATACGGATTTGTGTCGTATCTCTGGATTATCGTGATTATCCTGGGTGTATCACAGTTAAATGCTCAGGCGCAATCGGCCCTTGAACAGGCTTTGCGATATATTACCTGTCAAGTCGATAATCCATATCTACCCTTGTGGAGGCAGGTTAATGGGTGAAATGCTTATACATCTTTGTTAATGTCGCTGCCAGTAAACCGTTTACTGGGTGGCAATTAGCTCACATGAACAACGGGCCTGCATTCACTATTGCGTTCGGCCTCACGTAGCACTTCGCGCGTAATTGCGGCGATCTCACCACCTCCTGTTATTAGGTATCTAAGAGTGTTCATTACCGGATTGCGTTCGGTCCAATGGAAATACACATCCGGTGTAACACCGGTTATATCGCGTATTTCTAACAAAATCGCCGCAATAGCGCTTGGTATGTTACAGCTGCTTGTCCGCAAAACGCGGTGTCCTCCGACTATTTTCCCTTCGACAATCAGGTCTTCCTCAAAATCGCTTGAGTCTGACTGCAATACTTCAATGAAAATTACGGGCGAGCCGGGCAAAAGCCTATTGTGCAGTGTCTCATCCTGAACTCTGTTATGATATTCAGATTTTGTAATTGGCTTATCTGGTTTTTTTGCAAGAATATGTATTACCCCATAGTCATCTGCATCCTGACTGACAAATGCTTTTGCGGAATCGTTGAACGTAATAGATGTTGCCCTTATATTGAATGACCTAACCAGCCTGGACAGTATCGAAATCAATATTGTGCCAAGAATAAAGGTCATTGCAATCTGCATGCCGTTCGGGCGCTCAGTAATTATTAAAATCGTTGTGTAAATAAAGACAATACTAACCACCGCAAGACCGGTTGCAGCAAATTTTTGTTTTTTACGCAAAGCAGACAGGGTGACAGCAACAGACGCCGAGGTTATAAGAACCATAACCCCAGTGGCATACGCCGCACCCTGTTTGTGCACATTTGCGTCAAAAGCTATCAGAACTGAAAGTGAGATTGCGGTTATAACAATAATCAGGGGTTTTGCATGTTTTATCCACGCGGGGGCCATGCCATATCTTGTTAGATACCTGGGTATTATGTTGAGCATGCCTGCCATGGCACTTGCACCAGCGAACCATAGAATCGCTATTGTACTCATGTCATAGACTGTTGCAAAATCGCTCCCCAGATACTTCTCACTTAAATACGCAAGCGCGCGACCGCTGGCCATTCCACCATCCTCAAACTCCCGTGAGGGAATAAGCAGTGTGACTACCAAATTGGAGAATACGAGAAATGTACTCATTATTAATGCTGCCGCAGCCAATAGCCGCCGCGCGCCCTTGATTCTCTCAGAATAGTTAGGAACTTGACCGCATTTCACGCATCCATTGCAGGTATTTTTCTGTCTTGAGTTGCGGATATGCGGCATAACGGTTACACCTGTTTCAAACCCGCTGAGCCCTAATGCGAGGCTTGGAAACAAAATTAGAGCAGCAACAATAACCATAAATGGGTCCCCGCCAGCCCCGGCAAGCAACTTACTTCCCCAGTCAGAAAACGAAGATGGCTCCAAATGAGTCATGGCAACAGAGATTAAGATTGCATTAAGTCCAAGAAACACAAAAACACATACAACCGCAACATGCGTCACTTCGTTGAATCCAAGCAAAAACACACCGCCAAGAAGAGATATGAGAATAATCGGAATTACAAGCGGGTTAATGTCTCTAAAAAATGGGATATACGGACTGTGCACAGCATGCTCACCCGCATCAGACGCAGATAGGGTGATTGTAATAATAAAATCGGTTGCGATAAACCCAAGTAGAATCAGTACAAGCAGTTTGCCTCCCCACCAGGGAATCAGCCTCTCAAGCATTGCAACAGACCCAGACCCTAATGGGCTTTCTCTTGCAACTCTTCGATAAATAGGCAAGGCACAAAAAAGTGTTACAAGCACCAAAAAGAAAGTCGCAACCGGCGCAACTGCACCAGCCGCCGCAACAGCGATTGCCGGTTGATACGCAAGGGTAGAAAAATAGTCAACCCCCGAAAGGCACATAATCTGCCACCAAGGGTGCCTTCCACAGTCTACGTGCCCATAAGGACCTTTAAATCCACCACGTCTAACAGAAGGCTTGTTATAAAGCAGCCAATTCTTCAGCTTTTCGACAACTTTTCGCCGAGTCAACAACTGGTTACACTTTCTCACTGCTTGTGGTGCCACGCTACACAAGATAAGCGAAGCTCAATATATCACACCGTCAGGCGTAATTCGCGCAGCACTTTGTAAGCACACTTCAGGTGCGCCATTGCAAATGTACATTTTATAAATGTACATTTTGTATAGGTATATAACACCACGCAGATTTAGGTAAATAGGAAAGTGATTTTTACAATCTGGAAAAATAGTGCGGAAGCATTTACCGAACACAAGATGGGTAGGGTCTAAAATTGGCTTGTGCATACTGACGGCATCCTCACCCTAAACGGCTTTTTGGAAGGAAAAATTGCGTCACTCGGTGGCATAAATCCGCTTCTGCACTACCATGACTCTGGTCTTAGCGGAATAGAATTATCAAAAGCCCATCCCGGCGGTATACCCCAATTCGTAACAGGTAAAACGGTTTTACTTTCTCATCTCGTGAGAGACGAAATTGCCCTCAAAGAGGCTCGGCAGGCCGCATCAAATCTTGTTGCAAAGGGTAATAATTTACTCAGTTTTCGTGGTATTCACTCCATACATCTCGCAATTGGTTTGACGAAGTGGACATTCAAGTCAGTTGGCTACTGTGCACCTGTTCTTCTGCAGCCCGTGGCTATGCGAGTTTACAGAAATGATTTTCAGATGAAACTAATGGGATATCCTGTTTTCAATGCAGAACTGTCGGTGGCGCTGTTAGAACAGTATGGCATTTCGCTTGACCCTGAGAGCTTCGTAACGCTTGCAACAGAGTCAGGAAATTTTAAACCACAGCCTGTTATTGAGCATCTGCGTTTGATGACATCCAGCATTGATGATTTCAAGGTTTTCCCACGTCTTGTCGTATCCTGTTTCTTTCATCCGGCTAGATCTATGCTTATTGATTTTCAGAAGGTAACTGACAATCCATTCGTCTCTGCGCTAATCGGTCGGCGCGAAGAGTTAGACCTGATAAGGACAGACAAATCACTCAAACTACCAGATGCAAGTAACCAACTTCTGTTAGAGGCAGATGACGAGCAAAAACTAGTTGTTTCTGCAATCTTAGAAGGAAGATCTCTTGCTATTCGTACAACTCCTGGGGCACAGGTAACACAAGCGGTCGTAAACGTGATTGGTGGAATGCTGGCTAACAACAAAAGAGTGTTGGTTGTTTCTGCGCGGCAAGCCCACTTTAATGACATACGTAACCATCTGAGACGTCTTGGCCTTGCCGGTCTTGGGGTCTCTATCCCCAGGATAAGGCATGACCTTATTGATTCCATAAGGCGTAATGAAGGCGCAAGGCCTCTGCACATGCTTGAGGTAAACGATGCCCTGGTGAGGCTACGTAGAGTTCTGCTTGATTATCGCAGAGCTTTACATGGTAAAGACGATGCTATTGGTGTTTCTCCGCTTGACGCTATTGAAAAGCTTGCATATTTGTCTCTTCTAGAACACCCGCCATCAAGTGCCGTTCGCTTTGATAAAGGTAGCTTAGAGAAGCTATCCCGCCGCAAGGGGGAGGCTGCTGATCTTTTGAGAAAAACAGCCGAATTAGGCGAGTTTGAATGTGGGCCTGGTGATTCACTCTGGTATGGCATAAGCTTTGCAACCAACGAAGATGCACTTGCTGCTCATAACCTTGCAAAACACTTATTCGCAATCGGTCTGCCAATTTTGTTTGATAAATCGGATGCTTTGATTTCCCAAACAAACATGCGTAGCTTTAAGACACTGGATGAACTAAGGGCAATCCTAGAGTGCTTTCAAGACAGCAGAGATATATTGGAGATTTTCCGCCCGGAAATATTCGGCTTGTCACTCGAAGAGTTAATTGAAGCAACTTCCCCAAGGCGCAGGTCGCCTGGGTTATCCTCAGGTAAAAGGCGACAACTTAAGAAACTCGTTAGGGAATACCTCCTGCCCGGAGTGAGGGTACAAGGGTTGCACGACAATCTCGTAAAGATACGTCAATTACGGCTTCTGTGGGATCGCTACTCTCCGGCCGGTACAACACCCAAGATTCCCGTTGGCGTGGCAGATGTAAAGGTCATGTTCGAAAAAGTTAAGAGCGATATCGCGTCATTGAATAAACTGTTTGCAAACCTACACTTAATGAACGTGCCACGCATCGAACTGATGAAAATATTCGAAAGCCTGGCTGCCGACTCCGAATCTATAAAACATATAAAACAACGCACTGATATTAGGGATCAGCTGCGCGAAATAGGTATCGGGGATCTACTTGAAGATCTGTCAATCCGTCATGTGCCACCATCTCGTGTATCTGACGAACTTGATTTGGCGTGGTGGCAGTCAGTGCTTGAGTTTTTTCTCAAAAACCGGTCCGCCCTTCTCGGTGGTAATACGTCTGTTATAGAGCGACTTGAGCAAGATTTCAAATTAGTTTACAGGGCAAGTATGGCTGCCGCGGGCACTCTTCTGGCTTGGAATATGGCCGAAAGTTGGAAAGTTGCCCTGGTTGATTATCCCGATGAAGCCATTGAACTAAAGGATCTTTTGCTCAAAGGGCATTTGGTGCCGGAGAAATTATTTGGCAAGGCTCCTAACCTTGCAAAGGTTCTGTCACCGGTTTGGTTTGCTTCCCCGTACTCTGTACATCAGCTGAGTTGTGATTTTGATACGGTTATAGTCTTAGGTGCCGGCGAGCTGTCTATCGCTGAAAGTCTCGGCATCGTGTCAAGGGGCAAGCAAATTGTTGCCTTCGGAGACCCGATTACTGAATTTCCGGAGCATTTTGATATAGCTAGTTTTGGAGCTAATGAAGAGATCTACCCGAGAAAAACTTCGTACTTTACCTCGCGTGATACTCAGGAAGAATCTTTATTCTCTAAACTATCTGAGATTCTGCCAAGCTTGGAGATGAATAATAGTCATCGCCCTTATGGGCTAATTGGTATTGCTAACTCCGGATTCTATAAGAACAAGATAACCGGCCTTCCGTGGGCGGGTAATTTTCTTGGTCAGCAAAGTGTAACTTTCCACTATGTACCCGACGGAACAGGGTTGCCTGATCGTGTCACAAGTCTTGTAGAGGCGGTTGATGCCGAGGTTAATTTTGTCACAAGTCTTGTCGCTAAGCATATTGCAGATGAGTCTTGTATGGTAGTTACACCCAGCCTTAAAATGGCAACGCGTATCCGTCAAGAGCTAAAAAAATATGACGATCAGCTGCTTGCCAAAAAGTCTTCTGAACCGTTTATCGTTGTCGATCCCAGGCAGGCACTTTCGTACACTCGCGATCGTGTTATCTTTACCTTGGGGTATGGTCTAACTCCTATAGGTGGAGTCATGTCGGGTTTTGGCCCTCTTGACGGTGACGATGGTGAAAAGCTCATTGCTATTGCCCTTACCCGTGCCAGAAGATGTCTTGACATAGTTGGATGTTTTCAACCTGAGAAGATCGACACCAAGCGCCTAAAAAAGGGTCCAGCTTTGCTTATGAAGCTCTTATCAAGCTACAATCCCCTCAATACAGATTCATCATTTGAAACTGCCGGGTCTATGCTTGATGATTTGGCAAGGAGACTTGAGCTGGTTGGGATCAAGGTGAGAGTGAACTACTGCGCCGTGTTACCACTTGCCGCCGGTTACGCCAACCGTGCAGTTGCTGTTGATATTGATAACACATTTGATGATCTACATGATGCGTTGTCGTTACGCCCGAGAACTCTTGAGGAGCTGGGTTGGATTTATATGAAAGTACATAGTTTTGAGCTTTTCACCTCTCCCGACGAGGTTGCTGGGCGCATAAAACACGCCCTTGGCGTTTGATATCGCCGGTTACGCCAACCGAGGATGCAACACTTATTTTGCTTTATGTTTTGCTTTGCACAACGGTATGTATTGCAGAACTGACAATGTTCAACACAGGTGTATTGCACAATACTATTCGTGAGCGCTATGCGGTTTCGGCACAAACATCGCGGATCCAAAACATATTGTTATCCGCGATAAAGGGGCAGACTTTTTTTACTTTGAGCGTGTGCGAACCTGAGGTTTATGTGTCCTAGAAAAATACAATATCCTTTTTTCTGTAACAACACCTGTTAGTTTCTTGTCCCAATCGTTTATTGGTATTTCGTCGAATATCTCGTTGTCAAAAACAACGGCAAATACTGGAATGCTGCGTTTCACCCTAGCAAGATATCTGTCATAATATCCCTTCCCCCAGCCCAATCGATACCCTCTTTTATCAACCGCAGCGGCTGGAATCAGCATAACGTCCGTCTTGTCAAGGAAATGCTTACTCAGATTTTTACCAGCTGGATGGAATGTGCCAAATGGCCCTTGATGCTCCTTTGCATTACGCCATATTCTCCAATACAGCTGACGGTCAATAATGACGGGCAACAGCACTTTGAGGTGTTTATTGCTTGTCATAAAGTATCTCGTGTCCGGTTCGCCTTTTATCGGTAAATAACAGGTAATACATTTTGCCTTTTCTGTCACGATCTGTAAATTTCTTGCCAGGGTCAGACTTCGCCCTAAATGTTCCTTATTGCAGATATAACTGTTTTGTAAATTTACGCGAGAAATCCGCCGGGCACGAATAAGTTGTCTTATAGCGTGTTTTGTGAACATAGAGAAATGCTACCGGACACGCGCTCCTGAATTCCAGGAAAGGCTGCATTTTAGCCTAGGCTATGAGTATGCATATGGAAGCCTGGGGCGGGGGACTTATTGTTGTTTTTGCGGTATTGCTGTGGATTGCATATTTTGTCCCGTGGGCTCCCCGAAGGAATGATGTTTTTTCATCTCCCTCCTTTATAGAACGAGATGTTGCCCCGATTAATGTGAGAGCGGCGAAGAATGAATTAAAGCTTTTGCGCGCGAGGGAAAAAGAAGCTTATAGGAAGTTTGTTAATTGCAGAGCTGAGTTTTCCGGACATCAGTTTACCGGCCAACTTAATTCAAAAAAATTCTTTTTTCGGCGGGCTGTGTTTATAACCTTGTGTTTCTCATGCTTGCCCATTGTGCTTGGTATAGCAATGGGAAACTGGGTTTTATTCACTACATTTTTGTTTGTACTATTAGTATCAACTCTGCTGGCTTTGCGAATCGTATATATTGCCGCGAAAGCCAGAATGCGCTCTGCGCAACAGAAGCCGGAACGCCCCACCCGGGCGCTGCCGATTTCCTCTGAAGAACCATCTTTCCAAAAGGCCTGGCGGCCATCTAAGCTGCCAAAGCCAATTTATTTGCTTGGGAAAACAACGACTACCTATCGTGAGTATCAACAACACCGCATTGATGAGATAAAGAAACAAATGCAGGATGAGTTTTCTGAGCGTATACGGAATGCCGCAATTTCTAATGGGATGAGCAGTCTGCACATTGCAAGTTCTTCAGATCTTGAAGGCCTTGCAGGAAGGAAAAAGATTGATCCCCATGCTGTTTTCAGGGACCGCTGCGCAACACGCGTGTCTTGATCGGCGCTATCTGGATTCTTTACGCGGCCTACATACACGCCAGGGCAACGGCAGGATGGAGGGGAACTCGTTCCTCTGTGCTCTCCTTGATAGGATTTACAACGATTATATTCAACTTTACAATCGTGAATGTGTTCTTCTCTGGATTACACAGCTACTCTGGCCTATGAAGCAGCCTTGAGACTCTCCTTGAACTTACGTATCATATCTTCCAGAGACTCTGTTGCATAGGAGTTAACAGGAGCTGGATGGGTAACCCAGGTAGGTGTCCAGTCACCCGGTGACCATTTCTTGGTTGGACTACATGGAGCAGCAGCTTCCCTCTTAGGACGCTTATTCTTACCTGTAACATGCAGGTTATATACAGCACCAGCAACGGGGAACTGATACTGACCCTGGGCAACATAGGGATACACAGAACCAACCAGCGCACCATTGGTAGGATTCATGAATAAATAGGCAGGCACTCGATTAGTTCCAGGCTTTGTTGCATAAGACACATATGTTGGAAATGAATAGGTTCCGGTAGGAAGAGGACTAAGACTTACAGTTTGACCACGCGATACTGTCCTATTTATGGTATATGGGGTGTAAAACACACCAACCAGTTCACCTGTTGGTCCGTCATAAGTGGCATACAGATCAGCTGTTGTAAATGGCACATGCCAGGTTGGGTCATAGGCAGGAGCGGCCCATGCAGCTGCGATAGTTCCCTTACTGATTTCAGAGGAAGCAGTAAGGTATGCAGTCATGAGCGGAACAACTGTCGATAATCCTCCAGAGGAGAGATGCACAAATACATTCGTCTGAATACCATTGGTAAGAGGCACTGTAACAGTTATATCCCCAGAGTTAGAGGCATAGAAGGTTGTATCGGTCGTAAAGGATGCCGATAGAGATGAATATGCATTCAGAAGATCACGAAATGTTGCTGAGGACCCGTCAAATATGGCATACATACCACCTGTTGTAAATGGCACATGCCAGGTTGGGTCATAGGCAGGAAGGACCCAGGCAATCCGTATGGTTCCCTTGCTTGGGGTTGTTGTAAAGAATGCACCGATGGTGGGGAAGGTATAGGTGAATGTGCCAGATACAAGATATACAAATACATCCGTCTGAATACCATTGGTAAGAGGCACATTAAGGTCAATGGAAGACAAAGGTGCTGTTATCCAAACCGTAGTGGAGAACCCAACTGTCTTGGATGATGTTGGGAAGTATGCACCACCACGCAGGAGAGGTTTTGTGTCAAAGGTTTTTCCTGTTATAGCACTAAAGGATTTCTTTGTTGGACTCTCTAACTGTGACTTAAACTTACGTATCATATCTTCCAGAGACTCTGTTGCGTAGGAGTCAACAGGAGTTGGATGGGTAACCCAGGTAGGTGTCCAGTCACCCGGTGACCATTTCTTGGTTGGACCACATGGAGAGGGAGGAATGGGTGCTGTGGTGTCAGGAGGAACAGACCAGGTGTATGAGGATGATATATAAGAGGAAGCCTTCCAGCTTGGATTTGTCACACGAATGGCCATATCCTCTAGAGATTCTGTTGCATAGGTAGGGGAATAGGTCTGAGCAGCACAGACACCAGTATTAGTCACAGGTGTCACATCTCTCTTGCGGGGCTTCTTAGGAGGATCAAGATGAATTTGTCTATATTGTGTATCTATTGCATAGGTGATATGGGTGGTTGTGTCTCTGTTTATGGCTATGGCTGTTATGGGAGATGTTGGTAGGGATGAGAGATGTATCTGTCCGGTGTATCTATCTATGGTTATGTCTTTGTTTGGGTGTGTTAGAGAGAAGGTGTATCTGGAGTTTCTGAGTGATGGTATGTCTGAGAGATATGTGTTATCTATCTGTTTGTGTATGGGAACAGTTATCTTTGGTTTCTCTGTTACATGTATGTCAAAGAAGAAGATGTTACGGGTTGTTAGGAGAGCTATGAGATTGGTTGTTGTCTTTGTTATGGAGATTACTTTCTCATCTCCGTATGGGGTTGCTATGTCTGTATGAGGGAAGGTTAGGAAAGATGATGGATCTGCTTTCTTATCTGTGTAATAGAGAGATATATGTGTGTTGGTTATATATGGGACATATAGGTATGAGGATGTATCTGTGTATGGGACATATATATGTGTCTGTGGTTGGGGTAAGAGAGATGGGGTGCAGGACAGGGTTTGTTTTGTACTGCTTGTAACAGGATCTATTAGGAGAGATACATTTGTGTTAGTTGTTACACATACTTCTTGTGTATTTGTATTACTTACTCTTGTGTATTTGGTATTAGATGAAACAGATGTAGATGAAACAGATGATAGGAGGGATAGAGCAGGAGGTGTCTGTCTGGCAAAGGCTGTTTCATATTGTAGGGATGATAGGAGGAGAAGAAGGGCCACGCGGGCCAAAACGCGACAAGGTGTCACCGAGCCTAGTATCTTTCCATTCATCAATTTAACTAATCACCCCATTCCCTCTTAAATAACCGGTGACAAGCATAGCAAACCTCATTGCATGACGCAATCCATAAATACTAGAACACCAGTGTTACCCGTGTCTTGTCCTCAACAGAGTTCTATTGCTCACAATCATTGACATGATACTCGTTACAGTGTATGTGAGAACGAACACTGATCCCATAACCAAGACAATCACCGATCCCGGTGGTAAGTCAAATGTGTAGCTTATGTAAACACCAGCTACAGAAGTTGTAACAGCCATGACGGGAGATATGATAAACATTCTTGATATTTTTCTGCTAAGCAGACTTGCCGAGACGCCCGGTATGACCAACATAGCAACAACAAGAACCACACCGACTTGCTGTACCGAGACAACAATTGTGAACGCTAGGGTTATAAGAAATATATTGTGAAGTGATCTGGTGGATATACCAATGACATTCGCGTGTCCGGGGTCGAATGCGTACAGGGTAAAATCCCTTCGCCTATAAGTTAGGATCGATATCCCAAGCACACCAAGGATTATTACCTGATACAGATCCAGATATGTAACACTTAGCAAGTTGCCGAACAATATATGCATAAGATGACCTTTGCCTGGAATAAAGAAAACTAAGATTAGGCCAAGCGAGAACATGGTTATGAACACAACACCCATCGCAGCATCCTCTTTGATCCTAGGGTTACTTCTCAGGTGGCCGATTAGATACACTGCCACAAGGCCGGATACAAAAGCGCCAATGGCAAATGGCACGCCAAGGAGGAAGCTTAGGACAACTCCGGGAAATATCGCGTGTGAAATTGCCTCACCGAGCATCGACCAGCCAAGAAGAACCACCCAACACGATATGAGGCCGCACAGGGTTGCTGACACAATGACAACAATAAAGGCACGCAGCATGAACCCGTACTCGAAAGGAGCAAGTAGATAATCAATCACAGATACCCCGCCGAAAGGTCAGAGAGACACGGGACGGGCATATCGCACGCAACAGGGTCACAACAGCGCAACACATCCCGTCAGTTGCTACCATCCGCGACTCCATTTGCGCTCGTTGCGGATATAAACGTATTTAAATCGTTGTTATTCTTACTTGTTCCATAACCCGGATCTAGTCCAAACGCCATGGCGAGATTATTCGGACGCAAAACAACCTCACACGTGTTGTGCATCAAGATACGGTTTTTAACAAGAATCGCCTCATTGCACAGCCCGTGAAGAGTGTTTAGATCATGGGTTGAAACAAGAACACAGCACCCCTTCTCACAGAGCTGGCGAATAAGCTGCACAATCATTCCCTCGCTCTTTTTATCAACTCCGGCAAATGGCTCGTCAAGGAGAAGCAGCTTGGCGCCCTGTGCTATTGCCCTCGCGACAAATGCCCTTTTCTTCTGCCCTCCAGAGAGTTGCCCAATTTGCCTATCTGCAAGCTCCACAAGTTCAGTCATTTCGAGGGCCTGTGTGACCTTATCGCGATCAGTTTGACTCGCCCTTCGGGACAATGACATAAAACCATATCGCCCCATCATAACCACCTCACGCACACTTATCGGAAAGTTCCAGTCAATTGATTCGCGTTGTGGGGCATAAGCTACCATCCCCCGTTTCATTGCGGCAACGGGGGAAAGACCAAATATCGAGATGCTACCACGTGCTGGCCTTACGTTGCCAACAATCGAGTTGAATAGGCTCGACTTACCCGAGCCGTTCATCCCTATGATGCCACAAACAACCCCTGAAGCAACCTCAAATGTTGCATCCCTCATAGCAACAACGTCGCCATAAACCACTGACAAGTCACTGACAGACAGGACGGAGCCTCTCAGCACATCACAACCTTGCCGGTTCACCAGCGAAAACCGTTCACTACTCTATCTGCTTGACCCAAGGGTTTCAGAAATCACCTTTATATTCTGCTCTATGGCTTGCTCGTACGTAATGGCGTGACCATCTTTGTCAACCAACCCGTCTACGTAAAACAGGCCACCCAATTTTGCGATGCCGCCAGAATCATGAATTACCTGCTCGATAAATTTCGTATTTACTCCGTATTCGCAGAACACATACGGAAGCTTGCGCCCCTTCACAAAGTCAACAAGCTCGCCAACTTTTTTGGATGTCTCGGCATTTTCGCTATTGACGGGCCATAGATACCTTTCCTCCAGACCTCCCGCCTGCGCCACGTAACTAAAAGCCCCCTCGCAGGTGACTAGAGCCCTGTACGCGGCAGGAATCTTTGCAATGGATTTCTCAAATTCTTCTGACAGACTCTGCAACCTCTTTTCCAACGCCCCGCCATGTTCTTGGTAATAGGCCTTATTCTTCGGGTCAAGCTCACTCAGGAACTCTGTTATGTTTTTTGCGTATATCGCACCATCCTTTGGAGAGACCCATGCATGCGGATTGGGGGTACCGGAAGATCTGTCTTCGGCGATTAGAATTAGCGCAATACCCTTCGAGGCAGTGACCTTTACGCCCTTGAAGTCAACCAGGACCTTATCGAGCCACTCATCCTCCAGATGAAGGCCATTTACGATTAACATCTTTGCGTTTGCAAGATCTTTTACATCAATTGGCTTTGGCTCATATTCGTGCACAGACCCGCCCTGTGGCACTATGCTGCGCACCGTCAGTTTATCGCCGGCAATACTCTTGGTTATGCTTTCCAATACCCCGAACGAGGTGTACACGACTGGCTTAACTGTTTTATCCTCGCTTTTGGCAAGACAGGCAGTAGTAAACAGAGACACAGACACGAATGCAGCAGCCCAAAAGACCAGACGCCGTAAAACCGATCGCCGGACCAGACTTCCGGATGAAGAGGCGCCTTCGTTTGACAAAACCCCTCCGGTAATAGACTCACACAACCCAGCCGAACGATTGCTCAAGAACTGCACGATTAAACCCCCTACAGACACATAAACCTCCTACAGGCACACCCACCCAAGGGATGTATGCGCCCAGCAAAAACCCCCGGCCTTGCGGCATCTGGGCCACACCAAATCGCCGTGACGCTCCTAGGTATACCATACGCAAATCGCCCTGTCAAGAGCGTCTTATTTAGGGTACATTTCTTGGAATAACGCGCCTTGGAATAACGCGCTTAGAGTCCTCTTTCGGAATGGTCTTTACTCTTCTTATTATCCATTTCGCCCATCAGGAGTAACAGATCACGAATCTCCATCAACAGTTTTGTTACCGTATCACCCTCGAGGGAACCCGAGGGTCGCGTATCACTCAACTCTTCCGAGCCCGTGCCATCATTACCAACCTTAGTTTCTGCGGACGATTGACCATCAGCTAGTTCGTCTTTATCAGGATCCTCATCTTTTGTGTTTTTACCCCCAGATATAATCGCCGATAATGCCCCCAAAGGCCCTGGCAAACTGTTTCCGAGGGTCCGCCTGATGTCTTTGAGGTGGTTCAGAGGCAGGATTATCACAAAGTACACAACCGCTGAAACAAGAACAAATTTTATTAGCGCTAGAAGAACAGTGCCGAACTTCAGTTGTACATGTCCGTGGGATAGGGTTGGTATTGTCAGCACGAGACTGTTTTCGATTTTGCTAGAGCTTAGTGCTGCGCTTATAAGGGGACTGAAGATGTCATCCACAATTGCGTTTATAACAGCGGTTGAAGCTGCACCGATTACAACCGCAGCCGAGAGATCGACAACGTTCCTGCGTGCTATAAAATCACGGAATCCAGCAAACATACAAGCGCCCAAACATTACTGTCT
Organism: Tropheryma whipplei str. Twist; assembly: GCF_000007485.1. Lineage (NCBI taxonomy): Bacteria > Bacillati > Actinomycetota > Actinomycetes > Micrococcales > Tropherymataceae > Tropheryma > Tropheryma whipplei. The sequence continues at coordinate 773,853 of NC_004572.3, read as the reverse complement.
GCACCGGTGCAACCCGGTGACAGGTACAGGTAAATACAAAAGGATACACACAACTGTACAATCCAGAACCAACAATCACCAGAACCAACAATCAAGGCACCGAACCGCGATAATCGCCTCACGGCCTAACGCACACTCGAAGCGGCTGTTTTACTTTGGCGCCCGGGGTTACGCGATCCGGCAGGGGAATTCTATCATTGCTGTATATTAGTCTTTGTCGCCCGTGTCCCGCGTGCGAGCCTTCTTTGAAAATCTCGGTTCTCCGTGGGGCCTGTAGCTCAGCTGGAAGAGCATCGGACTTTTAATCCGCTGGTCGTGGGTTCGAGCCCCACCGGGCCCACTCTGACCCTACAGGGTTACAACCCTGTATTCTCCCGGTGCGATATTTGTTTGCTCAACACCTAAGGCGCTGAGTGTTGATGCTATAAGCGGCGCATGGGTACAGATCAAGATACATTCCCCCGGATATTCCCTTATATTCTCCAAGATATTGTCACCGCTCTCACCGCCAAGTGCTGGATCGTTGAGTACATCTATTCCTGTTTTGGATAGCGGATGGACGGTCTGTATGCATCTCTGTTTTGGTGAGCAGTATATTTTTTCCGGCGCCCAGGGCGATAGTTCAACGGGAAGTGTTTGTGAACGCTGCATGCCTAACGGTGACAGAGCATCCTCTCCGTGTGTGTGTGCATGCCTCAGAAGAATAACAGTTTTTCCATGAAACAGCTCTGCTCTTCTTTTGTATAGATCAAGAAATTTATTTGCGATTTCCATATCGCTCTTGTGTAGCTGAGCCCTTTTAATATCCGAAGCTTTTATCCAGTGTATTTTCTGAACTTCGTCATTTGATAAAAATTTCTCTATAACCCTTGGCTTTGCGGCCCAGTAATGAACCTGTTTCTTGATTAGCTGTTTTCTGCCCTGCCTGGTATTTGCATTCCTCATGGCGTGACCACTTCTATTTGGATAGTCTGCAGAACCTAAAAATGAGTAGGAGCTTTCCCCAATAAACTGCCCCAACCTAACTGTTACATTCGTCTCTTCCAGAGTTTCCCGAAACGCTGTCAAATGGAGACTTTCGCCTGGCTCTCTCTTTCCTTTTGGAAAGGATACGCCGCCGTATCCGCGACGACTTATGGTCAGAATTTCCACTTCTGCATCATCTCGCTGTCGCCAACATATGGTGCCAGCAGCAATTTGTATCACCCACTTGTCGTTTGGGATTGATCCATTTTGCGCCTCGCTCATCTACACAACCCTAACTATTTGTGAGAATTCTTCACAGACCTTCTGCTTCATCTTCCTCCCCGTACATTGAACAAAATGTCTCTTTCAACTTCTGCGAAATTAAATTTTCTATAGAGGTTTATTGCTTTTTTGTTTGTCTCATCGACATATAAAAAAATGAGTTCAACACCCCTTCTGTACATTATGTCAAGCGCTCGCTCCAATAATTTGCTACCCAATCCACCACCGGTGCTTCCCAGAGAGTAAATTTCCCCTTTACGGCTGTGCTTATTGAGTTTTATCCAAACATAACCCGCAACCTTCCCATTCTTTATCGCAAGTATGAATCTTTTCCTGCTAAACCAAGGTTGCGAGTAGCAAAGCCTGAGGTCATTTATCGTCAGCTTCCCATACTCCGGATGATCTTTAAAAATTTCTGCATTGAGGGCTAGCCATTCAATCTCATCACGAGTTGCTTTCGTGCCCCTACCTGTCCTAAAACACCTATAGGTAACTGACTCTACCGCTCCTCTGCGTGATAAGAACGCCACTTTTTGCAAAACTCGCTTTGCATATTCAATCCACCGCATTCGACTAAGGGATTGCAACAAGGATTTTACTCGCGCTCTGGGGTTTTTGAGATGCATTATGCACACAACACGTTCCTCTGTAGCCCCATATCTTTTTGCAAGGGCCAGCGCGGCTGGATGGGCTCCGTGTGCCCAGAATTTTACATCGCCCGGGATACGCTTACGTATTTCATTGAGGAAGTATGTCCCGTAACCGTTTTTCCTGTGCCCTGGAATTATCACCATTTCTGCCTCATTGCCGTTTACGAGGGCTATACCTAATGTAATTTGCCACTCTATATCAAGGGGATTTGGACAGAAAAAATCACTTCCAGTCGAGTTATGCAGGGTTTTGTCAGACATAAGACATAATACGCTTGGCTTGCCCAAAAGCGTATAGTCAGAAAAAGGAGGGTGTGAGTCAAATTGCTGGCAGACAGCGGCAACTTTCCGCAATCGACTTTCGTCGAATGGCACCTCTCTGACAAGCAGTTTTTCAGACAATGACATTTAACATCAATGGTATTCGATATTGTTCCGTGTTTAGAGTCTCGTATTAGAATCATCTGGTAGGCGATCTTGGTTGGGGGTTGCACTGCAGAAGGGTGCCGTTAGGTTCATCGCGATTACAGCTTGTGGGATAGTAGGTGTCGCCCTTAGCTTACTCGTCACGCTTGAAAAGATAGCTGTTCTGGGCGATCCCCACCATGTGCCCGCCTGTTCTTTGAGCAAGCTCGTCAATTGTCTTTCCGTTTTGGATTCTCCCGAGGCTTCCTTATTCTTCGGTATTCCGAATTCACTAATTGGACTTATTGGCTTTTCTGTTGTTACCAGTTTTGGCGTTTTTGGGATCGCATTTGGCACCTTTCCCCAATGGCTCTGGACTTGCTTCACCGTTGGTATGCTTTCCGCGACGTTGTTCTGCATTTTCTTATCGTATGTTTCGTCATTTCTGATTGGAGCTGTGTGTTTGTATTGTGTTGGCGTGTGGGTTGTCAGCAGCCTGGGTTTTGCACTTGGCCTTTCGCCGACTTTACACAATACAAGGTTCGCGATTCTTTGCGGTTATGGACCATTGGCCTTTGGTAGTTGCATTATTTACTTTGCATCTGTTCTGATCTTCGGCGTCTTTCTATAACAATTGTTGTCGAATTATTCCGTACTGTTGTGGTGGACTGGCTTGACCAATCAATGCTTTGCATTTGGTGTACATTAGACCGTGTGAACGGCATGTCGCTTGTATCCCTTGAAATGCTGTGTGTGGGCATCCTGGTACTTATTACTCTTGCCATTGCATATGCTGCCATTTCTGTCTTGGTAAGACTCTTTAGGTAAAAGGTCGATGTTTAGCTGACTCTTGATGTTCTTGAATCTGGATACAGCAGTTCCGTTTCGGATTGCACGGAGAGTATTGGCTGTTACCCTTGTTGCAACGGTGGAGCAGTAGTATCGTGGGTAAATCGAAAATGGTTGAAAAAGATCACTACGGGTCCATTTTTCACGAGCAACGTGATTTGTATGCCGGTAAGTCTGTTGTTCCGCTTGACCCTGCGCGAGTGCTTCGCCTCTTTGGCGAGGACAGGTTTAAAATCCTCCACGCAATCAGCACTCAGGACTATACCCAACCCATGATTTCGACCGAAACACTTTTTTTGAACTCTCAGGGCAGGGTTATCAATAGAGCCTGCGTTGTAGCTGCCCAAGAATGCGCGTGGCTGTTTTGTGATTCTGGCAAGCTCGCGGGACAGCTTGCCGAATACCTTCTTAGCATGCGGTTTACACTGAAATTTGATATTGAACCGGTAAAGGAGCTTTTTTTCTATGCCGGGTTTTGCGATCCACCAGAGCGTCTTGCTGAATGGCAGGATCCATGGCCCAATATCTGCCCGGGCGGTTATTCGTACGCCCCCACAGATCTTGAGCAACCCCCGTGGGGGATTAAGTTTTTTCTGTGCAGAACACAACTTTCGGGGCCTTTTTCGGGCACTCACGCACTACTGGCAGGTTTGATTGCCGCAGGCCGCCCCAGCATGCGAGAAGTTGATGAGTTAAGCCTGCCTCACGAGCTCGGTTGGTTGCGCACTGCGGTTCATCTGACTAAAGGCTGTTACCGGGGTCAGGAACTTGTCGCTAAGCTGCACAATCTCGGTCGCCCGCCACGCCGTATGGTGCGGCTTATGCTGGATGGCCAGCTTCCCATGCCCGATGCGGTAATACTGTGTGATGGTAAACGGGTTGGCCGTGTTACATCTGTTGCTAATCATTGGGAGCTTGGCCCAATCGCTCTTGGGGTTGTAAAACGCTCTGTTCCTGAGGGCAAGGTATTGCTTGTTGACTCTGAACAGGGCCCAATCTCTGCTCTGGTTGAGACCTTGGTGTCTCCAGATTCCGGGTCTGTTGCATCTGTGCCGCGCATGAAAAGGCTAACATAACTTGTGTGACCCGAGTAAGCAAATTGTCACTAGACTTGGTGGGGTATGGATAATCTAGTTTTGCTACGTCACGGGAATAGCCTATGGAATCAAGAGAATCTTTTTACTGGCTGGGTTGATGTTCGCCTGAGTGAACTTGGCGAGAAAGAGGCGAAAACTGCCGGGCAACTCTTGCGTGAAGCCAACAGATACCCTGATGTCTTGTTCACCTCTCTGCTAACCCGTTCTATTCAAACGGCTCATATAGCACTCATGGAGATCGATCGTGTTTGGCTGCCAACTTTTCGTAGTTGGCGATTGAACGAGAGACATTACGGAAGCTTACAGGGTAAAAATAAAGCCCAGGTACTGGAGGAGTTTGGTGAAGAGCAGTTCAATTCCTGGCGCCGTGGTTACGATACACCCCCGCCACCGCTGCACAGCCAAGCTGATGACCCCCGCTATGAGGAGCCACCACCCCTTTCAGAGTCACTGAAGGACGTACAGAATAGACTTCTGCCTTATTGGCAGGGTGTGATTCTTCCGCATCTTGTTGCCGGAAAGGTTGTTCTTGTGGTTGCTCACGGAAATTCTTTGCGTGCCCTTGTGAAACACCTCGAGTGCATATCGGATACAGACGTGTGTCAGCTCAATATTCCGACTGGCATACCCCTTGTGTATTCTATTGACCCTTCGGGTTGTGCAACACATCCCGGTAGATATTTGCCCTAGCAGTCTCCGCCCCCTTGGGCAGGGTTTCTGATGTATATAATTTTTTGCTAGGCTTTTTGTCGCTGGTGCGCAAGTGGGTGTGCTGTTTGTATTTGCGCTTGGTCTGCGCGCCACGCGTGTGTTATTCGGGGGTTCTATGGTGTATCCGGTTGTAGAGGCCGAGAGCAGGGTTGGTTTTGGTAAAGGGTTTGCGCGCCGTGCACGCGCCGCCGGCAAGATACCTGCTGTTGCGTATGGCCTTAAAAGGGCACCTGAGCATGTTTTGCTGCCGGCAGCGCAGATGTCTCTCATTATGCGTAGAGCCAATGCCCTTCTGCAACTCAAGATTGATGCCCGCGAATCTTTGGTTCTTATAAAGCAGGTTCAGAGAGATCGCATCAGGAACATCATTGAGCATTTGGATATGCTGTTTGTAAATGAAGATGATGCAGTGACCATTCGTGTTCCGCTGCGCTTTGTTGGTCAAAGCTATGCGGGCACCGTGACTTCTGTCGAGAATTATTCGGTTGCTGTAACCCTGCAGGTGTCTCAAATCCCCGAAGCTCTTGTTGTTGATGTGTCAGGCTTGCAGGCCGGCAGGCGTATTTTTGCATCTGATATTGCGCTTCCTGATGGTGCTTTACTTGTCAGCCCGCCACGCTTGCTCATTGCAAAGGTCGACCCTGTCCGCCGTGCCACCCAGGAATCTCCCCCAGACTAACCCAAACACAATCATGTATATCACCTAATACACCACAGTGATATACACCCATCTAACCCCCATGTTATAATCAACCCATAACAGGTCAAAGGAGATAAAATGCCTAAGACAAACATGAAGTTCCTAATAACAACCCTCTCTGTAATCTTCTCTCTAATATTCATAGCAACACCCACATACGCAACAACATCTGTAACAACAGATAAAGCAGTAGCAACAACCACAGAACCAAAAGCCAACCAAATAATCAAAGAACTAGAACAAGCAGGATTCACCAAACAAGTAACAGGTAACAAGAGACAAGAAACAATAACCCTAACCAAGGATGGTGTAACTGTAACCCTTACACATGTAACACAACAGACCCGCAACAGCACAGACAGATGGGTCATAGGTGTTACTGATCTCTACTATGGAACTGATGCCTGGGGCTTCTACCTTAAGGCCGGCTGGTCGTTACAAGCTGCGTTGGTTGCGGTAACCTCGGTTGTGCCTAGTGGTGTTCCACTGAAGGCTGCCCTGAGGGTCATTCTTCCCGCCCTCCTCAAAGGGGCTGTGAAATTTGCAGGCTCACTTGACGGTGTGGTTAAGGATGTAAACGACATGCTGTCTTGGCCCTGCCCTCCCTTCCAACCCCGCTACATCCGCTTTGATCCCTTCAGAACCAAGTGTGGCTAATCTGTAACAGATAAGGAGATAAAGTGCCTAAGACAACAACATCTGTAACACAACCCAGACAATCATCCTTCTTTCCCCTCCTAACAGGTTTCTTCACCTATCTCTTTCTCCTTACAAGACCACATAAGAGAAGACTGTTCATGGCAGGATTAGTTAGGAAATACAATAATCCGCCGTGGGGTGTTCATTTCGTCTCGTATGTGCTTACCGCCATACCTGTGATTTTATTTATCATGTCTCTTACATACCTCTTCTCGTTACTTGGTGTGGATCGGGGCTATTACATGACAAGCGGTTCAAGCGGCGGCTCGTTCTTTTTCTTAATTTTCGTGCTCTTTTTCTATCAGTTAGTAGTCTTTCCATACCTGGATCGCACAAAACGATCCTTCTTCCTCCGCTACTCCTATTACTCACAAACCCCCTCTTTCCAAAACCCAACCAAACGCAGACAAATCCTCCTGCTTGACGTGCAACAAAAAGGCACTCGCTGGACCTCTGATGATGTTTTGAATTTTATTGCCTCGCTTGCTGTGTTTCTATTTATCTGGCTATTGCTCTTGCCGGACTCTCCTGGACTGCCGCTCTTTTATACCCAGAGCCTGCTCCTCTTAGCCTCTATCGCCGCTGTCTACTACCTTTGGCTATTTAGTTACAATTCTCCCCCTATCCGCAAACTCCTCTATAACCTACATATAAGAAGACATGGACCAATACCAAAGGAACTAACAGATATAGTTACCCAAGCCTATGAGATATACCCAGAACAGATAAAGGGTAATAAATAAAACAAGGACATATGCCGCTCTAGGGTATTGGCCGCCGCCGTGATTGTTGTTTTGCACTCTGTTTGCGCCTCGTAGACGCTGACAGTTTATGGACGGATCTCTTCCGTTAACTGTGCTTGGCAGGGCGTACCCCTTATAAGGTAGCAAGTTACCCTGTTCGCTACAGTACGTTGCCGATGCTCGGCAGTTACAGGCCGAGGTTTAGGTTTGTGGCGCTGCATATGTAATGCTTGTGTGTGTACATAGTGGCTGGCCTTGGTAACCCTGGCCCTTCGTATGACAAGACGCGGCACAATGTTGGCCAGATGGTTCTTGATATCTTGTCAGGAGGTGCGCGTTTCAGGCGTCACAAAACGAATAATTTTTATCTTTCACTCGGTGATATCTTGCTCGTCAAACCGGATGCGTATATGAATTTATCGGGTCCCGTTATTGCGAGCCTGATGAAATTTCATTCTGTATCAGACCTACTTGTTCTGCATGACGATATTGACCTTCCTCTCGGCACGCTTCGATTCAAGCAAGGCGGGGGTACTGCCGGCCATAGAGGTCTTAGAAGTATAAGTGATTGCCTTGGTTCTGATTACGCAAGATTAAGGGTTGGTATAGGCAGGCCAGAAAATAACCAAAGCATCGAAGACTTTGTCTTGTCAAACTTCTCTCCTGTTCAGACAGACATTATCAGCAGAACAATACAGCTGGCCGCAGAGGCCGTTTTGCATCTGAGAGACAATGGCTTTGTTGGCGTAAAACAATTCATAGCCCAAACCAAATTGCCCTCTCGGACTTAAATAACGTAACCACCGGTCTTTATTTGCGCACTGTACACTCGAGGGGTCTTGCCAAAAGGAGCCCACTGTACAGTATAACTGCACGGTCACACTGCACGGTCACACTGTCGGCGTGTTTACAAACGTGTTTATAATACTCCCACGCAGTATAAAATTTGTACCATAAAATTTGCGCTTTTGACTTTACCTGAAACGCATGACGGATGCCTCATGCATTAATTTATGGGATTGCTGCATTAATTCATGTCGTTGCACAGTTTTATTTTTCGATAGACTGTTCCTGCTGGATTTTCTGCGTGCGGCATACTTTCACAGCACTTCATGCCAGGTTTTTCGTAATGGTTCGATTTTACGTAGTTTCCCATGGAGGTTGTTTTGGGATTTGTAAGGACGATAAAGGGTGACGTTTCGCCCGATTTACTTGGGTGTGTTAATTGCCACGATCATTTGATTCGTACCGGCGCCGGTGAGGTGTATTTAGACAAGGATCATTTGCTGGACAGTGTCGACAAGGCAGTTGAAGAGGCGAGTTATTTCGTTCAGGCTAGTAAGCGTTGGTCTCAGACGGCAACAATTATTGATATGTGTCCCGCCGATTGTGGGCGTGATGTCCTAAAACTTGTCGAGGTAAACAATCGGATTCCGGGACTTCATATAGTTGTAGCAACAGGCTTCCACCGCGAACACGTTTATCTAGAAACAAAATGCCACTGGGTGAGTCGCTATTCTGTGAACCAGATAGCTGATCTTCTTATAGCTGATATTGAAGAGGGAGTGGATGCCCATGACTATTCTGGACCAATTGTAGAAAGAACCCCTTATAAGGCTGGGGTTATAAAGTTTGCTTCTGCTTATGGCCAGATTACTGAATGGGAGAAAAAGACCCAGGAAGCTGTGGCGATAGCTGCGAAGGTTACCGGTGCACCGATCAACACACATACAACTTTTGGCACAGCCGGTCTTGAACAGGCAAAGCGGTTTATTGAATTGGGTGTTGATCCAGATCAGGTTGCTATAGGCCATATACAGCGAAATGCTGATGTGTACTATCTAGCACAGATACTAAAACTTGGCGTTTATCTCGAGCTTGATGGGACGTATAGGATCAAATATCTCCCTGATAGTGCACGGGTAACGCTTGTGCGTGAACTTGGCAAGCAGGGTTTTGGCAAGCGACTCTTGCTCGGTACCGATTCTGGAAAGCGGAGTTATCAAAAGGCTTACGGTGCGGTGAGTGGCATTGATTACGATCCTTCAGTATTCGCCCCTCGACTGCTGGATGAAGGTTTTGATCCTGATTATGTTGATGATCTGCTTATGTACAATGCACAAACTTTCTTTCAGGTCAGGCGGTAATGACTCGCGCTGTTATAGAACATCCCTCGCGGCCGCTTCTTCAGGTTGCACTCGATACATTTGACCTTTCAAGCGCCCTGGGGCCTCTGCAAAAATCTATTGAGCATGTCGATGTGATAGAGGTTGGCACCATTCTGTGTTTATCAGAAGGGATGTCTGCCGTGCGCGCAATAAGTGCACTTTACCCGCGAAAGCCCGTTTTGGCTGATGTAAGAATTGTTGAGGCTGGGAAGATAATTGCGAGTTTGGCATTCGAATCGGGCGCAGGCTTGGTTTCTGTTGTTTCTGGTGCCAGTGATACGACTGTCAAACAGGTATGTACGGTGGCGCAAAGATTTGGTGGGCAGGTTCAGGTTGAGATAGGGCAGTATTATTCAGATGAGCGCGCGAAAGTTTGGCATGATCTTGGTGTTTCCCACGTTATAGTCAAGCGCTCAAGAGATGCGGAAGGAACATCGGGTGACTCTGCCTGGACGGAAGATAGCTTTGAGCAAATAAAGTATCTGGCTGATCTTGGTTTTATGGTCACAGTCACGGGGGGAATACGTGTTGATACCCTTGCTCAGTTTTCAGGCCTTCCGGTTTCGATATTTATTGCGGGGCGTGCCATCATTGGCGCAGACTGTCCGTCTTCTGCTGCAAGCAGTTTTCAAAAAGAGATAGGCGAATTGTGGCGCTGAACAGAGGGGTACTCCGGATTCTGCCGTGTCAATAGAGATTGGTATATACGAGAAGGCGATTAGACGGCGTGAGACCTGGAGTGAGTTTTTTGCAGCCGCTGCTGCTGCAGGATTTGCGTTTGTTGATCTGTCTGTCGACGAAAGTGATGAAAGAATAGAGCGCCTCACTTGGCCTGATACCAGAAGATGCGAACTTAGGGCCGCTGCTAACCGTGAAGGTATTGCCCTCGGCGGTATATGCCTTTCTGTTCACAGGAAGATTGCCCCGGCCAGCCAAGACGCTGCCGTGCGCGATAGGGCCCGCCTGTTTCTCCGTCAAGGTGTTGATTTGTGCTCTAGTCTTGGTATCCCGATTCTGCAGTTGGCTGGTTACTATGATTACTATGGGATGCCGCATCCCGATTCGCGAAAGCTGTTTATAGATTTTTTACACTATTCTGCTGCCTATGCGTCTTTGAACGGGGTCGTTCTTGGTGTTGAGAATGTGGATACAAATGGGATAACCTCGATTATTTCAGGCAGGGAGGCTGTTGAACAGGTGGGATCTCCTTGGCTTAAGCTGTATCCTGATATAGGTAATTTGACCGAGCGACAATTGAGTACTCGGCAGGAACTTGCAGCTGGTAGAGGATTTATGTTTGCTTTACATGCTAAGGATACTCGTCCCGGTGAACCTCGTCGTGTCCCGATGGGTTGTGGGCATGTTCCGTGGAAAGAGGCCTTTGATGAGCTGCATCGTCAAAACTGGTCCGGACGAATGATGATAGAGATGTGGAATGATGACAGTCCTGACTCTGAGCGCATTGCCTCGCGCGCTCGGGAGTTCATAACTGCACGGCTCGGTGAGTCTGGTATCGCTGTTGTCTCTAAGGCATGTTAGAGGATTTGAGGGCTCGCGTTTGCGAGGGTAACCTGCGCCTTCCCAGAGAGGGCTTGGTTACTTGGACCTCCGGTAACTTGTCTGCGAGAGATCCTGATACTGGGCTTGTTGTTATAAAACCTTCTGGGGTCCTGTATGAGAATATGACTCCGGAGGATATGGTTGTTGTTTCCCTCGACGGTGAAATTGTTGAAGGTTCTATGCCGCCTTCGTCCGATACCGCGTCCCATTTGGGCGTGTACCGCAAGCGGGATGATGTTGTCAGTATTGTGCACACTCATTCTAGGTATGCTACTGCATTTGCTGCGGTTGGAAAAGAGATTCCATGCTGTATAACTGCAGTCGCTGATGAATTTGGTGGTCCAATTCCTTGTGGGGATTATGCGGTCATTGGCGGCGAAGAGATTGGCGAAGAGATTGTCAGAAAGATTGGTCACTCTCCGGCTATACTCATGAAACAGCATGGAGTTTTTACCGTTGGCGCGACCATACACGATGCGCTCAAAGCTGCGGTTATGGTCGAGGATGTCGCAAGAACAATCTTTGCTGCGATGCAGATAGGCGATATTGAGCCTTTGCCTGAGGTCGAAATCAGGCGAAATTATGAGAGATATAAAAATAGATACGGGACTATGTCCGCGAGTGATGGGGTAAAAAGTGCCTAGATACGATGTTGTTTCTTTGGGCGAGGGTCAGATACGTCTCACCGTTCCACGTGGAGAGAATCTTCTTACGGCAAAGCAGCTTTACTTGACTGCAGCCGGTTCGGAGGCAAATGTAACAGGGCTTCTGTCTCAGCTGGGTCATTCTTGTGCGTGGGCATCTGTAATACCGAAAGGTGAGCTTGGTGATCGCATAGTCAGAGAGTACAGAGCCGTTGGTACGGATGTGTCTCATATCGTACGGACGGACACGGGACGCGTGGCTCTTTATTTCTTACAGCCAGGCGCGGACCCAATGCCCGCCGAGGTTGTGTATGACAGGCTACACACGCCGTTTAGGGAGATAGAACCCGAGATATTTGATTGGGGATCCTTACTTGATACGCGCATTCTTTTTATAACTGGCATAACCATGGCTTTAACAGAAAAAACAAGACGGGTGATTGAGTATGGTGTTGCCTGCGCGTCAGAACGGGGTGTCGATATTGTCCTCGATGTGAATCACAGGGCCCGTCTCTGGAGTGGCAAGGAGGCAAGAGGTGTCATCGTTCCGCTCCTGGATAAGGTGAAGATTCTCTTCTGCAGTCGTGGTGATGCAGATAGGGTGTTTGGTATAACAGGTGAGCCGGATGATGTTGCGCGTACCCTGCGCGCCCGTTATGGTGTACCTACGGTTGTGTCCACTGCTGGCACACAGGGTGTTTACCTGTCTAGTGCCACTGGAGAGGAAAGTTTTCCTGTAACCCCGGTGCGGGTTATTGACCGCCCCGGTGCGGGTGATGCTTTCGTCGGCGGTAGTCTTCATGGTCATCTATCGGGTGATTTGCGCATGGGTATAAAAACCGGGATGCTCGCTGCCCAACATGCCCTCAGTCACTATGGTGATTTGGTGTCAACCAGTGCCTTTGGTGAGTATACGAGCACGGATATCCTTCGTTAGTTCCTTGTTCGTGATCTTCTTGCCCTTGTCTCAATCGATGAGATAGGTTGCGCTTCTTGGGACTCTCACGCTGTACAGTCACACTGTAGCCCGTTTGAGATGTAGTTCTGAGGTTCATATGTCTTTGGCCTATGGTCCGTGGATTAGCCGTGGGGTTATCGTACATGCATAGATTATTTTTTGTGAATGCCGCAGGTTGTTGACGGTGGATTTATGTGATACCCTTTGAGGGTTCGGTCTTTCGACTGCGTTCTGGACTTGGTCAGTGTCGACTTTGTTCTTCTTTCTGTCTTGACTTGGGGGTTCTATGGCACGCCGGGCTACGTGTTATCGATACTGGGTTCTTATAGTTCTGTCATTGGTAACGTTTACAAACTATCTTGATAGAGCAACGGTGTCTGTTGCGGTTGATGAAATCAAAGCCGAATTTAATATGAACGATATTCAGATGGGCTTTCTTCTGTCTCAATTCGTTTGGGGGATCGTGATAGTCATTCCTCTCATTGCCTATTTGCTCCAGAGGTTTGGCGCGCGTTCCGTCGGCGGGTACGGCGTGTTGGGATTCTCGCTTATGACGCTTTTCACGCCATTTTCGACAGGGTTTTATAGCTTCGCGTTTTTCCGCCTTGGTCTCGGTGCTTTTGAAGCACCAACATTCCCCGTGAATTCATTTTTTGCAAGAAAATGGTTTCCGCGGCGCGATCGCGCAAAAGCTGTTAGTGCCTATATGGCAGCCTCTTTTGCCGGCCTTGCCTTTGCCGTTCCGGTTCTTACGTGGATACTCGGAGTGTTTGCTACATGGCGCGCTGTGTTTGTGTTTGGCGGTATTGTCGGTATTGTTGTGTCAATTATCTGGTTTCTGTCGATTCGCTCCGATGATCCATCCAAGTCTCGTTTTGTTTCTAAGGAAGAGCTTGAGTATATACAGAGTGATTCTCCTGACGCAAAGGACAATAAGGTAAAGGCGCGCGCCAGCTTTAGAGATTGGGTTGCCGTCCTGACACACCGCAGGCTTGTCGGACTTTATATAGGTGCGTTTTCTACATCGACAATTGTTTTCTTCTTTATAAGTTGGTTTCCAAATTACCTGAAGAGCAATCTTGGCTTTGATCTTAAGAGTGGAGCGTTATACCTTTCTTCAGCACCGTACATCGCCGGGATATTTGGTATGTTGTTCGCTGGATGGTTGTCCGATCGCCTAGTAAAGGCCGGTTTTACCCCGGGAAATGCCCGTAAGGTAACTGTAACTGTCGGCCTGACCGGATCAATTCCCCTTCTCTTTATTCCTATTATGGGTGGTGCCCCGCGGTGGGTCCTTTTCTCTCTGGTGATTGTTGTTTTCTTTTTCGCGGGTATGGCAAATACCGCCTGGCTTCTGGCTTCAGAGATTGCAACTCCGCGGCTTCTCGGCCTTACAACCGGTGTTTACGGGTTCTGGGTTAATCTGTTTGGTGCCTCATCTCCGCTGGTTGTTGGGTTTATACTGCAGTTCACCGGGCACAACTATGGTGCCGTCTTCACATATCTCGGTATTGCTGCACTTATTGGTGTTATAGCCTATGTGTTTGTGATAGACAAGGTTGAGTCAATTCCTGATCGCGTAAAGACAAAGACAAATCCTGCCTGACGGGTGTGTCTTTAGCGCAATTTGCTTACTGCCGTTAGGCTTCGGATTCCTTGAGCGAGGCGTCTTCTGGATTTGTGGTGTCACCGTAGTTAAGCCTTTTCATGGCGTCTTGCAGTACCTCTTCGCAATAACCCACAAGAAGTCTTCCCTCTTCCCAGAGCTTTAGAGACGCTTCAAGACTTTGAGACGGCTCTTGCAGTTTGCGTAGTATTTCCTGAAGTCTATCACGGGCCTCCTCGTAGGATGCACAGTTTCCACCCGTTACTGCGCTAACCTCTCCATTAGTATGCACAGGTTTATTATTGGTTTGTGTATTGTTGGAATGCACACTTTCCTCATTTACCCCATCACCTACATTGTCATTATTTTCCAGATACACAATTCCTCCCAGTGCAAACACTATACTGCCCTATAACAGCACCTAAACAACTTGTCGAAATATACAGTCTCACTGGGTAATTTCCGCCCTAACAAGACCGTCATGAAGCCTGAGGGTAACAGTATCTCCAGCACTCAGTTTATCTGCGCTACTTATTATCCGACCAGTTTCATCCTCGATCATTGCATATCCTCTCACAAGGGTATTTTGAGGGGATATGGCTAGAAGGTGCTTTTTTATGGCAGCGATCTCAGTTTCTGTCTTAGAAAAATTTGCCCATACAACCGTCAGCATCTGCTGATAGAACAAATCTATTTCTCGCCGTCTTGGCGCAATAAAAGTCTCGAATGGGTTACTGAAAGCCTGCGACCAACTTAACGTATCACACTTGATTTTGTCAATTACAGGCTCATAACTCTTTTTAAGGAAAGACATTGCGCTCTTAATGAGGCGTTTCTCGTCAGCAATATCTGGCACAACCCTTTTTGCCGCATCTGTTGGGGTTGATGCTCTAAGATCTGCAACCTCATCCAATATTGGTCTGTCAGCTTCATGTCCTATTGCAGATATTAGAGGTGTTTTTATTGCAAAAACCGCCCTGATCATTTGCTCGTCGCTAAACCCTATTAGGTCGTGAAAACTACCACCACCTCTGGCAACAATTATTACGTCGACATCATTATTAGCGTCCAGTTTCTGTATTGCAGAAATGGTTTCACTAACACATGATGCGCCTTGCATGCTTGCATATATTGTGCAGAATTTTGCTGCCGGCCACCGGAGAAGCACATTCGTTACAACATCTTTTTCTGCATCTGAATTCTGGCCGGTTACAAGTCCTATTAGTTTTGGAATAAAGGGAAGAGGTCTTTTATGCTCATAAAGCCCTTCAAGGGCAAGTTGCACACGAAGACGGGCTATACGTTCAATCAGTTCACCTATTCCAACCGACTGGATCTCAAAACCCTTTACCTTGATCTGCCCACTGGTTGCCCAGAACTCCAATTTTCCGTGTATTTTTACCCTGTTGCCAACCTCTACCTCGTCTTTAAATGCGTCAAACGGGAGAAAAAATTCGAGGTGCTTTGATTCGTTCATATCTTTTAGGGTTAGAAAAACACCTATTCTCCTCGGGCTTAACTGGGTTACCTCACCCTCTATCCACGTCGCCGGTAGCTCGCCGAGCAATGATGATAACCTGCCCGTGATATGGGAGACTTGCCTTGGATTACCGCACGAGCCTAGCGGATCTTGTCTATACATCTCGTCGGCTTGCATATCCATCTAACTCTTTCCAGTCAAATATAATAAACTGCCAGTGTACGTGTTTGCTATATGTTTGTGCTCTGGGTCCTATCTTAATCGGGTTGTATTGTTTAGCTGCTTGACTTGTTTCTGTGCATCATACAGGTTTGGGTTCCGGCGTGGCTAAGCGGGTTTTGCTTGCCTCCCCCAGGGGTTACTGCGCTGGCGTTGACAGGGCGGTTATAGCTGTTGAAAAAGCCCTTGAGCGGCATGGCCCTCCGGTTTACGTGCGCAAGCAGATTGTTCACAACGTGCACGTTGTGGGAAGTCTTGAAAAAAGAGGTGCGATTTTTGTTGATCAGGTGGATCAGATTCCCCCCGGTGCAGTGACAATCTTTAGTGCGCATGGCGTTAGTCCTGCTGTTGTTCATTCTGCAAATGAGCGGGGGCTACAAGTTATTGATGCGACGTGCCCGCTTGTAACAAAGGTTCATCGTGAAGTTATTCGTTTTTCAAAGGCCGGTTATTTCATCCTGCTCATAGGTCATTCTGGTCACGAGGAGGTTGAAGGCACAAGCGGACATGCCCCAGATAGAGTGTTGATTGTAAATTCCCCAGATGAGGCAGATACAATCGACGTTCCGCACACGGATAAGTTGGTTTGGCTGAGTCAAACAACCCTATCTGTTGACGAAACCTTAGAGACAGTTAAGCGCTTGCGCCTACGCTTCCCTCACATACAAGACCCACCGAGTGATGATATATGCTATGCAACACAGAATAGGCAAGCGGCTGTCAAAAAAATAGCACCGCTGTCTGACTTGGTGATTGTTGTTGGTTCTGCTAACTCGTCAAACTCAGTTAGACTTGTTGAGGTGGCGCTCGAAAATGGCGCCAAGGCTGCTGTCCGCCTTGATTATGCCGACGAGCTTGATCCGGCTTTGCTGGATAAGGTTGATGTTGTTGGTGTCACTAGTGGCGCGTCCGTGCCGGAGATTTTGGTTAGGGATTTGCTAGAAGTCCTGGCACGCGCAGGATATACGAAGGTAGAGTCTGTACAGACAGCGGTCGAGGATTTGGTCTTTTCCCTACCCAAGGGTCTTAGAGAAAGTAGAAAATGAGCAAAGCCGATCTTAAGAAAGCTCCGAAATATGGTGAATACGCGACTTTTGAGCAGCAGCAGGCGCTTATACAGACTTCAACGGAGTTACCGAAGAAAAGTCCTGAAGTAGCACCTCCTCCACCCAGAAGTGGTGGGGTTATAACAGTTGCTCTGATTGTTTATATTGTTGTGAGCAACCTTATTGCCTTTTCTGATCACCCGGCACAGCGCATTCTCGAAAGATTGTCCTACGCGCTGAAGAGCAGTGGGTACAAGCCACTTGATGTTAACACGGTTGACTATAGGGCGTTGGATTACTGGCTGAGCTTTGGGACACTTGTTATAGTTGTTGGCATCATAGTGTTATCGTATTTCCGCATAAAGCAACGTAAGAGCAGTTTTTGGGTGCCTCTTCTGGGGCTTTTGTCAATTTTTGCATATCAGCTTTTTGTTGTCCTGGTGTTCGTGAACAGGATATTTACGTAGCTGCTTTATATCCTGCGGTTTAACTCGATTTACCGGTCTTGTATTCCCGGTATCTTACTACCCCATTGTAGCTATATCAAGCTTGCGGGGCTTTCTTCTGCACCTAAGCTCATTCGTTGTGCTACGTATGGCTTTTGCTCAGTGTATTTATGGGCATCGTTTTTACGGGCATCGTTTTTACGGGCATCGTTTTTACGGGCATCGTTTTTAGCATCCAGTTTCGCAAATTGCCGCACAGCCTCAAATTTGCAATCTTGTAACTCAATCTCATTACCGAGCGTGTTTATCTTACCCAGTGTGCGGATTAAATTATTTTCAACAGCACCAACAGTTCTATTGAAATACATGATTGATTTATCTAGACTCTTTCCAAGTTCGGAAATATGCTGTGCAATACTTTTCACATTCGCTATTAGGCTTTCTCCGAGTCTCACTATCTCTTTTGCCGAGTGCGCGAGATTCTGCTGCGTACAGAGATATGTAATGGTCTGCACAACTGCCCAGAGATTGACCGGTGAAACAATCGCTATATTGCTTTTAAATGCGTATGAGAGAAGATCACTATCCTCTTCAACAGCGCTGCGCAAAAGCCCCTCTGTTGGTAAGAATAATAGTGTAAATTTTGGCCCGTCAATTTTGTTATGGTAGGCACGTTTGCCCAATTCTGCAATATGTTTCCTAACGGACTGCGCGTGCTTTTTTAAAAGCTTTTGGGTCTCAGATGTTGACTCGCAGTCAACAGAGGCCAAAAACGCATCAAGCGGCGCTTTTGCGTCGATTACTATCTCCAGTCCGCCCGGTGCATGTATTATGGCGTCGGGACGGTACCTGCTGTCGTCAAGAATTGGTTGTAGGTCATAATCCCTTCCGCGAATCATCCCAGAGTTTTGTAAAAGTTCTCTCAATCTTTGTTCACCCCATATTCCGGCATGTTTTGTGCCTCGCAGAGTTTCTGTTAGGGCCCGTGTGTCGACGCTGAGTTCCCGTGTTATCTTTCTATTGTCATCTAGTTCAGTGCGAGTTTCTTTTATCTGACTTTCCAGGCGAACCATGGTTTGTGTTTGTTCCTTTTTCAAAAGATCGAGGGTTTGAGTAAGTTGCTTCACACTTTCTTTTACAGGTGCCAGCTGGGTCTTTATTAGGCTTTCTTCTTCATTTTTTTGATTTTGAAGGTGCACAGTTTTGCTCAACTCTTTTAGGAGGTACTCTTTGTCTTTTTCAAGCTGGATCCCGTGCGCCCTCGCGGCAAGCAGCTCGGTTTTGAGCTGTATTACTTGATCTGATAACTCCTGATTCTTTTTACTCAAAAGACGGTTGCAGGACGACGTTTTACGTTCTGAAATTAAGACTGCGCCAATTAACGCGACGAGTAAGACGGTTAAGATAAACAGCCAAATATCCACAAAGGTATTTTTCCAGAAGGTTTCATGAAAGGTTGTATTACCGCTCTTTCGTTCTAGTATTTTACTGATGGGTCTTACTGTTGGAATTGTGGGTCTGCCTAATGTTGGCAAGTCCACCCTATTTAACGCACTAACGCGCGGAAAGGCTCTTGCAGCAAACTATCCTTTTGCAACGATAGAGCCAAATGTTGGAATTGCCCCCCTTGCAGATGCCCGGCTGGAAAAATTATCAACGATATTTGCTTCGGAAAAGATAATTTTTGCAACAGTTAGTTTCGTTGATATTGCAGGACTTGTTGAGGGCGCGAGTAGGGGTGAAGGTCTTGGAAGTAAGTTTTTGGCGAATATACGTGAAGTAGACGCTATAGCACATGTCGTGAGAGTGTTTTCTGATTCACAAGTTGTGCGTGCACAAGACACACTCGGTCCGGCTGCGGATGTTGACATAGTGAATACAGAACTTGCCTTGGCTGATATGCAGACCCTTGAGAAAGTACTTGCAAAAAAACATCCACAGCCAACTTCCTCGCAGCCTGACCGAGTGCAGCTACAAAAGGCTTATGATGCACTAGCGTCAAATCTTGTACCAGAGAAAATAAGCGGGTTAAATCTTTTGAGGGCAAAACCTGTTATTTATGTGATAAACGCTGATCAGGAAGTTCTGTCGGATACTGCAGCCCGTGCGCAGATTGAGTCTGCCTTTAGTCCATGCGTGTTTCTTGATGCTAAATTTGAATCTGACCTAGCGGAGCTTGATGACAAAACCGCACTTGAGTTGCGCGAACTTTCAGGTAACGAGTCATGTCTTGATACATTTGTTGCGGCGAGTTTTTCTGCCCTGCAACTTCAGACCTTTTTTACCGCTGGACCGAAGGAAGCAAGGGCATGGACCATAAAACAGCTAACAAAGGCCCCTCAGGCTGCGGGTGTTATACACAGTGATTTTGAAAAGAAGTTTATTAGGGCAGAAATTATTTCATGCACCGACCTGTTTGAATGCGGTTCAATGAATGCTGCGCGTGCCCTCGGCAAGGTCAGGCTTGAAGGAAGAGATTACGTCATGCATGATGGTGATGTTGTTGAGTTCCGTCACGCCGCGTGATTTGTGTGAAATTCTAAGTATTTGACTGCTTTTGCATTAACTGTCTGTCTGCCTAGCATTTTTGTTGCACAAAACACTGTCTAAAACACTATTTATACGCCAAGTAAACACGGTGACCCGTCCTCGCTTTGAACCTACTCTCAGTGTTTATTTTTCTCAGTGCTTAATTTTTCTTAATGGTTAATTCTTACTCTTCAATCTCACGATACTCTTCAGTCTCACACTTGCACCCCAGTCTATCCGTATCTTTCAGGAGTTCAACAGACATGTAGTACCCTAGTCAAGGATGGCCATGACTAGGGTATCTCCGCTTGATAACGAGCATAAAGCGCTTGGCGCGATTTTCACCTGTTTCGCGGGCTATAAGTTGCCAGTGCGGTACAAGTCTGATATTGCGGAACACACTGCTGTTCGCCAGGGTTGTGGAATATTTGATCTGTCACATATGGCAGAAATATTTGTTTCAGGTGTGAACGCAGGCCTGGAATTGGATATTGCTCTCACAGGGCACTTCTCTGATATGACTTGTGGGCGCGCAAAATACACGCTTATTTTGAATGAACAGGGCGGCATAGAGGATGATCTGATTGTCTACCGAATTGATGATAAAAATTACATGGTTGTTGCAAATGGGATAAATCGCAAGAAGGTGTTTTCTCTCTTGCGAGATAGAGTGCATACATCAGATATCAAGGATGAGACTGATTCGATATCTCTTGTAGCTGTGCAGGGCCCGGAATCTGAGAGTCTAATAAGAGATCTATTTCATGAATCCGGTAATTTACGCTATTTCTCCCACCGGTGTTATCCACACGGCGGAACGGATCGTTCCGAGAAATTAAGTTGTTCAATTGTTGCCCGAACGGGATACACAGGGGAAGATGGCTTTGAAATCTTTACCCCAAACGATAGCGTGGTATCTATTTGGCGAGCCCTCATAGAGCGAGGTGCGACTCCTTGCGGACTCGCTGCTCGCAATACCCTTCGAATAGAGGCGGGTATGCCTTTGTACGGCCACGAACTTCGGGCGGATTTAAATCCAGTGCAGGCAGGACTCGAGAGATTTATTTCGCCTCCGTGTATCGGTTGTGACAGAATAAATCATTCAGGTGATTTTCCCTTACTCGTTGGCTTATCTATCGACGGGCGCCGTGCTGCCCGTGAGGGATATACCATTTACAGCAGCTCTAATATCCCCGTTGGGACTGTTACAAGTGGATGTTTCTCTCCAACCTTGGGCTGCTCAATCGCTATGGCTTATGTTAAAGCTAAAGCGCGCAGTGCGCAACTTTATATTGATATTAGAGGCTCCATGACGCCATGTAAAGTTGTTCCCATGCCGTTTTATAGACGTTGAAGGTAAAGTACTAGTTCGAGTGTAATTTAGAGACGGCGGGATTTTTGGAGGCAGAGTGTTCGATGAAAGTGACCTGGTCTACAGCAAGGAACATGAGTGGGTTTTTATCGATGATGATATTGCCTGGGTTGGTATTACAAAATATGCCGTGAAAAAACTTGGCGATATTGTCTACATTGACCTTCCATCGCAAGATGCTCTTATAGTTCAGGGTGAGTGTGTTGGGGAAATTGAGTCAACTAAATCCGTCAGCGAAATATACTCGCCTGTTTCCGGAAGGGTTATAGCAGTTAATGAGGATGTTATTTCGTCCCCCGGATTATTGAACTCAGATTCCTCTGTGTGGCTTTTCAAAGCTGAGTGTGAAAATATTCCAGAATTGATGGACTGGGGCCAGTACAGCGAATACACGAAAGAATAGCCCCCTCCAGTCTCGGCTGGGCACTTGAAGATGTCAGATTTGCTGGATGCTTTTCACCTCTTTCTGATACATCGTTAGCCCAACCCCCTCAACCTGTAACACATGGAGTTATGGGGGGGTAACCCAAACCAGGCCATACAAACCCAACGCGGGGGCACTGTCACACTGTACTGTCACACTAACTATTACTGTCTATAAAAACTCATCATCATCTACCCAACGGACATGGACTGTAGTAACAGGGTAACCTGTAACGCATGGCGAGTTACAGGTTACCCGTCACCCACACAACCTGTAACCCCCGGTGTGCCACCTGTAACCCTTACATACAAGCCATACAGTACATCTTTTACTTATACTCTCACCCTTGCCATACGCATCCCATAACCTAACACAGATGCTGACGCTGTGTCATGGATAATACTGTGCCATGGATAACACTGTGCTGTGAATTACACTGTGACACAGATCAGTACCACAGCATCACTGATGTGTAGGTAACAATACCCAATGCACTAAGGATGACGTACACATTTACCGGGTTATACATAACATGTAACATCTGCACAACTTGGTTTACCTAACTACAGTTTCCAACTGGCCCAGCACGATACACTGAACTACCGTAATGAGAATTATTGCGGGGTTTGCAAAATCGATTAAGCTTGAGGCGCCAACCCGTGGAATACGCCCTACAACCGAGAGGGTGCGAGAGTCACTTATGTCAAGCCTTCAGGCAAGAATGCTGCTTGAAGACGCGGTTGTTATTGATTGCTTCGCTGGAACTGGTGCCCTTGGTTTAGAAGCCGTAAGCCGTGGCGCACGCGTTTTACACTTAATTGACAAATCCGCAAAAGCCTTCAAGGCTTGCAAGAAAAACGCCGATCGTGTCAAGGCATTTTGTGAGCATGCACAAATACATGTACACAAAGCAAATGTCACCACATTTCTCAAATCATCTCTGCAGCACACTACCCGCGCAAGTTTGGTGTTTTTGGACCCTCCGTATGACTATCCACCACACAAATTGGAAGAGGTGTTTATTCATCTCTTGCATTGGATTAACGAGGATACAGTTGTAATACTCGAGACTGATCGGGCAAATGGCACACCACCTGTCGGAGATGCTCTAAAGGTAACCGAACAAAAACAATACGGCCACAGCGTTGTCTGGTGGATGTCACAGCCCTGAGGCTTGATCACTTATTACAAAAGCTCACAAAACATGTGTGTAACTTCATAGCGGATGTAATAAACTTGCAAGGTGAATCACGGGGTGTATCAGAATCTTTTCATCGATTCTTTGGATTCTGTTGATCCACAAATCGCCGAAGTGCTTGATCTCGAACTCAGGCGACAGAGGGATTTTCTGGAGATGATCGCGAGTGAAAATTTTGTTCCACGCGCAATTCTGCAGGCACAGGGCTCTGTTCTAACTAATAAATACGCTGAAGGATATCCGCAAAACCGCTATTATGGGGGATGCGAATGCGTTGACCTTGCTGAGGATCTGGCAATCAGTCGCGTGCGCGACCTATTTGGTTCTGAGTTTGCAAATGTCCAGCCACACTCTGGATCTACGGCAAATGCTGCCGCACTGATGGCCCTTACAGAAGTTGGTAGCACGATTATGGGTCTTGAATTGGATCATGGGGGCCATTTAACCCATGGCATGCCTTTGAGCTTCTCCGGTAAACACTACAAGGCCGTGACTTATAGGCTTGACCCAAAAACATGTTTAATCGATATGGACTCAGTCCGCGACCTTGCCCTGAGGCATAGGCCCAGTGTTATTATCGCCGGATGGTCAGCCTATGTACGTCATCTTGATTTTGAAGCTTTCAGAAGCATAGCTGATGAAGTTGGTGCCAGGCTGTGGGTTGATATGGCACACTTTGCTGGCCTTGTAGCGGCAGGACTTTATCCTTCCCCCATACCGTGGGCGGATGTTGTTACCAGTACTACACACAAAACCCTTGCCGGCCCCCGAGGTGGCTTTATACTCGCCAAAAAAGAGTTTGGTAAAGCGATCAACACGGCTGTTTTTCCGGGGCAGCAAGGTGGGCCATTAATGCATGTTATCGCAGCAAAGGCAGTTGCCTTCAAGGTTGCCGCATCAGAAGGATTTCGTGAGAGACAAAGGATTACTATTGAAGCTGCTCGAACCGTAGCCAAGCGAATAGGGGAGGATTACAGGCTACGAGATAGAGGTATCGATATTTTGACAGGAGGAACTGATGTCCATATGGTCCTTGTTGACATGAGAAAGTCTGACATGGATGGCCTGACAGGACAAAACCTTCTTCACGAGGTTGGTGTAACGGTTAATCGGAATTCGATGCCTTATGACAAAAGGCCACCAAGAATAACCAGTGGTATTAGGATAGGAACACCCGCCCTTGTAACACGTGGGCTTTCCCTGGATGAATTCGATGAGGTTGCCGATATTATCTCTAATGCTTTGCTCACGATTGATCTTCCGAAGCAAAAACAGAGGGCGCTCAGGATAGCTCGGACACATCCCGTTTACGAAGGCCTAAGGCAATATTGACTTCTGATTTTCTTTACACACCTGCAGTGTTTTGCTTCTGCCTCGCATGTCTCATGCACTGATGATAAAAATGCGCACCCTAGACTTGCATTATCCCGTAGCATTATCTCTTTATCTGTAGGCCTTGCTGTTCAGCCAACTTGACAATCCCAACACGATACACTGAAATACAGTGGTAGCAAAAGTGCTTGATGGACTCGCAGTGTCGGCCGGTATATTTGAGCGGCTACACAGAGCGTGTTGCGAGCTGGAGAATAATGGGGTTTGTCCAAAACTTGCAACTGTCTTGGTTGGCAATAACCCGGCATCACGCTCATATGTGCTCAGTAAGCATAGGGATTGTAAAAATATAGGAATCCAATCAACACTCATTGAGCTTCCTGCAAATACGTCTGAAAAGGAACTTATATCAAAAGTAGAAATTTTAAACGCATCAAGCGATGTATCAGGGATAATAGTCCAACTGCCCCTGCCGGAGAGTATAGATCAAAATAAAGTCATAGAAGCAATTAATCCCGATAAGGATGCTGACGGGTTACATCCACTCAATTTGGGGTATCTTGTTACAGGCAAACAGGGTATTGTGCCCTGCACTCCTGCGGGTATTGTAAAACTACTCGAAGCTCACAGAATAACCCTTGAGGGAAAAACAATTGCTGTTATAGGACGGGGAACAACCGTCGGTAGGCCACTTGGCATTTTACTTTCAGGAAAAGGGGTAAATGCAACAGTTATAAATATCCATTCCCGCAGCAGGAATATTTCGGGTTTATCAAGGATTGCCGATGTGGTGGTCGCTTGTGCAGGGGTCAAGCATATTGTCGAACCATCATGGATAAAACCCGGTGCGGTGGTTGTGGATGTTGGAATAAATCAGTCAGGAGTGAGCAGCTCGGGGAAAATGATACTAACCGGCGACGTCCATCCGCTCACAAAGAATATTGCAAGCTATATCTCACCCGTAGTAGGTGGGGTTGGGCCAATGACCCGTGCAATGCTTATGTCAAATGTTATAAACCTCTCAGAGAGAGATTTCAGAAAAAGGTTGTATGCTTCATAGGTGAGTAAGATAAAGCTTGTAACCGCGATACCCGGCCCTGAATCAGAGAGGCTACACAGGATGAGGCAGGCCACTGTTGCAAGGGGTGTGTCGTCCACTTTCCCGATATATATCAAGGAGTCACACGGCTCAATCCTCATTGATGAAGACGGAAATCACCTGATAGATATGGGATGTGGGATTGGTGTAACCACGCTGGGTCACAGCCATCCCGCCGTTGTGGATGCCGCGCGTGCTCAAATAAATAGTGTCTGGCACACTCTGTTTTCTATCACGCCTTACGAGTCGTATGTAGAGGTTTGTAAATTACTTGCTAAAAACACCCCGGGTGATTTCCCAAAAAAGAGTTTGCTGTTGAATTCGGGAGCTGAGGCGGTGGAAAATGCTGTCAAAATTTCCAGGGCATACACAGGTCGTCCAACCGTTGCTGTCTTGGATAGATCATTTCATGGTCGGACTAATCTAACTTCGTCAATGACTTATAGAGGCTCTCTGTATTCATCTGACTTTGGCCCTACAGCGAGCAATATAGTAAGCGCCCCGAATTCGTACCCGTTGCATGACAGGCTTTCAGGAAAAGAGGCCGCCGCAAGGACCATTTCATATCTGGAAACACGGGTTGCCGCAAGGAATATTGCTTGCTTATTCTACGAGCCGATACAGGGTGAAGGTGGGGTTATCGTCCCGGCTGATGGATTCTTACCAGCGCTACAGGATTGGTGCCGCGAAAACGATATTGTATTTGTCGCTGACGAGATCCAGTCGGGTTTTGGCAGAACGGGTTGTTTTTTTGCATCAGAGACGGACGGACTTGAACCAGATATTGTGTGTTCGGCTAAGGGTATTGCAAACGGCCTGCCTCTTTCGGCTGTGACGGGACGCAGTGATATCGTTGATGCCGCGCGCCCCGGTACTCTTGGGGGTACTTTCACAGGAAATCATGTGTCATGCGCTGCTGCACTAGAGGTTTTTGAGCAATATAAGGACAATGCACCTCTGGATTCTGCTTCGCGTCTTGGTGACATCCTAAAGGAGCTTTTATTGAATCTTCAGTCAAAGCACCCTCAAATTGCCGAGGTAAGAGGTCGTGGCGCCATGTTTGGTGCCGAGTTTTCGGGAAACCACGCTGGGGAAATGGTCTCACGTGTTATAACTCGTGCTGCGGAGCTTGGCGTAATTTTTTTATCCTCCGGCGTCGAGGGGAATGTTGTGAGGTTTCTTCCTAATGTTTTTATGGATAAAGAAACGATTGAAGAGGCGATCGGTGTCCTTGATTCAGCAATCTCAAGTGTTGTTTAGTGCTCCGAAGTATAAGTACTCCAATTAGATATATCCCTGGCAAGACTTTCGTGTTTGCTATGAAAAAGAACGCTTCCGGTAACACGCGCCGAAGAATGCGCGGTACCCTCTGTGTCACGGTACCCTCTGTGTTATGAGATAGCTATCACCCAGCTACTCCAATGCCCTGTGTGGCATACTCATCTTATGTACATACTTTCCACCAAAGCGGCCTGTGTATGTACCAGTGGTGTGGCATGGCCCGAGCACGCCTGGCCCAAATGGCAATGAAACACTACCAATAGCACATGTGTTAGGTAACACATACACGGTCATAATATGCCTATGCTCGGTAATATGCTTATGCCCAGGGTATCGTCACATTCTTATATCCAATATGCGTACCAAGCGACATGACGGCAAGTGACACCACCAAGCTTTAATGCTGTGACTATAAATGCCAGCGCTCTTGACACACCCAACCGATGTACTAATGATGTATGATGCGCGCGGCGTGACTCAGGTTATACCCCACACGTAACATCTGCGCAACTTTGCTTACCCACGCAGTAAGGATCATATTCAACTGCCTCAACACGATACACTGAGGTGTATGCCACTTCCTGATAATTTGTCCAAGGAGTGCAAGCTAGGTAAGCTCGAGGCTGAGTGGATAGGTCTTATCCTGAACGAGGGTAATCTCCTTGCCGGCCTTGCAAATTCTGATGTGATCTTTTGGCTCTACAAACCTAATGGTCAATTTATTTCAGTCGAGCATATAAGACCTCAGGGTGTATTTACCTTATTTCACAGAGATTTCGTCGGAAAAACCTGTCCAGAGACATGGGCAGGTGCCCTGAAGAAAGCCTATAGTTCTTGCAAAATGATTGATCTTGTTGAAAGCACAGACTATGGCCCTGTAAAAATTGTTGTTACCCCTGTAAAAATGAATTACTTAGGCAGAGAAAAAAAGATAGTTCCCTTTGTGGTGACAAGCCATGGTGTTATAAGTGATTTTAATCAGAGTATTCAGTATGTTTACACGGAATGTGCACAGGAATTGTTTGGAATGCTTACCCGCGGCGATTTTCCCAGATCAGACTTTCCGATCGGTTCTCACTTTGGCCTTCCAAGGCCCAATGACGGGCT
Source organism: Tropheryma whipplei str. Twist (assembly GCF_000007485.1). Classification (NCBI taxonomy): domain Bacteria; kingdom Bacillati; phylum Actinomycetota; class Actinomycetes; order Micrococcales; family Tropherymataceae; genus Tropheryma; species Tropheryma whipplei. The sequence continues at coordinate 746,282 of NC_004572.3, read as the reverse complement.
TATACGACTCAATCAGGATGGCGATGTTATACACGCCAGCCCTAAGGCTGTGTCGGTCTTCAAAACACTTGGCATTCTGAATGAGATTGAAGGTGAGAATCTATCAAAGTTGGTTCTGAGTCTTGTTGAGGATAATTTCAAAACAGATGAGGCGCTTCCACTTGTTGTTTCAGGAAGAGCAGATTGGATTTCTGAGATCCAGGTAAGTGGAGCAAATGTTGTTTTCCGGTCAGTGCCAATCCGTGATGGAAATCGAAGAAATGGCGCAATTGTCCTTTGTAGAGATGTAACCGCTCAGAGGTTTCAGCACACCCAATTGATGACCCGCGATGCCACAATCCGCGAAATTCATCACAGAATCAAAAACAGCCTCCAAACAGTTGCTTCAATCCTTCGCTTACAATCCAGGCGGAGTGATTCAGAAATTGTCCGTGCCGAATTTGCCGATGCGGTACGCAGGATCCTCGGCGTTTCTGAAGTACATGATGCTCTTTCAAGGGATCTTAGTGAGAATCTAAATTTTGACGATTTTTTCCCGAAGCTTGTCAAGCTAATAATAAGCCTGGCAGAACTAGACAAAAATGGTATAGACCTCAGAATAAAAGGGAGGTTCGGCTTTCTTGACAGCAAGTATGCTGTTCCACTTATGCTTGTCCTGACGGAATTGGTGGCAAACGCTGTAGAGCACGGCTTTTCTGGCACACATGATCAGCTCGTTATCTACGGGCAGCGGACAGATGATGCTATGCATGTGCTTGTGTCAGATAATGGGGTTGGAATAGATCTATCCCGTCTCGGTAAGGGCCTGGGGACTAGAATTGTAAATTCCATAGTTGATGCTGAATTTTCTGGGCGGATCTCATGGCATAGAAATCCGTACACTTCTGATATACCTGAGGTGTCTGATTTACTGCCAGCTCGAGGAACAACGGTCACCCTGAGCATCCCATTTGGGCAATTGACGAGAAGTACAATCTAATGCTGCCGAGTGCCCTGACCCCTTCAGTTGGTTTGCAGATTACCCTGAATACTGGCGTGGCACTAACTGTCTGTCAGTCAAGCATGCAACCAGTGCTGTAACGCAGTCTGGCCCAGATTGCAAAGGTCGACCCTGTCCGTCGTGCCACCCAGGAATCTCCCCCAGACTAACTCAAACACAATCATGTATATCACCTAATACACCACAGTGATATACACCCATCTAACCCCCGTGTTACAATCAACCCGTAACAGGTCAAAGGAGATAACAATGACTGAGGATGCAATCAAACAGTCAACCCCACCTGTCTTTACCCTTTTCACCTATCTCTTTCTCCTTACAAGACCACATAAGAGAAGACTGTTCATGGCAGGATTAGTTAGGAAGCACAATAATCCACCCAGAGCCGTCTATGCAGCTGTATTTTGCGTCGCTTCTGCGGCAGTATTTTTATTGTTTATACTCTTGTTTTCTATATTTTTCCTATTTGGCGTAGACCGGCGCTACTACACCATAGATGAATCGTCTGGCATCATGTTCCCCTTTTTCTTGTATTCGTCTATTTTGTCTTTCGCGATTCTATTTCCATATGCGAGTGGGTTTTATGGTGATAAACGATCCTTCCTCCTCCGCTACTCCTATTACTCACAAACCCCCTCTTTCCAAAACCCAACCAAACGCAGACAAATCCTCCTGCTTGACACTGTTACAAGATATGGAACACGGTGGACTAAAGGTGACCTACTTATGCTTGCTTTACTGCCTGTGATGTTTTTTTTACTCTGGCTTAACTCGACCTTTTTACCCGGATTCTCTACCGTCTTTTACACTCAGAGTACGGTTTTTCTATTATTAGTTATTCTTATCTACTGCCTTTGGCTATTTGGTTACAATTCTCCCCCTATCCGCAAACTCCTCTATAACCTACATATAAGAAGACATGGACCAATACCAAAGGAACTAACAGATATAGTTACCCAAGCCTATGAGATATATCCACAGGTAACTACATAAGCTTTAGTTATGTACTGCATAACTAACCGACAGGTGCACCCTTTAGGGTCTTATCAAGTAATTGATCGAACCTCTTAGCAAAATCCTCTGCATGCTCATTAGGCCATGAATGTATCGGGAGACAGGCACCCTGTGCCTGCTGAACGGTACTTCTCTCTGGTAAATACGGACTCAAAGCCAAAACACCGAACATATCTTTGAGCTCTCGGAGGCGGAATTGATGCTCAGACACCTTTGGGTAAACACGGTTGACAATAATGCCAAGAGGTTGCAACCTGGGCGAAATGCCGTATCGAAGATCGTTGATTGCCCGCAGTGCTCTGTCAACCGCTGAAATTGCAAACAACCCAGGTTCTGTTACTATGGCAATTTTGTCACTTGCGGCCCATGCAATGCGTGTCAGGGCTCCGAGTGATGGATTGCAATCAATCAGGACAAGATCATATTCCGTCTCGACAATACTCAAAGCTTCTTCAAGCACCCAGATTTGATCAACAGTTAACTGTGGCGTGTCGTAGTTTACAGACAACGGAGAGCCAACCAACACATCAAGCGTCTTTGCTCCGGCCCAGGATGTCGCGCAAATTGCATCTGTCACTTTGCGCGGCTTTTCGAGTACGTCCGTTATAGAACAGCTTCCCAGGCTAACCCCAAGACCCGTCGAAGCATCTGCCTGAGGATCGCAGTCAACAACGAGAGTTTTTATACCACGATGCAAAGCAGAGGAGGCAAGACCGAGACAAACAGTCGTCTTGCCTACCCCACCCTTCAGCGAGCTAATGCTTACAACATACACTTATACAATCCAACAACACAGATTTGGTAAAACTCCAGAATGCTTTGAGGATATCATCTAGAAGTGTTTAAAAAGATTCTCATAGCAAACCGCGGTGAAATAGCGATCCGTATCTCCAGAGCCGCATTTGAGCGGCAGATACAAACGGTTGCGATATATGCCCATGAGGATCGTAATAGTCTACACAGACTAAAAGCTGATGAAGCCTATCAAATAGGGCAAGTTGGCAGCCCTGTTGCGGCTTATCTTGATGTTCACGAGATTATTCGTGTGGCACTTATGTCAAACTCTGATGCAATTCATCCGGGATATGGATTCTTATCAGAAAGCTATCTCCTTGCCGATGAAGCCGAAAAGAACGGAATAACTTTTATAGGCCCACCAAAGGATGTCCTAAAAAGTGCAGGGGATAAGGTTCTGGCAAAACATATGGCGCAGGCAGCAGGCTTGCCAACCCTGAGATCCAGCACCGCAAGTAGCAATTATGACGAGTTACTCCGTGAGGCTGAATTATTTGAATATCCGATTTTTGTCAAGGCTGCGAGTGGCGGTGGTGGCCGTGGAATGCGCATTGTCGAGAACAGGACGGCCTTAAAGAACTCTCTTGAGAGTGCGATTCAAGAAGCGGCGGCATCATTTGGTGACCCGCGCGTTTTCCTGGAAACAGCTTTGGACAAACCCCGTCATATAGAAGTTCAGGTTTTGGCAGACAAATTCGGTAACATTGTGCACTTGTTTGAGAGGGATTGCTCGCTGCAAAGGCGACATCAAAAAGTTATTGAGATTGCTCCCGCTCCAAATATTCCAGAATTACTCAGAACCACTCTCTATCGTGATGCAATTGCATTTGCAAAAAGTGTGAAGTATGAAAATGCAGGCACAGTTGAATTTCTTGTTGACTCAAAGATGAATCATTACTTCATTGAAATGAACCCCAGGATTCAGGTTGAGCATACTGTTACCGAAGAAATAACCGATATTGATATAGTTCAGAGTCAAATTCTTATTGCCGCCGGTGCCAGCCTTGACGATATTGGACTTGTTCAAGACAAAATAGAACGAAGGGGTTTTGCACTGCAATGCAGAATTACAACAGAAGATCCCCATGCAAACTTTAGACCGGACACTGGGCGTATAACCTCTTATCAATCTCCCGGCGGCGCGGGGATTCGTCTTGATGCCAGTGCTGTAAATCCAGGGGTAGAGATAACACCTTATTTTGACTCGATGCTTGTCAAAATGACTTGCCGAGGCAATAGCTTTGCGGATGCAACAAACAGAGCTCGTAGAGGTCTTGCCGAGTTTAGAGTTGGTGGCGTTGCAACAAATATCTCCTTCTTACGCACATTGCTTGATAGCAGTAATTTTCTGAATGCAGATTTTGACACAACATTTATAGAGAAGAATGGATATTTACTACAACAATCTTTTTTGCTTGATAAGCATGATAGGTTGGTGTCTTACCTGGGACATGTAACAGTAAATAAACCGTACGGAGATCGCCCAGAGCTTGTTGACCCGTGTTCCAAAATTGCCAACTTTTTACCTGACTCATCTGAGGTCAAGAAAAGTGTGGAGGGAAGCAGAGATGTTCTTTTACGCCTTGGACCCCAAGGGTTTGCAAAATGGCTTTTATGCCGCAAGGGTTTAGCTGTAACTGATACAACATTTCGTGATGCACATCAATCCCTCCTGGCAACCCGGGTTAGAACAATAGATCTCTCCCGCGCCGCTGAGTGCACATCTGCCGCTTTGCCTGAACTGTTTTCTATGGAGGTCTGGGGTGGTGCTACATATGATGTAGCTCTTCGTTTTTTGTATGAAGATCCATGGGAGAGACTTTCAAAAATACGTGAAAAGGTCGGAAGCATATGTCTGCAGATGCTTCTTCGAGGGCGCAACACGGTTGGATATACCCCTTACCCAGACCAGGTTACTCGCGCTTTTGTAGACGAGGCATCGGACTTGGGGATTGATATATTCCGTATATTTGATGCGCTAAATGATGTAGACCAGATGCGCATAGCTATAGATGCGGTACAACAGACGAACAGCGTTGCCGAAGTGGCAATCTGTTATACAGGTGACCTCCTTGATAAGCGTGAAACAGTGTACACAATTGACTATTATCTCGAGATAGCCAAGAAAATTGTTGATGCGGGTGCGCATATTTTAGCTATAAAAGATATGGCCGGCGTCCTGCGCCCTCGCGCTGCGACACTTCTCGTAAGCGCCCTGAAAAGGGAATTTGCCCTTCCGGTTCATTTACACACACACGATACTCCTGGAGGACAGCTTGCTACCCTTTTGGCGGCTGCGGATTCGGGTGTCGATGCGGTAGATGTTGCCAGTGGCCCCATGTCTGGCACAACCAGTCAACCCTCCATGTCGTCCCTTGTTGCCGCCACAGATAATACAGAGCATGAAACAGGCCTTTCCCTGAGTCGTGTGAATGAATTGGAGCCATACTGGGAAGCGGTGCGCCGGCTGTATGTTCCTTTTGAATCTGGTTTACTATCCCCAACAGGTCGCGTATACATCCATGAAATTCCCGGAGGTCAGCTCTCTAATCTAAAACAACAGGCAATTGCACTAGGACTTTCTGATCGATTTGAGATTATTGAGGAAATGTATGCCTATGTCAACACACTCTTTGGGCGTATACCAAAAGTTACCCCCTCCTCCAAGGTCGTTGGGGATTTGGCGCTTTATTTGGCTTCTGTCAATCCCGATTTGGGTGATTTTGAAATGAATCCGAAAAAATATGATATCCCGGATTCTGTTATTTCTTTTTTAGCCGGCGAACTGGGCACTCCTCCAGCTGGTTGGCCCGATTTTAGAGACCGGGTACTGGCCGAAAGAGAAATTAGCATTGAACAACACCCACTGAGCAGTGATGATTCAAAGAATCTTGCCACCTCGGGCAAAATACGGCAGCAAACCCTAAGTAAACTACTTTTCCCAGAACCTTACCGCGCATTTGAAGCAAATAGGGCGGAATACGGCGACCTATCAATCTTGAGGAGTGAAGAGTTTTTCTATGGACTTGATTTTGGCATTGAGTACAAAATAGCCGTTTCTTCATCAGTTGGCATCCTTGTGCGTCTTGAGGCAATCGGCGGAGTTGATAGCAAGGGTGAACGATCGCTTGTACTATCAGTCAATGGTGAACTGCGCCCCATACAGGTAAGGGATGAATCTGCCAATGTCGAGGTCTCCCGCGCAGAAAAAGCCGACCCGAATAACCCGGGTCATATTGCCTCCCCTTTTGCTGGGCAGGTTACAATTAAGGTCGACGTTGGCGATGAGGTTGTTTCCGGACAGGCTGTTGCGATACTTGAAGCTATGAAGATGACCACTGTGGTCAATGCGCCAGTCTCCGGGCAGGTTATTCGCATTTCAATTCCACCGGGTCGTCAGGTGGATATTGGCGATCTGATTATGGAAATAAGGGTCTGAAACATTGGAAGAATACGATCTAATCGTTGTTGGTGCTGGCAGTGGTAACAGTATTCTTGATCAGCGTTTTGATTCCCTTAAAATCGCCCTTCTCGATGATGGTGCGCATTTTGGAGGGACATGCCTAAATTACGGGTGTATTCCGACAAAAATGCTTCTCCGTCCTGCTACCCTGGCGTATCAGGCTAAGCATGCTTCAAAACTTGGGGTTCATTTTTCAGATCCGCGAATTGATTGGCAAAAAATCCGCTCTAGGACTTTTTCAACAACTGACGATATTAGCGCAGCGGGTCTCGAATATCGCCTTGGGTGTAGCAATATAGATGTTTATCGAGAATCCTATTTTTTTATTGATCAAAGAACGTTGCAAAGTTCCTCTGGACATAGGATTAGTGGGGAGAAAATTGTAATCGCAGCGGGCTCAAGGCCTAGGCTGTTTGGAATAGAACCTGATAACCGACTGATCTATACTTCGGCGGAGATTATGCGAATTGAGCAATTGCCGGAGTCACTTGTTATTCTTGGCGGCGGAGTTGTTGCGGTCGAAATGGCAACCTTCTTTTCTGGATATGGTGTTGATACTACAACTGTTAATCGCTCTGAGTTTTTGTTATCTAGCTTCGATACAGAAGTTGCAAAAAGCCTTACAGCGCAGGTTCCGTGGAAGCATATAGGACAGGAGAGGGTGCAAAATGTTAGCAAAAAAGATAGTTCTGTTGAGATAGAACTTTCATCGGGCACGCGTCTTTTGGCTCAAGCACTTCTGCTGGCACAGGGCAGGGTGTCCAATGCCGACAAATTGCGTTGCCGTGATGTTGGATTTGATATTCACAGTGATGGGCGCCTGAAAACTGATAAGTACCAGAGGGTTCTGGCCGACAATCGCCCGCTTGATAATGTTTTTGCACTAGGTGATGTCTCTGACCCCAATCAGCTAAAGCATATTGCAAACCACCAAGCTCGCATTGTTGGGCATAATTTGCTGAATGGAGACATGTTGGCATCTGATCTTGTGCCACCTGCTGCTGCTGTTTTCAGCGAACCGCAGGTGGCATGGGTTGGTACTTTTCCAAATAATTCAATAGTTGTTAGGGGGAATTATTCAGATACAGCATATGGATGGGCATTCGGTTTAAGGCCAGATGACGCATTTGTGAAGCTTTTTATTGATAAATCGGGTGTGCTGAATGGTGCTTTTGTAATCGGCCCAGAGGCAAGTATCATTATCCAGCCGCTTATTCAGGCGGTTAGCCTGAATTTGAAGGTTCAGGGGCTTGCCCGGTCACAGTATTGGCCCCATCCGGCCGGGACTGAAGTTGTTGAAAATGCTCTACTCAAAGCTGAAGAATTCCTCCGTGCATAAAAAGGGGTATTGGTTGTATTTTTTCATATGCTTGAGTATCCGTATATATGTGCATCCCACGAAATAATGAGATTGGCTTTGAGGTACTGATGCATTGCGGTTTACGTTCTAAGCGCTTCAGAATTGGATTGTTGTTTTTATTTTTGAGCTGCACCCTCGCTGGGCTTTTAGGGCTGGCTCCAAGCGGTATGTTAATAGAGCAACCAGGACCCATTCTGCCACTGGTCGGCTTTGGTGATAAAGATGTTGTAAAGAACAAAAATCTAAAAACAAAAACAGGTAAGCTAATCGGTCTCTCCGTGTTATTGGTTGGCACTCCTGAGGCACGGCTGCCCGTTGCTTATGTGGCACTTAGCATGTTTGATAGACACCTGAATATAGTTCCATTAGATGAGGTATATCCCCCCGGAACAAGCGCAGAACATTTTGGGCAGGTACAGGGATATCTGATGCACACTTCTCGTGATACAGCTGTTCTGACTGCTATGCAGAGACTTGGCATTCCCGTTCTAAAGAGAGTTGTTATTCGCCGCGTTTGGAAAGGTATGGCGTCTGAAGGCAAGTTATTTATGGGAGACGAGATTCTATCAGTTGATAACAAGCCAGTTCCGTCGCTTGAAGTGCTAAGGGGTGCCATTCAGAATAGACCTCTCAAGCTCGAGATCCTGCGTTCCGGACGTGTTGTGCTCATCGAGCTTATTCCAAGGGTTGACGGAGATAGGGCACTTCTCGGGATTGATGTTTTTGAGAAGCCTGTTTCTAAAACTAGTATTGAGTTTGTAGATGGTGATGTTGGTGGACAAAGTGCTGGATTGATGTTTGCCATTGCTTCGTATGAATTACTCTCAGGTCAAGGAATAACTGATGGTTTGTACATTTCCGGTACAGGCGCTTTGCATCCTGATGGGCGCGTGTTAGAAATAGCCGGTTCTGTGCAAAAAATGTGGGCAGCTTACCGTGCAGGTTCTCGGATTATGCTTTTGCCAAGAGAAAATTGTCCAGAGATCCGCTCTGTGGCACCGCACGATATGTTTGCTTATTCTGTTAGTAGTTTTGACGAGGCCATCAGTACTATAAAAAATTTGAAGGTCGGTAAAAAGGAATTGAAGAATCGCTGCGCGTAACTTGCGCATGCGGTATACAGCATACGAGGTGATATGAACATTAAACTGCGTTTCCCGCGCTCGAGTCTCGCAATAGCGATTCTGTCGGTGGTTGCTTTTCTGGTGCTTATTGCGCTTACTGCCTTCTTCTTGGTTCACTTCTATTCGGAATATCTCTGGTACGATCAGCTCGGATTTACCGGGGTAATCGTTACCCAATGGGCTGCTATTTTTGTTGTATTTTGCCTGGCATTCGTGTTCGTATCCATTTTTTTGTGGCTTTGTATGTTCTCTGCACACAAGTTTCGCCCACGCTATACAAGCCTTAGTTCGGTACTTAGTCATTATCAGAAGGTAATAGACCCTATTAGAAAAATTGTTGTTTTGCTTGTAAGCCTTGGGCTTGGTGCCGTTGCCGGAATATTTGCTGCCTCGCGTTGGGATATTGTTTTGGCGTGGCTCAACAAGGTGCCAACCGGGAAATCAGATCCTATTTTTCATAATGATATTTCTTTTTACTTTTTTGATCTTCCCTTTTATAGACGTTTGTTGTTTTTTCTGCTTGTCACTTTTGTTCTGGGTGGCATTTTGTCAATTCTTATATCGGTTGTTTACGGTGCGCTTCGTGTTGACGGAAAAGAAATATGGCTCTCAAAAGGTGCTAGAGTTCAGTACGCTGTTCTTGCCGCAGGGATTTTTGTATTACTCGGGTTGGAATTCTGGCTAAATAGATTTGATACCCTTTTGTCCGATAGGTCGGGCCTTATAACCGGTGCTGCTTATGTTGAGGTAAATGCCCTGATTCCGGGCTTTGCAGTTTTGGCACTTGTGGCGCTGGGTGTGGCTTTGCTTTTCTGCATAACAGCCTTTACTTCGAGGTGGCGATTGCCCATTATCGGCGTTGCGCTTGCCGTTGTTTCAGCCCTTGTTGTTATAACAGCCCTACCCTGGGGTGTTCAGCGTTTTCATGTTGACCCGAATGCCCGCGTTCTTGAATCTGAATATATAAAACGCAATATTGAGAGCACTCGGTTTGCCTATGGCATAGATAAAACACATGAAGTGTTGTACTCTGCAAAAACAGATGTAAAACCCGGTCAGTTACGTAATGACGCGCATACAACAGCTAGCATACGTATTCTTGATCCGGGACTTGTTAGCAGAGCCTTTGGGCAGCTTCAGCAATTCAGGCAGTACTATACATTCGGTGACGACCTCTCAGTTGATCGCTATCACCTGGGCGGTGAGACACGGGATGCGGTTGTTGCGCTAAGAGAACTCAGCCTCAGCGGCCTTGGGTCGGGTAATACCTGGGTTAACCAGGCTTTGGTATATACACACGGATACGGCCTTGTTGCAGCCTATGGTAATGACCGTACCCCAGATGGGGAGCCAAAGTTTTTTGAGTCAGGTATCCCAACAACCGGGACTTTTGGGAAAATACGAACCAAGAATATATTTCGGCCGAAAGTCTCCACCTTATTCCATTGTTGGTGCCCCGTCTGGCGCCGCGCCTTTTGAATTCGATTATCCTTCAAGTTCTGGCGGTGAGTCGTATACGACTTTCAAAGGTAGCGGTGGACCTAAGCTTGATAGCTTTTTGAAAAGGCTTATTTATGCCATGAAATTTGGCTCAGAACAGATTCTTTTATCAAGCCAGGTTGGTGATTATTCCCAGATACTTTATGACCGTGATCCGATAAAAAGGGTTGGAAAGGTCGCACCGTGGCTCCGTCTTGACAGAAATCCGTATCCGTCTGTAGTTGATGGCAGAATTGTATGGATAGTTGACGGGTATACAACTTCAGATCAATTTCCGTACTCGGATTTGAATTCCTTTACAACCCTCAGTCAAGACAGCCAGAGTCTTCCTGCCCTTGTCAATGGGTCTGACAGTATAAATTACATTCGCAATTCTGTTAAGGCAACTGTTGATGCATATAGTGGTCAGGTGAAACTATACGCCTGGGATCCAAATGACCCAATTTTGAAAGTGTGGGAAAAAGTATTTCCCGGCACCCTGCACCCCATAAAAGAAATATCTGGGGATTTAATGAGTCATGTTCGTTATCCTCTTGAGTTATTCAATATTCAAAGACAGATTCTTGCTCGTTACCATGTAACAGATCCCGGTGTTTTTTTTAGCCACGAAGATGCGTGGGGGATTCCAATTGATCCTCAGAAGTCAGAGCCTGTTATGCAGTCAACAGGGCAAAGGAGGTCTAGAACAGTTTTTTCTGTCGCCCAGCCGCCATACTATCTGACAATGAGAATGCCCGGGCAAAATCTTGCTGCTTATTCTATTTACTCTGTTTTTATCCCAAAAAGCACCGGTGAGAATTCTCGCAGTGTTTTGACAGGATATCTTTCGGCTAATTCTGATGCTGGCAATATCCCAGGGCAGATTTCCCCAGATTATGGCAAGTTGACTCTTTTGCGTTTATCAAAAGATCAAACAGTTCCTGGTCCTGGCCAGATACAGAACGCGTTTGACTCTGACCCAAAGGTCGGTAATCAGCTGAATATTTTGCGACAGGGTGGCCAAACCAGAGTTTTGCCGGGCAATCTTCTTACCCTGCCCGTTGGTGGCGGCTTTCTGTATGTCCAGCCTGTTTATGTTCAGTCCACAGGTTCAACAAGCTATACACTTTTGCAAAAAGTTCTTGCTGCGTTTGGGAACAAGATTGCATTTGAAAGCACGTTAAACCAGGCTCTTGATTCACTTTTTGCGGGAAATTCTGGCGCTTCGAATTCCGGCACTTCCGATATATCAATACACCCTCCGCCACATTCTGATTTGATCGCCCAAATTAAGGCGGCGCTGCGCGAAAAAGTCGATGCGCTAACAAATAAGGATCTTGTAAAGTATGCTCAGGCAGATAGCAAGTTAAATGAGCTTCTTTCTAGGTATCTTGATGCGAATCGCGGGTAATTTTTGAATTAGGGCTTTTGCTATACTTTACTTGTTTGCCGCGGGGTGGAGCAGTTCGGTAGCTCGCTGGGCTCATAACCCAGAGGTCGCAGGTTCAAATCCTGCCCCCGCAACTTTCGCGGCGTTTTTGGAACTTCCTTTCGGGGTTCTCTGTGTTGTTTTTCATTTTTTCCGTATGGCTTTTACAGCCTTCTGTGAGCTTTTTACTGTAAAAGTGTCCTTGTAAGATACAAATACTGGCGAGGTTAATATGGGCGATGAACTTGAAAATGTGACGGGCAGCGATGCAACAGACGAGGTATTGGCGACCGCCAGGCGCATTGCAGTAAGCTCAGGCAAGGGTAATTTTAAGGTACCTAAGCTGCGCCAGAAGCTCAAGCTTGTGGCCAAAAAGATGAAACCTAAGTGTATTCTGCACAAATATGTTTGGTTTGCACTTGTGATTGTTGCGGTGGCTTTCCTTTCGGGTTTCACCTCTTCTGTTGTAACCTATCGGTTGCTGTCTTCCGACCAGCAAAAGGAATCACCGCTGTTGCCGCTTACACCCCCCATTTACTCCAGTGGCACAAAAGAACTGGACTTGCCATCTGCCACCGCAAAAAGGGTCATCTCCAGCGTTGTCACCATCCAGGTATCTGCGGGTAATGGCATGTCCGGATCGGGATCCGGCGTTGTCTTCAATGACAATGGTGACATAGTTACAAATGCTCATGTTGTTACGCTGGACGGAAGGGTTGACAAGCCAGATCTGCGTGTTCTTGCCCGCGACGGTAGGCGTTACAAAGCTGTTCTTGTCGGCGTCGATCGAATGCTTGATATTGCTGTTGTGAGAATAAAACCACGTGCTTTACCAGCGATTACATTTGGTGATTCCTCTGCTGTAACTGTGGGATCATCGGTTATAGCTGTGGGTGCACCCTTGGGCTATGATTTTAGTGTTACTCGGGGGATTATTAGTTCAGTCCTGCGGTCAATTAATTTAACTTCCTTTGGCCTTGCCGGTCAGGTTAACGCTGTTCCTGTTATACAGACTGATGCCGCCATAAACCCCGGGAATTCGGGTGGTCCTCTTGTTGATCTTAACGGCAGGTTAATAGGTATCAATGTCGCAATTGCCTCTGCGGGGTTATTTTCTTCCGGAAATGTTGGCGTTGGGTTTGCTATTCCGTCCAATTTGGTCCACCGTGTTGCCACCGCCCTCGCAGCCAATCGCCCTGTCTCTCATGGATATCTTGGTGTATCTGTTTCTGATGGCAGTGATCGGGACGAATCCTATGAGGGTGCTGTTGTAAAGAGTGTAACCCCGGGCAGTCCAGCTGATACTGCCGGACTAAAACCGGGAGATCTGCTTCTCTCTATCGGGGGTAACAAGATATCAAATATGATTGATCTAGTTGCCTTTGTTCGCAGTCGCCCAGGTGGTACCCCGGTGCCTATCCGGGTTGAGCGTAACGGCAAAGAAATATCTCTTACGGTAACCCTCTCCAGTCTTGAGGAGATCAAGGGAACATAAATACTAACCACAAATGTGTTACAATCGGCACAGGTGCGTGTATGCAGACGCATGTATAGTGAGGTACTATGAGTATTATGAAGTGCAAACTGGTCCCTAATAGGGTAACCCCCCAAAACAGAAAACAAAACAGAAGGGGGGGGGATTGCCAACATCGCCTAACCCTCTCTCTTACCTCACCAAAGCCTTTACCTTACTATTAACCCTTCTCCTCCTATCATCCCTACAATATGAAACAGCCTTTGCCAGACAGACACCTCCTGCTCTATCCCTCCTATCATCTGTTTCATCTACATCTGTTTCATCTAATACCAAATACACAAGAGTAAGTAATACAAATACACAAGAAGTATGTGTAACAACTAACACAAATGTATCTCTCCTAATAGATCCTGTTACAAGCAGTACAAAACAAACCCTGTCCTGCACCCCATCTCTCTTACCCCAACCACAGACACACATATATGTCCCATACACAGATACATCCTCATACCTATATGTCCCATATATAACCAACACACATATATCTCTCTATTACACAGATAAGAAAGCAGATCCATCATCTTTCCTAACCTTCCCTCATACAGACATAGCAACCCCATACGGAGATGAGAAAGTAATCTCCATAACAAAGACAACAACCAATCTCATAGCTCTCCTAACAACCCGTAACATCTTCTTCTTTGACATACATGTAACAGAGAAACCAAAGATAACTGTTCCCATACACAAACAGATAGATAACACATATCTCTCAGACATACCATCACTCAGAAACTCCAGATACACCTTCTCTCTAACACACCCAAACAAAGACATAACCATAGATAGATACACCGGACAGATACATCTCTCATCCCTACCAACATCTCCCATAACAGCCATAGCCATAAACAGAGACACAACCACCCATATCACCTATGCATTGGCTGATGAACCCCGTGTTCGCACGAAGCGCTCACATGTAAGTGTCGGAGGACCTTTACCCGTCTATCCCAGTGACCCACACTTCTCCGGCGCATGGGTTCCCTTTCCCAGTTATCCCGGTCGACCCAACCCTCAAAAACCTCAATATCCAACTCGACACACTGATGCGGCTAATTACTGCAATCTTGGCTTCCCTGTTGGCTTTCCCTGCTATGCCCCAACCCGCGCTCCGTTGTTCTATGGAACCCAGTTATTAACTCCCACCCTGTCTAACGTAACAACCACTGTTTCACAGGGTCAGAAAATATCCATTTCCCCAACATGGTCAACGCCCAAGCGCTTTTTCAAGACAAGCTTTTTCCCAGGCAGGCGCGTAAACCTAACACACGTCATCGTCTTGAATGAATATTTCACTCCTACTGACTTCTTTATTAATGAGTACTTCACCGCCACTGACTGGAACACTGACTGGGTCTCGCTATACAAAAGTGTGCCCCCACCGACTAATATGCTCCCAGGGAATCTAACCCTTAATGCAACCAATGGTGCCATAACAGGGTCTATAGATAGCAGCGTCACCCCCGGTCTATACAAACTTACTGTAACGGTGAGACTAAAAACCACTGTAAGATTTGGTGGAATGCATACGTTTACCATAAGCACAACGAATGGCTATAAGGCCACATATCAGGTCCAGTTCCTTGTAACCTCAAGAACTTCCAGTTCCACCTCTACCACTGTTACACAGGGTCAGACAGTATCTGTTTCACTACCTACCACCCTATCCTCCTACACATTGACCCCTGTAGGTTCTACTGGTACATTACCCTCAGGACTGTCCTTTGCCAATGGAACCATAACAGGAACCCCAACCACCTCAGGCACATATACATACACAGTTACATATGGAACTACCACAAAAACCACAGGACTTAGATCAAATGGTGTCTATACAGGTGACTATCTATCCGGTACATGTCGTGCCTGTTTAGGACCACAGGCAATTGCCTATGTGGTAAATTCTCCCACCCCCGTCTACACCACGACAACTGCTGTGGCAACCCCTATTGCTGCAACATATACCTATGTCTTTACTGTTTCTCCTTCTCAGTCAAGTAGCACCGGTAAGGTACACAAGCGCCGTGACCTTTCTAATCAACCCACCACCCATAATCAATCCACTCAACTATCAGCACAACCATCAGCCCCATGGTGGTTAGTGATGATCACTGGATTATCAGGTCTATTACTAGGATCTGGACTGGCTGCCCTCCCCTTCCTCTTATAAAGAGAGATACAGTTGTGGCTCCGACCGGTATCGATCCGGTGACCTTTCGATTTTCAGTCGAACGCTCTACCAACTGAGCTACAGAGCCATGAGCGACCCTGACGGGACTCGAACCCGCGACCTCCGCCGTGAAAGGGCGGGGTCCTAGGCCTCTAGACGATGGCCTTGCACACTATGCCAGGAGATCCGCTCGGTATTTATTTTGCCCTCAAGGTTGAATACTTCTTCTGGGATTTGATTGATAACCGATTTGTGATACGCCCTTATTTCATTTGTTGAGTTTATTGCAACTCTTTTTCCGTGCCTTATATGTTCACTCGTAATCTGTAATACATTCGTGTCATAGGTTGTCACTGGGGGATTATCGGGATCAAATACGAGGACTTGCTCTTTGATAATCTTCTTGTTTTTGTCAAGAACTCTTTGGACATTTTTTTGCCCGCCGGTGCTAACTTTGTTTTTTGATTTTTTCGAAAGCATTCTCCATCTGTTTTTTTCTCTGCATGCCACCGGTTTATGAACGAAGCCTGCAGATGGAAATCCTCCCGCAGTTACCAGAGATGTTCCAACCCCGAGTGCATCAACCGGTGCGGTGCTTACGAGCCTAATTGAGGCCTCATCAAGGTCGCCTGTGAGAATGATCTTTGTCTCAGTTGCACCCGCGAGGTCGAGCTTTCTGCGTACATCGTGCACCACTTCTGGTAGGTTTCCCGAATCTATTCTTACAGCTGCAAGATTTTTGCCTGCGACAGTTACCGCACTGTCAATTGCTTCCTGGATATCGTATGTATCAATCAAGAGGGTTATATTGTTTCCCCCACCCTGTTTGAGCTGTGCATAAAAAGCTTCACTCTCCGTTTTATGAGCAAGTATAAATGCATGACCCATAGTTCCAACGGTTGGTATATCCCAAATCTTCCCAGCTGCCAGATTGCTTGTTGCGGCAAACCCAGCAATGTACGCAGCCCGCGCCGCTGCTACAGCGGCCTGTTCATTTGTTCTTCTGGAGCCCATTTCATAAACTGGTTTGTTTTTTGCGCGATACACAAGTTGTGCCGCCGCTGACGCAATAGCGCTATCAAAATTTATGCAACTTAGGATCAGGGTTTCGAGAACTACTGCTTCTGCAAATGGTGCTCTAACAGTTAGAACGGGTGTATTGGGGAAAAAGATTTCCCCCTCTTTGTGGCCAGAAATTGACCCAGAAAAGCTATACCCCCGGAGCCAGTCAAGTGTCTCATTATCAACGATATTCTTTTCTCTAAGCCATGTAATTTCGTCATCTGCAAAGGAGAAATTTTCGATTTTTTCCAGCAGCCTCTCAAGGCCTGCAAACACACCAAATGGCCTGCCAGGTGGCAATGCGCGAGAATAAACCTCAAAAACACATTCTTTAGCAGCTATCCCTGATATTCGTGCTGCGTTGACCATCGACAACTCGTATTGGTCTGTTAGGAGACCTGCACCGCCCACATGATAAGTGTATATGGAGTTACGTGTCTGTCACCTCGCTGGCGGTGTATATGCTGTTTTGTTGTATTATTTGCTCTGTGTTGAGGAAGAATTCTAGGGCACATGACGAAATTCGACCCGTAAAAATTATCCGCGGGTGGAATATTTATGCAGAGGGATCAGCCCTAATTGCTTTTGGCAATACCAGGGTTCTTTGTAATGCAACCTTTCAGCGCGGAGTTCCGCCGTTTTTACGCGGACAGAGATCTGGATGGATAACGGCAGAATATGCTATGCTCCCGCGATCTGGTACCGAGCGATCTGACCGTGAATCTGTTAAGGGGAAAATTAGCGGTCGCAGTCATGAAATCAGTCGCCTCATAGGCCGAAGTATGCGTGCAATTTTGGATCGGTATGCTCTGGAGGAGAATACCATTATCCTAGATTGTGATGTCCTACAGGCCGACGGCGGGACGCGCACCGCCGCTATAACCGGTTCGTATATTGCGCTTTACGATGCCCTTGTCTGGGCTAAAAATCAAAAGATACTTTCAAAGCATCCTCTGACTGATTCTGTATCCGCTGTGTCTGTTGGGCTAGTCGGCGACCAGATTTTTCTAGACCTGGATTATTCGGAGGACTCAAATGCACAGGCTGACATTAATCTTGTTTTTACTGGAAGCGGTAAATTAGTAGAGATTCAGGGTACTGCAGAAAAATCACCCTTTTCGTATGGACAGTTTGAGCAGATGATGGAACTTGCCAAAACAGGTTGCCAAGCCCTAAAGGAGATACAGGCCGCTTCATTGGATTAAAAATAATCTGGATTGACTCTATTAAATGGAAATTGTATTCGTTTCAGAAAATGAGAATAAGATTGCCGAGGCTCGCGAAATCCTGTTGCCACTCGGGTTTCAGTCAATTTTTTGCGGGGTGACGTGCCGTGAAACCGGTTTGACTTTCACAGAGAATGCGGTACTAAAAGCACAGGCCGCGGTTGGCTCAGTAAAGGACGTCCCAATTATGGCCGATGATTCGGGGATTTGCGTTGATGCTCTAAACGGAATGCCCGGTGTGTTATCGAGTCGGTGGTCGCAAGATGGAAGAAATATTGATTTACTATTGTGGCAGATGCGGGATGTGCCGGATGTACACCGCACTGCACATTTCGTGTGTTCCATCGCGTGTGTTATGCCAAATACCGAGGTGCGAACCGTATCTTCTGTTTGGCACGGCCGGATTCTTCATGCTCCGGACGGCACAGGGGGCTTTGGATATGATCCTGTTTTTCTGCCGGACGGATACAGTGTCTCTGCCGCAGGCCTTGGGTCTGACTTAAAGAACAGGATAAGTCACAGGTACAAGGCGCTTCGGCTTATGTCCTCTCTTCTGAAGAGGACTTATTTTTCTTGCCACGCGTGACATAATGTAATACAGCTGACAGTATAACGAGACCGACAGCTAGCAGGATTGCTATTTCAATATTGTCTCGGACAATAGGTATTCCTGCCAGGAAGAACCCGAGCAGGGTTACACCAGTACCCCAGATAACTGCTCCGAGCAGGTTGCAAATGCTGTAAACCGAGTACCGCATTTTTGATATACCCGCTGCAACTGGGGCAAATGTGCGAATAATCGGAAAAAAGCGCGCGATCGTAACAGTCAGTACACCGTATTTTCTAAAAAACTCGCTGGTTCGTTCAGCGCTTTTCTTCGCAAAGGATCTGCTGTCCTTCTCGAATAACTTTGGACCTGCCAGGCGGCCTATAAAATACCCAACATCCCCTCCAATATATGCTGCTGCCGAGACCAGGCAACATGTCAGCCAAATCGGAACCCCGATAGACCCTGCGCTTGTCAGCAGACCAATTGTGATTAGTAAAGTATCCCCAGGTAAAAAGAAACCTATAAGAAGCCCAGTTTCGGCAAAGATCATCCCGCACGCAACAAGAAGAGTCCATGGCCCAAAAGTATTGGCCAAACTCTCTACATCAAACCAACCGAGTGGTAACAGAAACCCGACTTGCACGCTCCGCAAAACACACCCCAATGATTGACCGTGGATAAAACCATTCGAATGCTACCATGCTACCGCCATCCGCGCCTGTGAATATCCATCATTCTGCACGGCCATCTGCTCTTGCCACACCTGCTCCTGCAGTACCTGCACCCGCTGCTCCATCAGCACAACCACCTGCAAAACCTACCGCTAAACCTTCTGCACCTACCCAGACAACCCAGCCTGCACAGGCCATTTTGCATTGGGTTGCAAGTATCGGGATAAAGCGTTTAACTCACCTACATCTACCGCAGGCACAGCAGTTCCTGCAACCATACTGTTCTTTGGATACAGCCAACAGTAAGCCTAAGTGGGAGAATATGACATTCTCCGTACCTGCTGCAGTTCCATCGGCAACCGCCAAACCTGCCGCATGACCCCCAGGTAATCCTTGTGTGTGCTATGCATCTCTGTGTAAAAGTGTCTCCGCATGGTTTGGAGCACAGTATGGTTAGCACAGTATGGTTAGCACAGTATGGTTAGCACAGTATGGTTAGCACAGTATGGTTAGCACAGTATGGTTAGCACAGTATGGTTAGCACAGTATGGTTTGGAGCGCAGTGCCTTTACCCAAGACTGCGCTAGATATTTAGTGTTTTGTTCATAATCAGTATTTCACGCGTAAACAGGCCGTATGCATACGGCCTGCATGCATACGGTGTGCGGAAGGGGGGACTTGAACCCCCACGCCAAAGGCACAGGAACCTAAATCCTGCGTGTCTGCCAATTTCACCACTCCCGCTTCAGTTAAACATTCCGTTAAATATTCCGTCATGCAAAGCCAAGAATAAGGCTAGTTTAGCCAGGTATGTTTACTATTTCATCCACCTAATGTATTCGTTCACCCACCTAATATATTCGGGGTAACACATTTCATTAACACATTTCATTCCATAAAAACTCATTCCACAAAAACAAGCCCAGGATCCTTACAAAGTGATAGATGGTTCTGGTAACAGATGATTCGATGTGTCAAAAACCAAGACAAATAGGCAATCCGCAGCAACCAATCATCCATTTCAGGCACCTCTTGAGCATGTGCCAAAGGATAACCCAAAGGATAACTTAGCACCCACATCAATCACACACGCGCAACCCACGCACACGCCTAACGGACCAGCAGTACGATCAGGTCACAGCACGATCAGGTCAACGTGAAGCGCGAATCTGAATTAATGAGCTTTGAAGTTAGCCCGCCGCGCCCTATTTCCTCTGCGCTTCAGTGCCCGCCGCTCTTCCTCACTGAGGCCACCCCATATACCAGAATCCTGGTTTGTCTCTAATGCAAACTGCAGACAGGAATTCGCTACAGTGCACCGAGCACAAACAGCCTTTGCCCTCTGTATCTGCTCCAACGCAGCACCGGTATTTCCGACAGGAAAAAACAATTCCGGATTAACCGTCAAGCAGGCTGCTTTGTCACGCCAGTTAATAACGTTGCCTCCAAAAATCCAACGGGAGTCACCCCAAACTACGCAGATTCTACCGTAAGCAGGCAGATATTCTGCTGCAATGACACACTTGCACTGATATCCCAGCGCAAGTATTATATCCCAGCGCAAGTGTTACTGTACCATTGGGCACGTCTGGGCCAGATATGTCTTTTGCAATGTATCTGTTGCTACTGCATCTGTTGCTACTGCACAGGGCGTCAGGAAATAATCGAAAGATTATTGTTGAAAACCCCACGCCCTGTAAAACCTATGCTCTGTAAAACCTATGCTCTGTAAAACCTATGCTCTGTCACCCTTAAAAGGCTTTTGTCTGAAACAGCATGTCACAATAGCAGCGCCCCAGCGACATGTACACAGAAATTACGCTTGCAGCATGAGTCACGCTGGTGCTATAAACGCACCACACTCCATTATTCCCAATTCATGATTATTCCCCACTCATGAATCCGACAAATTCTGCAACCCAGGGAAACTCAGACCGACAGTATAAAAGAAATATATAAATAAAAGTGTATATATACACTAAACATATAGGCTTGGTTAAAGGGCTTGCCCGAGAATCAATGCATTCCGTGATTTTCTTAGGGTTCCTTCTTCGGGGTTACTCTTCATCTTTGAGTTTTTCAGGTTTCTGTGTTACCATTCTTGTCTGCGGTGGTTGCCGCGTAGTTTTTCCGGAGATTGGAGATATTCACGTCATGAAAAATCCTCTTGGTACCCGCGGTTCCCTTGCGGGGTTGTGTGCCACCGCCGCTATCGCGTCTGGTTTGGCTTTTATTGTGCCTGGTGCTTTCGCAGATTCTACACCCGCCCCGGGTGCCCCTGGCCAGCCTGGCCCCGCCAGAACGGTTGATGTTGGTGGTGTTCTGGTTGTGTGCGGTCCGAATGGCCCGACTGTTTCCGGTCTTGTCGCTGCCGGCGGTTTCGGTGACGTGTGCGGTCCTGTTCCTGCACCCACTGTTGCGCCCAATCCCAGCTCTGTTCCAACGCATTCCCCGCATACCATCCCACCTCTGCCCGCTCCGGGTGATTATCAGGTTTCCCTATCGATTTCTGGCCCTAAGGGTGAGAAAGTCGACCTGAAGAATCTGAAGGTCGGTGAGAAGATTACTTTGTCTGCGACTGTGACCCGTGATACACCCACTGTGCCTACTATTCCGACAGTTTTTCCAACACCCACAACCGGTGGCACAACCAGTGGCACAACCGGTGGTTCTTCTAGACCTACTTCCCCTTCTACCCAGGATCCCGCTCAGCCCCTTCAGCCCTTACCTCTTCCAACAACTTCTTCCGCTTCCTGCGGTCCTACTGACCTTGTTGACCCCGAGGGTAACTGCGTGCTGACCACCACTTCTCCTGCCACGTCTGCCGGTGCGGTCGGCTCGACGACTCAGTCTGCTACATCTACCCCCACGACAACCCCGGCTAATGCTCCGTCTATCTCTACCGGGCGGCTACCGCAGGCCCTTCCTCGTGGCGGTTTCGGTGGCGCGTTTGCGCTCTCCGCGATTAAGGCTGAGCCCATTTCTGGGGGTACCGTTTCCTTCTTTATTGGCTCTGATAGTGTTGCAACTGTTTCCCTTGACGAGGGTAAGGCGTCTGCTGTCGTCACTCTCAAGAAAGAGGGGACTTTTACAGTTTCGGCTCTTTATACTGACCCGCAGGGACTTCAGTCTAAGGCTGAGCAGTCTGTGACGGTTG
The DNA here is from genome assembly GCF_000007485.1 of Tropheryma whipplei str. Twist. Lineage (NCBI taxonomy): Bacteria > Bacillati > Actinomycetota > Actinomycetes > Micrococcales > Tropherymataceae > Tropheryma > Tropheryma whipplei. The sequence goes on along the minus strand of NC_004572.3, from coordinate 724,242 downwards.
TTCCAAGTACCGGTAGGCTTGCTTATACAGGTCTAGACCTTGGTTGGGGTATATTTGGCCTGGGTACTTTGGCTGTTGCTGTTGGTGCCGGCGCTTATGTGTTTGCTCGTCGCAGGAATAACTCTTCCTCCGATGGCGAAGGGGTTGTCCTTTAGGCTCCTGTATTTTTCGACCGGGCTGCGGGGTTTCTCGTAGCCCGGTTTTTGTTTGTTGCAATGTTTGTTTTTCGTGATGGATCCTGTTTTTCTTTCGGAAATAACAGTCGAGCTTGTTAAGCATTCTGCCAGCGATTCCGATGTTGTATTTTCGGCAAGGGTTTCTACACTAGGCTCTTTCGTGGCAGTGACTGACTGCCTTTCGAATCGGGATATTGGGCTGATTACCTTTTTGATGCGCGAACGACACGGCTCTCCTTTTGAGCATAGTCATATGACTTTCAGAATTAGCGCTCCGATATTTGTTTTTCGTGAGTTTATGCGCCACAGGATTGCAAGTTACAACGAAGAGTCTGGGCGTTATAAAAACCTTGATCCTGTTTTTTATATCCCTGATGAAAAGCGTAAACTTGTCCAAATTGGCGCTCCAGGTGCTTATAAATTCGAAGAGGGAACTTCTGAGCAATACGGTCTTTTAATAGAGGAGATGAAAGAATTATCGCTTGCGGCATACGATACCTACAAGAGGCTTCTTGCCTGCGGTATAGCTCGCGAAGTCGCTCGCATGATTCTACCCCTGAATCTCTATTCAACAATGTACGTGACCATAAATGCCAGATCTCTGATGAATTTTCTGAGTGTTAGAACCTCGCGCGCCAATAGTGCTTTTCACTCCTATCCACAGAGGGAAATTGAATTATGTGCTGATCGAATTGAGGAAATATGGAAAGGTCTTATGCCCGAAACTCACGCAGCATTTGAAAAACAGGGCAGGGTTGCTCCTTAAATTCCTTACGTCTGATGTCATCTGTCTGTCTTGCATACATGTTAAGTCATGGTGCCTGCTTTTGCTATTATCGTACTGTCCGTTTGCTTAGCGGCTCTTCTTTGTTTGTCTAGTGTGAGAGTAAATTTCTGTGAGTAGTGTTTTGCGGTTAATGCCCCTTGGTGGACTAGGTGAAGTCGGTCGTAATATGACTGTTTTTGAATTAGACGGTCGTATTTTGCTGGTTGACTGTGGTGTTCTTTTCCCAGATCTCCAACAACCGGGTGTTGATCTTATTCTCCCAGACTTTGCGCCAATACGCGATAGGCTCGATAAGGTAGAGGCTCTGGTTTTGACTCATGGGCATGAGGATCATATCGGCGCAGTTCCGTACCTGTTGCGCCTCAGAAGCGATATCCCGCTAATCGGCTCACCTCTTACTTTGGCTTTTGTTGAAGAGAAGTGCAAGGAGCAGAGACTTTCTCCGAACTTGCGCCGTGTGGCCCCATTAGACCGCTTGAAGGTTGGTGACTTTGACCTTGAGTTTGTGTCTGTGAATCACTCGATTCCGGATGCAATGGCTGTTTTTATTCGCACTTCTGCGGGGAATATTTTTCATACTGGGGACTTTAAACTTGATCAGTGGCCTCTTGATAGCAGATTGACCGATCTGCCTTCGTTTGCTCGCTTTGGCGCCGAAGGTGTCGATTTATTCATGTGCGACTCGACCAACGCAGATATTGCTGGGTATATTCCCTATGAGCGGGATATTGGTCCGGTTCTGGATTCTCTTATTGCAAAAACAGAGGGTCGCGCGATAGTTGCCTGCTTTTCAAGTCATGTCGCCAGGGTGCAGCAGGTGCTTAATGCCGCCGCTGCCAATAACAGGCAGGTGGCATTGCTAGGTCGTTCCATGATCCGCAATATGTCAATCGCGGCACAATTGGGCTTTTTGCAGGTTCCGGATGGTGTTTTGATAGATGCTGCTATCGCCGAGACTTTACCGTACGATCGTGTGGTGTATGTCTGCACGGGCTCCCAGGGCGAACCTCTTGCCGTTCTAAGTCGTATGGCTGACGGGACTTTCCAAATTGTTCCCGGTCCTGGGGATAGGGTTATATTTGCATCTAGTTTAATTCCGGGTAATGAGTCATCTGTTTATAAACTGATGGACAAGCTCTACGACCTTGGTGCTGAGGTTTCACACAAGGGTAACGCATTTGTTCATGTTTCTGGGCACTGTGCATCGGGTGAACTGCTGTACTGCTATAACATCCTAAAGCCAAAATTTGCGATGCCAATCCACGGTGAGCGCCGGCATTTGGTTGCTAATAAACGGGTTGCTGAAAAAAGCGGCATGTCTTCTGATTCTGTTATTTTGGCAAGTAATGGAACTGTTGTTCAGCTGGATGACTCGGGTGCTCGGGTTGTTGATCAGGTTGACATCGAGCTTGTTTATGTTGATGGGAACAATATTGTAACCGATCGGGAACTTAAGGACAGATTGGCCCTGTCTGAGGATGGGTTTATTTCGATTACGGTTGTCGTTAACAAAGATTCGGGGGAAATTGTCTCAACTCCGCATATTTATACGAGGGGTTTTGCCGAGGGGTATGAGGTATTTGAGGATGTTGTAAATGAGGTAGTTAGTGAATTGAAACACGCAATCGGATCTGGGGTTTTGGATGAACATGATCTCACACGGATTGTTAGGCGTGTTGTTGGTTCATGGGCTGGCCGTAAGATACGAAGGCATCCGGTTATCGTTCCTCTGGTTGTTACTGTTTGAGTGCAAAGAAGTCGTATCTGAAAGTATGGCGCGGCCTTGCCGGGGCAGCAGGGTCTTGTGCCAGAGTGTTTTCAAAGAAATCACTTGCCCGTAGGGATCGAAGGGATCAGTTGCCCTTTGCCCTGTTTTTATTCGGCTTAGTCGGTGCTGTCTTTCAGTGGTTTTTGTATGGTAACTGGCTTTCTGGCATTGTTTCTGAATATACCGTTGCTGCATTTTTTGGCGGCTTTTCAATCGTTCTTCCGATTTTGCTAATCGGGTTTTCAATTTGGCTTTTTCGTAATCCGCAAAAAACGCATGACAATATCCGTGTATCTATTGGTCTATTTATGTTTTCAAGCTTTTCGGCAGCATTTTTACATTTTTCTGCTGGATTTCCTTATCCATCTTCTGGAATCCGGATTTTATCTACCGCGGGTGGGATTATTGGGTGGCTTGTAGGTTTACCACTTACTACATTGCCTAGCTACCTAGCTAAGACTGTCTGCATTATATTTATTGTTCTCTCAGTGTCTGTTATTAGCAAAACACCAATATCAAAGATAGTGCGAGTTATTTTTAGATATGCAAAATGGCTTTTCAATTCCGACAGTGTAAAAACTTCCCCAAATAGCTCAGTCAGTTCATCGAGTGAGCACCAAGAATTAACTGGCAGGGATATGCCTGATACCGCAGGCGACAATAGGCATGATGAAACAGTAACCGTGTTGAGCGGAACCTCATTGACCGGCTCACCCGTATCTGAATATCATGGTGAATCTTCAGATTATGCGCTTCCGAGTTTGGATATCCTCAATTCCTATCCTCCGGCCAAGCATGATGATGCAGAAAATGAGAAGGTGATTACGGCACTATCCGGCGTTCTTAGGCAATTTAGCGTCAACGCGCGATTCTCGGGGTTTTCGAGGGGCCCGACAGTTACGCAGTACGAATTAGAACTCGGTGAAGGTGTAAAAGTTGAACGGATTATTGCCCTTACAAAAAACATATCCTATGCTGTTGCATCAGACAAGGTAAGTATTCTTTCCCCTATTCCAGGAAAAAGTGCAATTGGCATTGAAATACCTAATAAAAAGAGAGAACTTGTTGCCCTGGGTTCTGTTTTGCAGTCTATTCATCCAGATGCACATCCAATGACGGTTGGGCTTGGAAAAGATTCAAGCGGAGGTTTTGTTCTAACCAACCTCACCACTATGCCACACCTACTTGTTGCCGGTGCGACCGGTTCTGGGAAATCTAGTTTTGTTAACTCCATGATCACGAGCATTCTGCTTCGGGCCCATCCAAGTCAAGTGCGTTTGGTATTAATTGATCCAAAACGCGTCGAGCTTGCGATTTATTCTGGTGTTCCGCATCTTATAACTCCGATTGTCACAGACCCGAAAAAGGCGTCTGAGGTTTTGCAATGGGTTGTAAAGGAAATGGAAAGGCGATACGATGACCTGGCAAGTTTCGGTTTTAGGCATATAGATGACTTTAATCTTGCAGTGCGTGCCAAAAAGATTGCATCCGACTCGAGAGAGCTAACGCCTTATCCGTATCTTCTGGTAATAGTTGATGAGCTGGCCGACCTTATGCTGGTTGCCGCAAAGGATGTCGAAGAATCGATAGTACGTATTACCCAGCTTGCGCGTGCCAGTGGAATTCATATTGTTTTGGCAACACAGAGACCAAGTGTAAATGTTGTAACAGGCCTTATAAAGGCAAATGTCCCGAGTCGCTTAGCATTTGCCGTATCAAGTTTGGTGGATTCGCGAGTTATACTCGACCGTCCGGGTGCTGAAAAACTGGTTGGTCAGGGTGATGGCTTATTTTTACCAATTAGCGCCGGTAAGCCTATTAGAATCCAGTCATCCTGGGTAACGGAAAATGAGATTTTAAGGGTAGTTGAATACGTAAAATCGCAGGCTCACCCCGACTATTATGTGCTTGAGGTGCAGAATCAGGGCAATATAGACTCGCATATAGGTGATGATATGCCTTTGTTATTGAAGGCTACAGAGCTGGTTATAAACTCACAGCTCGGGTCAACATCAATGTTGCAAAGAAAGCTTCGAGTCGGATTTGCTAAGGCTGGCAGGCTAATGGACCTTATGGAGAGTATGGGAATCGTTGGTCCGGGTCAGGGCTCGAAGGCCCGGGAAGTTTTGGTTACCCCTCAGGATCTTGATTCGACATTGGCGAGAATATCAGCTTCTGTAAGTGACTCTAAACTCGATTAGAGTGCAAGGCATTTCCTGTTTGCATTTCCTGTTTTACTGAATGCGCTGAGTTACAACTTGACCTGTGGACTTATTACGCTCCTGCCAAGCCTGCGGCCCCTGCACCTACTGAGGCTGCTGCACCATCGGCACCCAAACCCGCTGCAGCCAAGCCTGCAGCACCTTCTAAGCCTGCTCCTGCCAGGCCTGCTGCTCCATCAGCAAAACCACCTGCACCTACTGCGGCCCCTGCACCACCCGCACCTGCTAAACCCGCCGCAGCTAAGCCTTCATCCACTGTTGCAAATACTCAGGCAACCAAGCTTGCTCCTGGTAAACCTGGTAAGCCTACTGAGGCAACCCACGCTCCTGCCAAACCTACTCAGGCAAACCAGCCTACACAACCACCTTCTGCACCTGCCCTGAATGGCCTTCCTTGCCAATGCTTTCTTGCCGGTGTTGTGGCTTTTGATTATTGACCACCTACCGCAAAAAGCAACACATTCAGTCGCGAACATGAAAAATCGCATTTTGATACACTGCAACATGTGCTGCCAAACGTTATAACCTGTACAAGAATTGCTTTTGCTTTTCCGCTTTTTTTTCTATGTCTTGATAAGGATTTTCGCTGGCTCACACTTTGCCTCTTCCTTATTGGGATGCTAACGGACGGGCTTGATGGATTTATTGCACGTAAATACAATTCTGTCAGCAAATTTGGTGCTTTGCTAGACCCAATTGCTGACAAGATTCTTGTTGCTTCAGTTGTTCTCCCGCTTTGCATTCTTGGTGAGATACCGTGGTGGGTATTTGTAGTTATTTTCTTGCGGGAAGTATCAGTAACCATTTTTCGTCTGATTGTCGCAAAGAGGAAAGTAATTTCTGCAAACACGTGGGGCAAGGCTAAGACAGTAGTGCAGACACTTGCTTTTTCCGTTGCCCTCTTGCCGATTTTTGCAGCACCGGATCAGATGTATTCTTCAAACCCGTCACTCAGCGATTATGTTGGTGGATTAGGCGATTCGGTGATTTTTTTTCCGCCCATTTCCACGGGGCTTTCTTTTGTGAGGACCGGACTTATTTTTGCTGCAGTTTTTATAACTGCCTGTACGGGTATTGTGTATTGTGTTGCAGCTTGTAGGCTCAAACACTAAGCTTGATGCCTGAAAATTGTAATCCCTTCTGTGAAATACTCTTTTATGATTATTCACCTCAACGTATCGCCCGGGTGTGAGGTTTTGTTATCCTTGTGGACGTTAACTTATGCACAAGATGGTGTTTTTGCTAGTTTTTTACCCGGTATTCATGTATTTTTCTTGTGTACGGAAACGGGAGGTTTGGAATAACGGTGTCATCTAACGATCAGATAAATCGCACGCGCGCGCTAGAGCTTGCTTTAGCAAATATAGATCGCCAATATGGCAAAGGCGCTGTTATGCGCATGAACGATGCCCAGAAAGCGTATATAGACGTTATACCAACTGGTTCCATTGCACTTGATTATGCACTTGGGGTTGGAGGTCTGCCTCGCGGCCGGATTGTTGAGATATACGGTCCTGAATCAAGCGGTAAAACCACTTTGACTCTACACGCAATAGCAAGTGTCCAGCGCGCTGGTGGCATTGCTGCGTTCATAGATGCCGAGCATGCACTTGATCCGGAGTATGCAAAAAAACTTGGGGTTGATATTGATGCGCTTCTTGTCAGCCAACCTGATAGCGGCGAGCAGGCATTGGAGATATCGGATATGTTAATTCGCTCAACAGCAATTGACCTGATTGTCATAGATTCCGTTGCTGCGCTTGTCCCGCGAGCTGAACTTGAGGGTGATATGGGGGATATGCATGTTGGCCTCCAGGCACGGCTCATGTCTCAGGCTCTGAGAAAGATAACATCCGGGCTGAATCAGACCGGAACGACCGCTATATTTATCAATCAACTTCGTGAAAAGGTTGGTGTTTTTTTTGGCAGTCCAGAAACAACTCCCGGCGGCCGTGCTCTAAAGTTTTATGCTTCAGTTAGGCTTGATATTCGTCGAGTCGAAACCATCAAGCAGGGCACAGAGGCTGTTGGAAACCGTACGCGCGTTAAGGTGGTGAAAAACAAAGTTGCACCGCCCTTCAAACAGGCCGAGTTCGACGTTCTGTACGGGGTTGGTATTTCCCGAGAAAGCGGCTTGATCGATTTTGCAGTTGATAGGGGAATCATTAAAAAATCAGGATCGTGGTACGTCTATGGCGATGATCAGTTGGGGCAGGGTAAGGAGAATGCTCGTCGGTTTCTCTTAGAGAATAAGAGCGTCGCGGATGAGATCGAGAATAAAATAATCAGCCTTTTAGGTTTCAGGTCGAACGAGTTCGGTGATTTGCCAGATCATGATGCCGCTGTGCGCACTAGTCCTGACACAAATTCCCGTAAAGTGAGTGGAACTGGCGCCGTACACACAACATCCGGTAGCCCGTCCGCCGGCAAAGGTACTGCCTCCGGTGCTGTAAACAATTCACGCGACTCTACTGGTGGCGATACACCGGCTGGCCAGGGCCCTTTAAACTTATCTGTAAATCGTGACGTATCGACTGATACTGTTTCGTCTAAGATAAGTGATGCTACACATAATCAAAAGCCCGCGGGTAATGGAAAAAGTGTTAAGAGAAAGGGTTAGTTATCCCAAAACCGTTGACCTATACCGTTAGAACGTATGGATGTCAAATGAACGTCCATGACTCAGAGCGTATTGCTGGGGTCCTGGAGGATGAGGGTTATGTAAAATCCGGTAGTGACGATGCGGATGTTGTTGTTCTTAATACCTGTGCGGTCAGAGAGAATGCTGATAACAGATTTTATGGCAATTTGGGGCAGCTTCTTCAAAAAAAGAATAACGGTCGGATCAGGCAGATAGCAGTTGGTGGGTGTTTGGCCCAGAAAGATCGGCATAAGATTTTTGAAAAAGCCCCGTGGGTTGATGTTGTATTCGGAACCCACAATTTGGGCTCTCTTCCTGCCCTGTTGCGCAGGTCGCGACACAATAAAACTGCAGAAATAGAAATAAAGGATTTTCTTGAGACTTTCCCATCCTCTTTACCGGTAAGACGTGAATCCAATTATTCAGCATGGGTGTCTATCTCGGTTGGATGCAACAACACGTGCACTTTTTGTATTGTTCCAAGCTTGCGCGGCAAAGAGCGCGACAGGCGCCCGGGTGACATCCTAGCGGAAATAAGTGCTCTAGTCTCTGAAGGTGTTCTCGAGGTTACCCTGCTTGGACAGAATGTCAATACATATGGAGTTGAATTTGGTGATAGGAGCGCTTTTGCATCCCTTCTCAGGAAAGCTGGAGCTATAGAGGGTCTTGAGCGACTCAAGTTTACAAGCCCGCATCCAGCTGCTTTTACGAGTGACGTTATAGATGCGATGCACGATACCCAGGCTGTTCTGCCGCAATTGCATATGCCTCTTCAATCCGGTTCGGATCGCATTTTACGCGCGATGCGCCGTTCGTATAGAGCAGGCAAGTTCTTGAAAATAATCTCTGAGGCCCGCAACAAGATACCCAATATCGCAATTACAACAGATATCATTGTTGGCTTCCCGGGCGAAACAGAAGAGGATTTTCAGGACACCCTCAACCTTGTAGCCGAGGTACGCTTCGCATCGGCGTTTACCTTTCAGTACTCTCCTCGCCCAGGAACCCCTGCTGCATCTATGCCTAACCAAATACCAGGTGATATTGTCCAAGAACGGTATGAACGTTTACTGGACTTGCAAAATAGAATAGCCCTTGAGGAGAATCGGAAGCTGATTGGAAAGGAGGTGGAGCTTCTTGTTACTGTTGGTGGCAGGAAAGATTCTATGCTGGATAATCGGTATACAGGTAGAACACCCTGTGGTAGGCTCGTCCACTTTTCGTGCCTACACCAACTGCGCCCGGGCGATTTTGCAACCGTAAAAATTATTTACGCCGCGCCGTACCACCTGATCGGGGATAATGCGCTTACGGTACGCAGAACACCAGCGGGCGATGTCTGGATTCAGAAGAACGACACGCGATCAGCGCAGCTTGTGTCGTTGGGTATGCCAAGAATTCGATAACATAGATTATTCGATACCGTGAATTCGGTATTACCAGCGCTATATGGATTTGTTTCCTGGTTTTCTATTTCATAAGTGTTAGCTGTAGCTTTTGTAGGCGCAACCGGTACGGGAAAGAGTTTGTTATCACTTGATGCAGCCCGTGACTTCAACGGGCACATAGTGAATGCTGACTCAATGCAGCTTTACCGTGATATGGATATTGGGACCGCAAAATTGTCTCACAGCGCCCGACAAGGCATACCACACCATCAGATAGACGTGATTGACCCAAGTAGTGAAGCCAGTGTGGCCCGCTATAAGCTCTCTGCCCAGACTTGCATTAAGCACATTCACGCCCTCAATAGTATTCCGTTTCTTGTTGGAGGGTCGGGTTTATATGTCTCATCTGTAGTCCACAATTTGCAATTTCCTCCAACAGATGGCAGAGTCAGAAAGTTACTTGAGGACGAGGCTGATAAGAGCGGCATTGGCGTACTACATGACAGGCTGCTAAAGCTCCATCCCGGATTTACAGTTTCCAGGGGCAACCGAAGGCGGATTATCAGGGCCCTTGAAGTGGCATATATAACGGGCCGTTCCCCCAACCCCGTTCTTCCGTTACAAAATCGAGCAAATAATTTTATTGTCATAAATCTTATTTGTGATAAAGGAACTTTGGATATCCGTCTTCAAAAACGCGTTGAGTCATTCTATGACAATGGCCTGATTGATGAGGTAAGACTGCTGCAGGAGAAATACGTCCTTGGCAGAACAGCCGCTAAGGCAATTGGGTACAAGCAGGCAATTATGTATTTGGCGGGTGAAATCAGCTGCGCGGATGCAAAGGATAGCACCCTTCAGGAGACTATTAGGCTCGCGAATAAGCAGATCAAGTGGTTTAGACGATATTCCGGACAACACATTGTCGACACAACGGATATGTCTGTTGCATATGAACAGATTCGTTCTATTCTCAATAAATCTTTTCGTATATCATGACTTTATATTCTGCGTGTGCGTGCAAATGCCTGCTTCTTATTCAAAACTTATGTCACATCCAAAATTTGTCGCTAAAGTGTCATTCATTATTTATCACACACTAAGCAGTAAAATATGCTAGAATTGCCACACACTGATAGATCTTACAGACGTGGGTTGTTATGAGTGCGAGGGGTGTAATTATGGTTAAGGTGGTAGCTAGATGCATGTGTGCGCTGTTTCAAACCCCCCAAAACAGAAAACAAAACAGAAGGGGGGGGGGATTGCCAACATCGCCTAACCCTCTCTCTTACCTCACCAAAGCCTTTACCTTACTATTAACCCTTCTCCTCCTATCATCCCTACAATATGAAACAGCCTTTGCCAGACAGACACCTCCTGCTCTATCCCTCCTATCATCTGTTTCATCTACATCTGTTTCATCTAATACCAAATACACAAGAGTAAGTAATACAAATACACAAGAAGTATGTGTAACAACTAACACAAATGTATCTCTCCTAATAGATCCTGTTACAAGCAGTACAAAACAAACCCTGTCCTGCACCCCATCTCTCTTACCCCAACCACAGACACATATATATGTCCCATACACAGATACATCCTCATACCTATATGTCCCATATATAACCAACACACATATATCTCTCTATTACACAGATAAGAAAGCAGATCCATCATCTTTCCTAACCTTCCCTCATACAGACATAGCAACCCCATACGGAGATGAGAAAGTAATCTCCATAACAAAGACAACAACCAATCTCATAGCTCTCCTAACAACCCGTAACATCTTCTTCTTTGACATACATGTAACAGAGAAACCAAAGATAACTGTTCCCATACACAAACAGATAGATAACACATATCTCTCAGACATACCATCACTCAGAAACTCCAGATACACCTTCTCTCTAACACACCCAAACAAAGACATAACCATAGATAGATACACCGGACAGATACATCTCTCATCCCTACCAACATCTCCCATAACAGCCATAGCCATAAACAGAGACACAACCACCCATATCACCTATGCAATAGATACACACAACCCAACAACCTCTCACAGATCTAAGAGAGCTGCCACCATACGATCACCCAGGAGGCATCTTTGGCAGCATAATCGATGGCCTAAGCGGAGTTGCAGGCGGACTCTCAAACTCCATCCTGGGCTCCAGTACTACACCATCTCTATCTAACCAAGCCACAGGTGTATCTATAGGTCAGAGTACTATAACTATTACACCCAAGTCAAAAGGTGCCCCTTTATCCGGTTATATAGCTACACCTACAGGTGTTACATCTGGTGGAACTAATGCTACAGGTCTACCTAAAGGACTAACCCTTAATTCCTCTGGAACCATAACAGGAAGTATAGATACAGGTGTTAGCCAAGGTATATATACAGTAGTAGTAACTGCCACTGCATCAAAAACATCAATTGTTAGTGCAACATATACCCTTCTTGTTACCAGTACTACACCATCTCTATCTGGCACAACCATAACCATATACACAACAACACCTGTCAGCTTATCTGTAACAGGTTTTATAACCAGTTACGCAATAAACCCAACCACCCCAACAGACACATCCAGTCAAAAAACAGACACCGTAACCATCAATATTGATACCAGTAACCCTTGATAAAACCAATGGCAATATAACAATCACCCCAAGTATTGTGCCTGGAACATATACAGTAACTATTACTGCAACTGCACCTTCCTATACTTCCTCTGCTACAACCCTTACTAGTACAACTGTTACTGCTGTATATACCCTTGTGCTAAGTAGTATGAAATTCTTCCAAAGGGTCAAATACTATATAACCAAGCCATTCAAAGCCATATACAGTTGGTTCTCTCACACTTGCACCCCAGTCCACCACACAACAACCCAAGGCATCCTTGCAGGTCTTGCCACCGCCCTCCTACCTGCCGCAGTAACAACACTGGTTGATGCCTACAATGCTTTTTACTCTGCAGCACATAATTCAGATGCATGTTATGACTGGAAAAGCTATGCCTATCCAGCAGCATCTCTATATGGGCAAGTTGGCATTAAGGCCTTGTATAGAAAGATATCTGCCCATTTACCTAGTTTTTCTGGCTGGGGTGGTAAGTTTTTCCGAGCTTTTATGTCTGCTGTTTCTGTTGGAGGTGTTTATTTCTTGCCGTTTTATCTTTATGGTAAATTAGTTAAAAAGCCAGCTTCATCATCCGGTTCGGGATCTAATTCAAATAATTCAAGTTTGTCAGGTATTATTCGTAATTATTTCACTGGTAATTGGCGAACGCTTTTGCCAGGGTTGTTTGCCCTAGCTTTGACTTTGTTAACTTTATGGTTCTAGGGTGTTTTATTATGAATTTAGATTTTTCCGTGCGGTTTTAATGTGAAACCGCACGGAAAAATTTTTTTTAGGGTTTCCATTTATCTAGCTCGGTAAGTGGAATGCTTCTGTTAGCAGAATAAATCCGGAAATTCGTCTATTTTTGGTTATGTGTGAAGCTCTGTTCGCTTACAATAAAGAAATTACAAAAATCTGAACAACCAAGATGATACACTGAAGTTCCATGTGTGGGATCATTGGTTATTCTGGCCCGCGCCCTGCGGCAGAGGTTCTGTTAAAAGGCTTAGAGCGCCTTGAATACAGGGGCTACGATTCTGCAGGTATCGCGGTTGTAACAGATAAAGCTTATATTGAGAGCGTAAAGAAATCCGGAAAGCTTAATGTCCTAAAAACATGCCTTGAAAGGCGCACAACACCCATTGTTGGGTCTACAGGAATTGGTCATACGCGATGGGCAACCCACGGCGAACCCAGTGATAGAAATGCGCATCCACATATGGATACAGAACAGAGCTTAGCAATAGTTCACAACGGGATCATAGAAAACAGCGATGTTTTAAAAAGGGAACTACTTGCGTCGGGAAAAAGCTTCACAAGTGAAACAGACACAGAGGTCGTTGCGCATTTACTGTCTGACGCTTTTAAGAAAACACAAGATCTGGTTCAAGCATTTGTAGAAGTTACGCAGCGACTCGAAGGTGCGTTTGCAGTTGTTGCAATTCACAAAGATCAGCCGAATACCATTGTTGCTGCCAAAAATAATTCACCGCTGCTATTAGGATTTGGTCAGGGTGAGAATTTCCTGGCCAGTGATATTGCTGCATTTGCAGAATATACACAGCGTGTGGCAAATATTGATCAAGAGCGAATAGTCGCTCTATCAGGTGATTCTGTTTACATAACTGATTTTGCTGGGCACCCTGTCGATTATGAAGTACATACCGTAAGCTGGCATCCGGCATCTGTTGATAGTTCCGGCTGGTCATCTTTTATGCTTAAAGAGATCTTTGAAGAACCACAAGCTGTTGAGAATACCCTGAAAGGGCGCACGGAGGATGGCACAGTCATCCTGCCAGAATGTGATCACATCCGGGATGACCTGCTTGCAATAGATAGGGTAGTGCTTGTGGGCTGCGGAACGGCCGCCTACGCGGCAATGACTGCTAGTTACTCTATCGAAGCCTGGGCAGGTTTACCAGTGTCTGTTGAGTTAAGCCACGAATTTAGATACCGCGAACCGGTTCTTAATTCAAAAACTTTAGCTGTATTTATAAGTCAGTCCGGGGAAACCATGGACAGCCTGATGGCCGTTCGGTATGCGCGGCAGGCTGGGGTCAAAACCATTTCTGTTTGTAATGTAATGGACAGTTCTATTCCAAAAGAAAGTCATGCTGTGATATATACCAAAGCCGGCCCCGAAGTAGCTGTTGCGAGTACAAAGTCTTTTGTCTGTCAAATTGTTGTTTTGTACTTGTTGGCACTATACCTTGGACAGTTGCGTGGCTTTCGGTCGATTTTTCCAAGACAGAAAGCGGTTTGCGAGTTAAATCGCTTGCCGGTAAAACTGAAACAGGTTCTGGAGATTTATGAAAGTGTTCGTCAGCTTGCGCATTGGATGAGCGATTCTCGCTCAATTCTGTTTTTAGGTCGACATGCAGGCTATCCGATTGCACTAGAAGCAGCACTGAAGCTAAAAGAGCTCGCGTATATACATGCTGAGGGATTTGCTGCCGGTGAGCTGAAACACGGCCCGATTGCCTTGATTGAGCCGGGACAGCCAGTTTTTGTAATAGTTCCATCACCGGTTGGTTCGCCAATTTTGCACGCGAAGGTTATTTCGAATATTCGAGAAATAAAATCCCGTGGTGCTAGGATCATTGCTATTGCCGCAGAGGGCGACTCGGCTGTTTTACCACACACTGATAGCGTTTTGAGGATACCGCTTACGCGTTACAGTTTTGAGCCACTTTTATCTATAGTACCCCTGCAGATCTTTGCCCTTGAGCTAGCCGCTGATAAGGGGTTTGATGTCGATCGCCCCAGAAATCTGGCCAAAAGCGTTACAGTTGAGTGAACCTTGCCCCTATTCGAGAAATAAAATCCCCATCATTGCTATTGCTGCAGAGGGCGACTCGGCTGTTTTACCACGCGCTGATAGCCTTATCCCCTGATGTTACTGTTGCCGCCATCCTTATTACCCTGCCAGTCACCCTTGCCGGTCTTGCAGGCACCGTCCTACCCGCCGCAGTAACAACACTGCCCCCGCTAGTGTTACAAGACCTTTGCTGACCTTACCCCTGTTATGGGTATCCGCGCCGCTGTGTATATCTGTGTCACAGTGTATATCACACTGCAGTAACCATACCAAGTGCCACAATTAGCACTGTTACCTCCACTGTCACTGATAGCGTTTTGAGGATACCGCTTACGCGTTACAGTTTTGAGCCACTTTTATCTATAGTACCCCTGCAGATCTTTGCCCTTGAGCTAGCCGCTGATAAGGGGTTTGATGTCGATCGCCCCAGAAATCTGGCCAAAAGCGTTACAGTTGAGTGAACCTTGCCCCTATTCGAGAAATAAAATCCCCATCATTGCTATTGCTGCAGAGGGCGACTCGGCTGTTTTACCACGCGCTGATAGCCTTATCCCCTGATGTTACTGTTGCCGACACCCTTATCACCCTTACCAGTCACATTTGCAAACGCCCTCCTACCTGCCGCAGTAACAACACTGCCCCCGCTAGTGTTACAAGACCTTTGCTGACCTTACCCCTGTTATGGGTATCCGCGCCGCTGTGTATATCTGTGTCACAGTGTATATCACACTGCAGTAACCATACCAAGTGCCACAATTAGCACTGTTACCTCCACTGTCACTGATAGCGTTTTGAGGATACCGCTTACGCGTTACAGTTTTGAGCCACTTTTATCTATAGTACCCCTGCAGATCTTTGCCCTTGAGCTAGCCGCTGATAAGGGGTTCGGACACCTTCTGTGTGTGCGCCTGTACGTGCGGGTCATTCGTGTTTGTGAATGTATGAGCCGCCAGGGTTGCACTGCCCCCAGACAATCATCCGGAAGCTTCTTGGGCGGCATTACCAATGCCCTAAGCAGTATCGCAGGCTCCATCCTGGATCAACATACGACACAACTAATCCCACAGAGTTACATGTAACCTCTGCCAGCGTTACTGGTTACCTATATTGTGTTACAGGTTACTCCACACCCGCGAACCGGTAACCCCTGTTGCGTGACATGTCACCTCTGTTGTGTTACGTGTAACTCATACCAGCGCGACTGGTAATACGATCACCCAGAGACCCACTCAGTGACCTAGGCAATACCCTAGCCGGGACTCACAGGCTCCATCCTGGGTGGATCTGCATCTCTATCTGCCACAGCCCAATCCATCGCATAGCAAGGCACCGCACTCAAGTCCAAACAAGCCAAGGTTTCCTTGGTCTTGTTGCAGGCACCGTCCTACCTACCGCAGTAACCGACGTGTAAACTAACTCTATAAACCAACGTGGTTATAAGGTAAATCATCCGGAAGCTTCTTTGGCGGCATACTCGGTAGCATAGGCGGATTCTTGGGTTTATCACCATCTCTATCTGCCACAGCCACAGGTGTATCTATAGGTCAGAGTACTATAACTATTACACCCAACGCAAGAGGTTCTCCAACCAGTTATATAGCTACACCCATAAATGTTATATATGGCAGATGCTACATCTGGTGGAACTAATGCCACAGGTCTACCTAAAGGACTAGGTATTGATAAAACCAATGGCAATATAACAATCACCCCAAGTATTGTGCCTGGAACATATACAGTAACTATTACTGCAACTGCACCTTCCTATACTTCCTCTGCTACAACCCTTACTAGTACAAGTGTTAGTGCAACATATACATTTCTTGTTACCAGTACAGCACCATCTCTATCTGGTACAACCATAACCATATACACAACAACACCTGTCAGCTTATCTGTAACAGGTTTTATAACCGGTTACACAATAAGCCCAACCACCCTAACCACATCCAGTCAAAAAACCCACACCGTAACCATCAATATTGATACCAGTAACCCTTGATAGAACCAATGGAACCACAACAACATATATCCAGACAGGTAACGACATAACCCTACCTATGGGCGCTGCAGTGTATGTTATGGAATTGTTTATTGTTGAATTGCACAGTTACGTATATTGGCTACACCATACAACCAAAGGAACCATACAAGGAAGCATACAAGGAAGCATAGATACAGGTGTTAGTACGGGCACAGAAGTATCCAGCATACCCAGTTTCTAAACTTTTACCGATAAACACGTAAGGAGAAACACGAAGCGCTCCGCCTCTAGGATTCGAACCTAGACCAACAGCTCCAAAGGCTGCTGTGCTGCCGTTACACCAAAGCGGATTATTACGTCTGCCAGTATATACTCGAATACGCCGGAGATGATACTGCTTTGCAGATAACACCCGTGTCTTTCAGGATACTGCATGCCCTATTAGCCGCCTCTGCGTCTTCTGCCAACAGGGCAAGGGTCGGTCCGGATCCGCTTATGATTGCTCGCAGAATCCCAGGGCATCTTTCTGCTGCTTTGATCCGCTCTGCAATTTCTGGCATAAGCATCTTTGCGGCGCTTGTAAGATCATTATGCAAAAGAGCTGCTAGCGCTTCTGGCCCTCTTTTTATTGCCTTTTTTAGCATTTCTGCACACTCTGCTGGGTTGGAAAAAACAGGGTGATGATTGCATCCGGCACCACTGCGCTGTCGATCGAGCTCTTGAAATACCTTGCGAGTGGATAGAGGATGCTTTGAAAAGCATAAAACCCAGTACAGAGTTTGTGTTTCAAAAAAAGTCACACATGAACCGGTTCCGCTTCCATAGGCAGCCCCACCCCAGATTAAAAAGGGTACATCTGCACCGAGTGCACCTGCCTTTCCTAGCAAATCACATCTAGAATAATTTGTTTGCCATGCACTGTTTATCCCAAGCAAGACCGCTGCAGCGTCAGCTGAACCCCCCGCCAGACCAGCGGCAACCGGAATATTCTTCTCAATCGAAATACGCGTACTGGGTAAAATATGTGTATTTTGAAGATCTATATCCTTAGATAGTAAAAGGGCTGCACGCATCGCGAGATCATCCATTGGATTCAAGACGGGATTTCGGCCGTTTGCGTATTCTATTTGTATCGGGAATTGCTCTGTATTTGATACATTCAGCGGTAAAACATTACGCATAGCATGGTTTGACACGTCCGTAAAACATTGTGTGTGAGGGTTTTTTACGCATGGGTCTTGTGTGCACCCCAGTCCACCTCGCAGCATTTTGCACGCCTGGGCAATATCCACACACCCCGTACAATCTGACCCAATAGCAGCGATATTTGACTGTGTGCAAATGCAGTGTATTTTGGGACATGGATGCACAACAGGATGGCCATATCTGTTAGTATTCAGCCTGCTAGTGTTCATACAGGGATTATCCTGACCAGAATGTTCTGTCAATTCATTTAGATAGAATTCAGATTGATCCGCATGCACTGAATATTCAGAATGACTAAAAGGTTCCCCCATAGTATTTGCAGTATTTAATGGCTTGCTATGGCTGGCGCGCCAGGTATTACCACCATCGGTTTTCATCTCGCGGGACCTATTGTAAGAATCATCAAGCGTAATGTTTATGTGCTCATAAAGCGATATCCCAAGATATACGGTAAAAAGCCCATGATACCCATCTGGTCGCTTTGGTCCAACCAATAAGATTGGGTTTATTTTTCCTGGGACGCTTACTCTGGTTATTTTTTTTATCATCATGCTTTTATGAATCGGATTGTAAGTGATTTGTTATTGATAATTTCTGCATATTTTATTTTGTTGAATATTTTCACGTCTAATTTTGCTGAAAACTATCAACAAAAACAAGCTGCCCCCAACGATCACCCAGAGGCATCTGGGGCGGCCTACTAGGTGGCATAGCCGGTGGCCTAAGCGGTATCGTAGGTTCCGCAGTAACAAGTCTGGTTAGTAGGGGAGTACTATAACTAGTACACCCAAGACAAGAGGTGCCCCTTTATCCAGTTATATAGCTACACCTACAGATGTTACACCTGTAGGTGTGCCAAGTATTAATGCATACCTGAGCAAGACTTACAACCTCTCACAGATCTAAGAGAGCTGCCCCCAGACAATCATCCGGAGGCTTCTTGGGCAGCCTACTCGGACTCGTAGGCTCCCTCTTTGGTACATCTGCATCTCTATATGGCACAGCGCAACCTGTAACCCCTGCCCGCATTACTGGTAACGCTGTGGTGCGCGACCTGTAACTCGTGTGTTGTGTTACGTGGTTACCTATGTTGTGTTACAGGCTACTCCACACCCGTAAGCGGTCACCTGTTACATCTGTTGCAAACACTAATAAGCCCAACCACCCTAACCACAGACAGTAACACCGTAACCATCAGTATTGATACCAGTAACCCTTGATACAACCAATGGAACCATAACAGGAAGTATAGATACAGGTGTTACACCTGGAGAGTATAAAGTAAGCTTTTATGCTTTTGCTGCACCTGTTGAAGCCCGTGTTACTGCTTACCGGCTTTGCCATCGCAGTAGTAATTACTGTGTAATACACATCCCACACATGACTGTTATCTATACCACTGGCAAGAAGCAATCCTTACCCACAGGCCTTATCCTAAACACAGGTACAACACCAGAGATACACTGACTTCACCACAGAGTGACATGTAACCCCTGCCTGTGTGCAACCGGTTACCCCACACCCGCGACCTGTAACACACACAGAGTTATATGTAACCCCATGCTGTGCCACCTGTAACCACCACAAACATATATTTAAAGGTGAGGGCACAACACATCACACGGCTACCCTGACATATACCGCATATCGTACATTCTTTACTTCTTATACCCGTACTATATATCTACCTGCACCAACCCATGTGCTGTGTAACCGGTAACCAATAACCCAACAACCCCATACACCTAACACAGGCTCTGGCAAGGGTGGTGTGTCAAGTATCAGGGAAGTGCCTGTGCCTTTGCCAGGTGGCAGAGAGACATTCACAGCCACAGTATCAGTGACACGCCTGACCCAAATGACACATGCTGCCAAGTGTTACTGCTGTGCCTTCGACTTTGTCAAATGACAGTAACACTGTGCTGGCACAAACACTGTGCCGTGGATCAGTGACACAGCATCAGCGCAACACGTAACATAGTCAGCAACACATAACACATTCACTCATTACCCTGTGGAACTACACATCTGATGGCAGAAACACTGCGCTATGGATTTATGGGGTGCCAAGTATCAGTGCCACGCCTGACCCAGGTGGCAAATTCACTGCCAGGTGTTACTGCTGTGCCAAGTGTTAATGCTGTATGTATGGATCAGGGTCAGATGGCAGTGTCACAGACACAGCCCCACAAGTGTACTAACCCCACCAATGCACTCACCAAGGGCGGATCAGGTTATGCATCAAACCCAACATCTGCAAATTATTGTGCCAGCGGGGTATATCTGCAAAACTTAGACTGTTACGAAACGGAGATATTACATTAAAACATGAAAGATAACCATGACAGGGAAAGAAAAAAGTGGCGCCGGTATCTACGCAGAGAAATAACCGAGGCGCGCATATACGAAATACTCGCAACCCGTTTTAAACAAAAGCAGATCTTTCTCGATCTTGCCAAGGCAGAAAAGCGCCACGCACAACACTGGCGTAACTTGCTCGGCAACGAGCCGGACCCAAAACCAAAGGATTTCTTGCTGCGCCTAATGGCAAAATACGGTAGCAAGGTAATTGTATTATCCTTTCTGCAAAGAGCCGAAGCAAAGGCACCCTATTTCAGGGATGTAAATGCCGTTCATATGGCAGCAGATGAAACAATACACAAAGAGGTAATTCGCGCTGTTGCTGCCCCAAACAGACAAAGTATATCCGGGCCCTTCCGTGCGGCCGTTTTTGGTATAAATGATGGCCTCGTCTCGAATACAGCTTTGATAGTAACAATGGCAGTTTTTACAGACAATATAACCCTCCTGCTCCTCACTGGATTTGGCGGTCTCTTGTCGGGCAGTCTATCAATGGCTGCTGGTGAATATGTCTCTGTCACAAGTCAAAAAGAACTCATAAACTCCAACACACCTGACCCTGAAAGTTACAAAGCCCTTAGCAACCTATCAATAGATGCAAACGAACTGTCTCTTGTATACCGTGCAAGGGGCATGACTCCTGCCCAAGCTCAGCATCGCGCCAACCGTGTCCTTGAAATAGTGCGCCACACAGACAATCTCCGCCTTCACGTGCCCGATCCAATCACATCCAACCTGAACCAACATCACTCCAATACTACAGGTCTACCAAACGATCATAACCAGGCCCTTGGCAACCCATGGACCGCTGCCATTACAAGTTTTATCCTGTTTGCTACAGGCGCCCTTATCCCTCTCTTGCCATTCCTAATTCCAATTCCCATTCATCTTGCTTTACCAACCTCACTGACCCTCTTTACTCTCTGTCTTTTAATAACAGGTGCAGTAATTGCCCTTTTATCAGGATCAAACATAATCATCAAAGCCTTACGACAACTAATAATAGGTGCCTTAGCAACCATTCTGACATCTATCCTCACACTCTTTTTTGGTCACCACTAAGCTTTAACATGTGTTCATAACACGTGACACAATTACGTGCTAACTGTGTTATGTTCACTTATGATTCAAACACTCAAGAGTGTTATATCCAGGAACCCCAACCACCTCAGGCACATATACATACACAGTTACATATGGAACCACCACAGCGTTACATGTAACTCACACCTGTGTAACCCGTAACCGTGCAACCCGTAACAGGTTTTCTGTAATGCAACATATAACCCCGCCGTGTTACATGTAACGCACACTGCGCAATCTGTAACCACATACACAGTTACATATGGAACTACCACAAAAACCACAGGACTTAGATCAAATGGTGTCTATACAGGTGACTATCTATCCGGTACATGTCGTGCCTGTTTAGGACCACAGGCAATTGCCTATGTGGTAAATTCTCCCACCCCCGTCTACACCACGACAACTGCTGTGGCAACCCCTATTGCTGCAACATATACCTATGTCTTTACTGTTTCTCCTTCTCAGTCAAGTAGCACCGGTAAGGTACGCAAGCGCCGTGACCTTTCTAATCAACCCACCACCCATAATCAATCCACTCAACTATCAGCACAACCATCAGCCCCATGGTGGTTAGTGATGATCACTGGATTATCAGGTCTATTACTAGGATCTGGACTGGCTGCCCTCCCCTTCCTCTTATAAAGAGAGATACAGTTGTGGCTCCGACCGGTATCGATCCGGTGACCTTTCGATTTTCAGTCGAACGCTCTACCAACTGAGCTACAGAGCCATGAGCGACCCTGACGGGACTCGAACCCGCGACCTCCGCCGTGACAGGGCGGCGCGCTAACCAACTGCGCCACAGGGCCAAAGAATAAGGGTGACCCCAACGGGATTTGAACCCGTGCTACCGCCGTGAAAGGGCGGGGTCCTAGGCCTCTAGACGATGGGGCCAGAAAGATGGAAATCATACAGAATGAACCTTCCTACGTTCTATTACTATATACGTATCTATATCAGAGAACCGATGTATCTGTGATATATACGACACAACTAATCCCACAGAGTTACCTGTAACCCCCGGTGTGTAACCTGTTACATCTGTTGCAAACACTAATAAACCCAACCACCCTAACCTGCTGCAGCAAAACCTGCTCCTGCTAAACTTGCGCAACCCGCTGCTACTGAGCTGCCCCCACACAATCATCCGGAGGCCTCTTTGACGGCCTACTCAGTGGCATAGGCTCCCTCTTTGGTACATCTCTATCTATCACAGCGCAACCTGTAACCCCTGCTATGTAACCTGTAACCTATACTGTGCAACCCATTACATGTAACACATAGGCATTGGCACAACCATAACCATATACACAACAACACCTGTCAGCTTATCTGTAACAGGTTTTATAACCAGTTACACAATAAGCCCAACCACCCTAACCACAGACAGTAACACCGTAACCATCAATATTGATACCAGTAACCCTTGACAGAACCAATGGAACCATAACAGGAAGTATAGATACAGGTGTTAGGACAGATTACTGTTAACACGGATTACACTGCGCTGGCAAAAACACTGTGTCATGGATCAGTGACAAGCATAAGTGCCACAGAGGGCCCAAATACCAACCTCACATACCCCACTCACCTAACACAGGGCGGATCAGGTTATTCGTCAAACCCAACATCTGCACCAATGACTGTTATCTATACCACTGGCAGAGGGGAGCCCTTACCCTCCCACCTGTTACCTCCACTGTCACTGCCGGCCTTGTCCCGCTGATGCTGCTGTTGCCGACACCCTTATCACCCTTACCAGTCACATTTGCAAACGCCATCCTACCTGCCGCAGTAACAACACTGGTTAGTATCCACCCCCCACACAATCATCCGGAGGCCTCTTTGACGGCCTACTCAGTGGCATAGGCTCATTCTTTGGTGGATCCGCATTTCTATATGGCACAGCGCAACCTGTAACCCCTGCCCGCGCAACCCCCGGCGACACCAGCCCACATGTAACACAGTATTACTGTGTCATGTGTGTGGTTACCTATATATACATAATCTGAATTATCAAGACTAAGATGCATGTCTGTGTGAATGAACAAATGTTCTCAGGTAAGTATTTCAGGCAGATGTTCCTTGTTCTTTACCTACGATCGTTATAATTGTGTTCCGTCGTTTCTGTAAATATGCCAACATCGCCTAACCCTCTCTCTTACCTCACCAAAGCCTTTACCTTACTATTAACCCTTCTCCTCCTATCATCCCTACAATATGAAACAGCCTTTGCCAGACAGACACCTCCTGCTCTATCCCTCCTATCATCTGTTTCATCTACATCTGTTTCATCTAATACCAAATACACAAGAGTAAGTAATACAAATACACAAGAAGTATGTGTAACAACTAACACAAATGTATCTCTCCTAATAGATCCTGTTACAAGCAGTACAAAACAAACCCTGTCCTGCACCCCATCTCTCTTACCCCAACCACAGACACATATATATGTCCCATACACAGATACATCCTCATACCTATATGTCCCATATATAACCAACACACATATATCTCTCTATTACACAGATAAGAAAGCAGATCCATCATCTTTCCTAACCTTCCCTCATACAGACATAGCAACCCCATACGGAGATGAGAAAGTAATCTCCATAACAAAGACAACAACCAATCTCATAGCTCTCCTAACAACCCGTAACATCTTCTTCTTTGACATACATGTAACAGAGAAACCAAAGATAACTGTTCCCATACACAAACAGATAGATAACACATATCTCTCAGACATACCATCACTCAGAAACTCCAGATACACCTTCTCTCTAACACACCCAAACAAAGACATAACCATAGATAGATACACCGGACAGATACATCTCTCATCCCTACCAACATCTCCCATAACAGCCATAGCCATAAACAGAGACACAACCACCCATATCACCTATGCAATAGATACACACAACCCAACAACCTCTCACAGATCTAAGAGAGAGATGCAAGATAGGCAGATAAAAAATCCCCACGTGAATAGATCGCCCCTCAAGGTGCAGGATCGAGCTCTTATCAATACCTCTTTGGACAAATGGTGTTCTGAACTCACTATATGTAATGGCGGAAACGAACCTATTATCAGGTATTACGGTTACCTTATGCTAACACCCAATATAAGCAATATCACAACTACTGTTTCTGTAAATCAATCAACCATAACCATTTCACCATCCTGGTCTATACCAGGAAAAATAATTCGCACATCTACCGATAGTCATGGATGGCTTCATGGCACTGGTTTTGCCAAGTCATATGCCACCCCAACATCATTTCTTATAAACACAAGTAATGTAATCACAAATGGAATGAACTCTATGTTCTCCTTGCCCTCAGGACTAACCCTTAATACAAGCAACGGAGAGATAACAGGGTCTATAGATAAGAGCGTCACCCCCGGTCTATATCAATTTGTCGTAACTGCATTTTTTGGAAAAACACTGAGCTATGTTAATCCATTTTTTGGGAAAAATTGGACCTATACATTTACGCTGTCTGACTCGTATACCACTGCCACATATCAGATCTATGTGACGTACAGGGAAAGCAATAGCCTGTATATAACCCTTATTCAGGGACAGAATCTTAGTCTAACCGCACCATTTCCATCACGCTATGCAATGACATTGTTGCATACAGCCGGCAGTCTGCCATCCGGGTTAAATCTTGTAAGCCGTTCTATAACAGGAATCGTTGCAGGTCCGCCCGGAGTGTATGAATATGTTGTAACCTACGCGAGAACAGCAACAATCGGGCAGTATTCAAAACACGGGACAAGTAGTACGAATGTATTTCTGAAGGGTATATGCAATACCTGTTCGCGCAAAACCGCTATTTTTGAGCACATGCCAAAGGATGTTTATACAACATTATCCACTGTTATAACTCCTGAGCTCGCCGTTGTTACATATATCTTTACCGTTTTGGGGCAACTCAAGACAAATACTGTGCATACTTATGCATCTTTGGGGGCAAAGAGAGTGTCGATCTCTCTTCCTGTCCCACCATTCTTTCTGTTGTTTTCTCAGTATACGTACACTACCCTGACATCACCCGGATCTGGCCTACCCAAAGGCCTTACTCTTGATCGATACAGAAAATATATAACGGGATCTATAAATCCCAGTATTACCCAAGGGGTGTATATTGCGTATATAACAGCTCTTGCTGTTTTTACAATTGCTGTGGATGCGGTGTATATAACCGTATACAACACCGATATATCTACAACGAGTATCAAGACGAGTGTATTAATTGGACAGAGTAGCGTCTATATTCCACTTCCATCATCCAGCTTTTACACATTGTCTGTTACAGAAACAGATAGAACCGAACCTGGGGTCGGTTTACCTTCTGGCCTTTTTATTGACACAGCCGTTGGGGTTGTAAGAGGGCAGGTGAATCGTAATGTCCGCCCTGGGCTATATACGGTAAATATTTCTCTTGATGTATTTAAAATTAGGAAAAAAGATACGCTTTTTATATACGTTTTGCCCTATACCCCTCTGTGATTTTTGACCGAGAAGGGTCACGCGTGTAATGCGTTAACAACTGCGTGCCGGTCTAACCTTGAGGGGGTTGTGCTTGCTCTATGGAACCTGTAACTCACAGTAACCTGTAATACACACAGCCCATACGCCTACATAAGTGCTGGAAACACTGTGCCGTAGATCAGTGACACAGCATCAGTGTCAAGTATCAGTGGCACACCTGACCCAAATGGCACAAACACTGTGTCAAGTATTGATTCACTGCCAAGTATTTATCCTGCGACTTCGACCGTAGGTGGCACATGCATATACCTTTACAACCCATAACAGATCTAAGAGAGCTGCCCGCACACGATCACCCAGATACTTCTGGGGCGACATAGGCAATGCCCTAGCCGGTGGCATAGCCGGACTCGTAAGCGGTATCGCAGGCTCCTTCCTGGATCTGCATACGACACAACTAATCTCTCAGATCTAACCTGTTACCCTCGGTGTGTAACTTGCAACCCACACCTGCGCGACTGGTAACATCTGGTGCCGTGTTACGTAGTTACCTATGTTGTGTTACGTGTAACGATCACCCAGATACTTCTTGGACAGCCTAGGCAGTGCCATAGCCGGATTCCTGGGCTCCGGTACTACACCATCTCTATCTGCCACACCCCAGTCCACCACACAACAACCCAAGGTTTCCTTGGTGCTGTTGCCGGCGCCGTCCTACCCACTCAAGTAACCAGTCTGGTTAGTAGAGCCACCCCACACAATCACCCAGAAACCTCGTGGGCGCCCTAGGCAGTGCCATAGCCGGTGCCCTAACCGGTATCGTAAGCTCCCTCCTGGATCAACATACGACACAACTAATTCCACAGAGTAACCTGTAACCCCCGGTGTGTTACGTGTAAGCTGTAACACGCACCTGCGCGACTGGTAACATCTGGTGCCGTGTTACGTAGTTACCTATGTTGTGTTACGTGTTACTCCACACCCGTAAGCAGTAACCTGTGTTGCGCAACCTGTAACTGTGTAACTGGTAACACAATCACCCAGAGGCTTCTTGGACAGCCTAAGCAGTGTCCTAGGCAGTGGCCTAGGCGGATTCGCAAACTCCCTCCTGGATCTGCATACGCCACAGGGTTACCTGTAACCTCTGCCAGCGCGACTGGTTACTCGTGTGTTGTGTTACGTAGTTACCTATGTTGTGTTACGTGTTACTCCACACCCGTAAGCAGTAACCTGTGTTGCGCAACCTGTAACTGTGTAACTGGTAACACAATCACCCAGAGGCTTCTTGGACAGCCTAAGCAGTGTCCTAGGCAGTGGCCTAGGCGGATTCGCAAACTCCCTCCTGGATCTGCATACGCCACAGGGTTACCTGTAACCTCTGCCAGCGCGACTGGTTACTCGTGTGTTGTGTTACGTAGTTACCTATGTTGTGTTACGTGTTACTCCACACCCGTAAGCAGTAACCTGTTACCTCCACTGTCACTGCCGCTGATAGTCTTACCCTCTACTGTTACCCTTACCAGTCACACTTGCAAACGCTGTCCTACCCACTCAAGTAACCAGTCTGGTTAGTAGGGGAGTACTGTAACTATTACACCCAAGTCAAAAGGTGCCCCTTTATCCGGTTATATAGCTACATCCATCAATGTTATATATGGCAGATGCTACATCTGGTGGAACTAATGCCACAGGTCTACCTAAAGGACTAACCCTTAATTCCTCTGGAACCATAACAGGAAGTATAGATACAGGTGTTAGCCAAGGTATATATACAGTAGTAGTAACTGCCACTGCATCAAAAACATCAATTGTTAGTGCAACATATACCCTTCTTGTTACCAGTACTACACCATCTCTATCTGGTACAACCATGGACTGTCTAACAGTAGGTGCAGGTAAGTGTATAGACGCACACAGCACACCAAACAGACAGCACCAACTGCAGTTACAGCGCAACCTGTAACCGTGTAACCTGTTACCCCACACACCCGTGAACCAGTTACCCCTGTTGTGTGACAGGTTACACACACAGATCTAAGAGAGCTGCCCCCATACGATCACCCAGAGGCTTCTGGGATAGCATTACCAATGGCCTAGGCTCCATCTTTGGTGGATCTCTATATGGCACAGCGCAACCTGTAACCTCTGCCCGCATTACTGGTAACCCGTAACCGTGTTACCTGTAACCCCCGGGGTGTTACCTGTAACCCTTACCAGCAAGACTTGTAATACAGCCCGTAACCACAACCATATACCAAGGCAGGTGCTGGCAAAAACAAGGTGCCAAGCATCAGTGGACAGCTTGTAGGTGTCACATACACACCCTTACACAATAAAAACAACCACCCCAACAGACACAGACAGTAACACCGTAACCATCAATATTGATAAAACCAATGGCAATATAACAATCACCCCAAGTATTGTGCCTGGAACATATACAGTAACTATTACTGCAACTGCACCTTCCTATACTTCCTCTGCTACAACCCTTACTAGCACAATTGTTACTGCTGTATTTGGTTTCCGAGTAATTCCAGATAATGCATGTTGTTCAGTAATTTCTTGTGAGTGCCCTGCGCAACAACCCCGCCATTGTCCAGCACTATTATGTGGTCAGCTATGCGGATTGATGCCAGGCGATGTGCGATAACTATGGTGGTTCGCCCTCCGCGGAGTCTGCGAACATTGGCTGCGATATTCGCCTCAAGCAGTGGATCTATATTTGCCAGCGGCTCATCAAGGATTAGCATATCTGGATTACGCAGAAATGCCCTGGCAATTCCAATACGCTGACGTTCACCGCCCGATAGGGTTGTACCACGGTCACCAACCGGTGCATCTAGGCCACCAAGTGATTCAACCAATGTAGCAATATCAGCTAGCTTTAGCGCCTCCCAGATTGCATCATCACTGACCCCATCTTTTGCCAATTCTAGATTTTGTCTGATTGTCCCCGCAAAGATATGACAATCTTGCGGCACAAGAGACAAGCGTTGCCGATAAACATCAGGGTTGTAGCCGTGTAAATTTAGCCCATCAAACCTCATTTCACCATCATCGGGATCAAGGAATCGCATTGCCAAATTGGCAAGTGTGCTCTTACCTGCGCCGGAATGCCCAACAATGGCGACCGATCTTGACGGACTGACTGTTAAATTAACGCCGGATAATACAGGTTGAGAATCATACGAAAACCCTATATCATCCGCCACGAGGGTATTATCCTCATTATGATGCTTTTCTAAGCCGCGCCTAGGTTCAGTTGGAATGGGATCTTTAGCTTTCAGTATCTTGTTTATTCGCATTGCACATGCACCAAAGTCTCCCATTCTTCCCATTGCGTCAGCAAGAATATAACTCGGTATTACACTTAGCCCCGCTAAAAGTATTGCAACCGGTAGAATCCGCCCATCAAGTTGCCCATTTAACACCCTGTCGGTCAAGATTATTAGCAGGATTATTGACCCAGCAGCTGTGACTAATGAAGAAAAGGCAAGCTCTAAAGCCTTTCGCAGGTTATGTGCATTCTTGATTTTCTGAACCCGCTCTGTTGCTGCAATAACTACTTCATGCTGTTTCTTCACCATTCCCAGAGATCGCAATTCGCGCTGTCCCTGAACGGCATTCAGAACCGCTGCGCGCAGGTCAACTAGGGTTTCCCGCGATGCAACACCTTGACGTCTCTGTATGGGCACTAGCACAAATGGAAATATAATTGTCAGGATCATTGGGATAATCATAAATAGCCCAATTGGACCGATTAACCAAGTTAATATGGTGGTAAAAATAATCGAGTTCACTATCGTAAATATTGCGGACGGAAGTATTTGTGTGTAAAACCATTCCAACTCACTGGTATCGCTCAATGCAGCTGATGCAATATCAGCCGTTCGTTTGTTTTGTAAACCTAATGGAGCAATACGGTTTATAGCTGAATATGTGCTGACTCGAAGGATATGCAGGATCCTGTTCGCAACATCATGTGCCAACCATATATCCAATAGATTAAACACGGAATAAACCACAACCAGTGAGAATAACAAGATGAAAAGCCCTTGTAGTTCAGCCTGAGTATCTGAAAAGAATGCCGAACTTATAAATAAGGACACAACCGCAATCCCGGTCTCAGCCAGATTCCATATAATCAGGACAAGTGTTGCAAGGGTAAATAGCCCCAGGCATTTGCGTAACTTGCCAGCTAGGATCAAGAGATCTTTTAGCATTTTTCTTGTTACACCCTTACTCAATCTCGTGTTATTCAATGCGCTCGACATTTACATCACCTAACTGTGCTTTTACCAGTTTTGACCAGACAGAGTCTTTATCCCGCGCAAGCAATTGCGGAGCACCGGCACAGGTAACACTGCCATTGGCCATAACAACCACCTGGTCAGCTTTAGCTGCTGTGTCAATTCGGTGCGTAACAATCAACAGTGTTAAATCTGGCCGTGCGGTTCTGATAGCCTTTAGTAAAGCACTTTCCGTCATGGTGTCAAGCGCGGATGTTGACTCGTCTAATACTAGAATCGGCGTATTCCTGATAAGCGCCCTTGCAATGGCCAATCGTTGTTTTTGACCCCCTGAAAGGTTCTTTCCGTGTTCGAATATACAGACGTCGAGTATATCCAGTTCGTCATGTTCTGTTTCAAGATGCAGAGTTGTTGCTTGCGCATAGCGTAGAGCCTCAATCATTTCTGCCTCTGTTGCTTTTCGGTTTGCACTAGCGAGTATTTCACGGATTGTTCCGGGGAAAATAACAGGATCCTGCGGCACAAGTGTCATTACCTTGGTTGTATCAATACTGACTGGGTCATTTCCAAAAACCCTGATTTGCCCAGAATTGGGTCTATCAAACCCCATCAGCAAGCCCAGCGCAGTTGACTTACCTGATCCAGATAAGCCAACAATTGCTGTTGTCTTGTTGGATGGAATTGAAAATGTAGTGTGCGTTAGGGCGGATTTATCAGCACCGATATATGTATATGAAACCCTATCAAAGCCTGTTAGTCCAGTTAGCGAGGGAGTCTCATGATTATTATGTGCAACACTGTGAGATCTCTCTTCAAGTATCTCATTTATACTAGAGACAGCTGCAATCCCGAAAAACGCCCCATAATACAAAATAACTAGGGTGTTGAGTGGGCGGAATAATTCTATTGACAACTTGATAACCAAGAACAGCTGACCAA
Source organism: Tropheryma whipplei str. Twist (assembly GCF_000007485.1). Classification (NCBI taxonomy): domain Bacteria; kingdom Bacillati; phylum Actinomycetota; class Actinomycetes; order Micrococcales; family Tropherymataceae; genus Tropheryma; species Tropheryma whipplei. The sequence continues at coordinate 693,470 of NC_004572.3, read as the reverse complement.
TCTCCATATGACCGGCGCGGATTTGAAAAATGGCAATTACCAAGCCGAGTGCAGGCCCCAATGCACGCATTAGCGATCTGAGTCCATTTTCACCCAATGATATTCTTAGCCGTCTGCGCGTAGAAGAAAGGAGCCTGTTTGATTGCTCCTCCAGTTTTTTGCCATATCGTTCGGCTGCCCCGAAAGATTTCAAAGTTGACATGCCCATCATTGCGTCGATGAAATCTGCGTTCATGTTTTCATAAGCAACCCAGTGCTCTTGCCCCTTTTTCCCTAGTGCTTTATCCCAAAGCCTTGGGATGCCAACCATTCCAATGGCGCAAAACAACAACACAACGGCAATAATCCAATTGATTTGCCAAATGATAATGACTATTACAATTCCAGAAACAACTGTTGTTATAAAATGCACAAAATACTTAACAAAATACAAATCAATAGATTCAATGCCATCACTGATTAGGGCTTGTATTTTGCCCGATCGCCAAAACCCCACGCGCATTGGGCCGCGCCTATCTAGCTCAGTTAATAGAGCTTGTCTAAGATTCTGTTTGACTCTTGTACCAGCACGGGTTTCAAGAACAGCTTCACCCACACTAATAAGTGGACGAGCAATTAGTGTCAGGGCAATACCACCAATAAGAATAGTAATTTCAAACAACCTGCGCTGCGAGAGAAGTTCGGTAAAAAGGAGGGCATTAAAAACTCCGGCAACAATATACGCTCCGAAAGACAGCAGATTCATTAAAACGGGTGGCAGCAATAACCGGATGGTTATTTTACCGGCACGCATAACACGTAATTTTTCGCTTAACACTAAAGAATCACAACTCCTATAGTTTGACCCCAAGAGGTCCAGGCGACTGTTTGGCGGTCGCTTTCCGTAGCATACTCTCAACCTCACCAACAGACGTGTCAAGAATGAGATGGGCTCCATCTGCGCATGTCAAGAGGGCGCGTCCGCAAGATAGTGGCCTTAGCTCCACACAAATATACAGCGACATTATCGGCAATAGCGCACGATAATACTCGTATCTCTGCGATTTAAGCCCAGGTAAAACCTTTCTGCGGCCCAGAATAATGATGATGGTGAAAACACGGAACTGCAGTACGATCACTGTCTAGTGTGGCAACTTCGATGATCTCAAGATTTCTCATTTTTCTCCTAATCGATATCACAAGACTCCTTCTGTTCTGAGGAGTACACTGGTAACAGTATTTCGTCCATTGTAATACATTTAATGTCAAATGTTTGTTACGAGAGGACTCCCCTTTCCAGAGCCCACAACAATAGCCATTTACAGCAGAATATGTCTGGACAGGTGGTGGCAGAATGCATGGCCACCCTAACCACCCCCACACGATCATCCAGATACTCACCCAGAAGCATCTTTGGCAACCTACTCGGTAGCATAGGCGGTATCGTAGGCTCCTTCCTGGGCTCTAGTACTACACCATCTCTATATGGCACAGCGCAACATGTAACCGTGTAACCTGTAACCCCTGTTGTGTTACGTGTAACTCATACCAGCGCGACTGGTAACTCGTGTGTTGTGTTACGTGGTTACCTATATTGTGTTACGTGGCTACGCATGCCCACGTTACTGGTAACCCCCGGTGTGTAACTGGTAACTCCTGCTATGGAACCTGTAACGCAGCCCCATACACCAATCTGTCTTATACAGTCACACCCAACGCAAGAGGTGCCCCATCCAGTTATATAGCTACACCTACAGGTGTTACATCTGGTGGAACTAATGCTACAGGTCTACCTAAAGGACTAACCCTTGATAAAACCAATGGAGAGATAGACATCAGACTTTATTAGTCACAGTCCACAACAAACCCAGGCCTCCTTGCCGGTCTTGCAGGTGTCCTACCTACCGCAGTAACAAGTCTGGTTGATGCCTGCCCCCACACGATCACCCAGAGGCATCTGGGATAGCCTAGCTGGTAACACTGCCAAGTGTTAATCCTGTGCCAAGTGTTACTGCTTCGACTTTGTCAAACGGCAGTACTGCATTACCGGATGTTACTGCTGTGCATGTAGGTAACAAAGTATGTAAATAACAAACTCAAATACCCAAAATGCACTAACTATGTATGATGCGTGCAGCGTGACTCAGGTTACGTACCGAGCGATCTGACCGTGTACGATACTCAACCCCGTGAAGGTCGCTTGACTGGTTTCTTTAGATCCATTCCCTTTGGTACTGGCATGTAATTTTTTGGAATGGCATCCAGAAGCTTGCCAGCCTTCCACACTTCGCTTCGATGAAGGGTTTTCTTTAGGGACCTCATTTTTTTACCAAGTCTATTCAATGGTACGGACTTTGGATCTAGATGGTTTACATTCAGAACATGGATCTGTATGTTAGGAAGCACACGTTTTACCCTGCGCTGTTCTTCGGCCAGCATTTTCTGGGCCCTTTGTCTCATTCCCTCGATAATCAGAACAACCCCACATTTACCAACTGCCCTGTATATTGCATCTGCAGTTTTAGGGTTCACAGCAACTGGTATCTCACTGGTCTGCCAGCATCCTCTAAAGGTTTTTATAACAGCCCCCGTTGCCCCGGGGCGGCCCTCCACCTGGCTATACGCGACCTTTTCAGCTTGTTTACCAAGTGTGATCATAAAACTTAACAATGCAGCACCAACAGAGATTAGAATCAAAAGAATAAACACTAATATCGAGGTATAGGCCAAAATAACGGCAGCACTAATCCCCGCGACCAGCGGAGTGATACCGGCTGCTATCAGATAAACAACCACCTTTGGCCTACCCGAACAGGCTATACGAAGAACCTGCATTATCTGCGCAATGCGCCCGGGTGCTTTCTTGTTACTCTTTGGCATTTCTAAACCACCTCAGGGTACCAGAATACTTTAGTTTTCAACAATTTGTGCTTATTCGCTAAGGTGCAAAACAATATGCGCGATATTCGAGTATGTGATTCCATTCTTCAACAAACACACGCGTTCAACAGATGACAAAGACACAGAGAAAGCCCGTCAAATAATAGGTAATTATCGTGTCATAAAAACTCTGCATGAATCTGACCGCGCGGTTATTTACCTTGCACAGGAGATAAGCGGAGATCCGGGAATGGTAGCCCGCCAATCATTCATGGATCCCGGTGAATTAGTAAATCTCGTCGCCCTTAAAATGTACCGGGCGGGTGTTACTTCTGAACACATTGCAATTGAAGCTGATGCTCTGGATTCACTCAGGGGTCCGGGTGTTGTTGAATTGCGTGATGTCTTAAATTTGCCGGATAAAAGGGGTCTTGTGATGCGGGCTTTGCATGGACCCGCACTTGTTGACTTATGGGAAACCAGGGGCAGTTTGAGTCCTGGGGAAATGGTTACAATTCTTGCTTCCCTTGTCGCAACCCTCGCAAGGATTTCATCAGCAGGCTATGCTCATGGTGCTGTATGGCCTGGCAATATTCGTTTCGATGATATTGGAAGGCCCGTTCTGACCGGGTTTAGCTCTGCCAGAAAGCATGCCCCACCTAATGCAGACTGGCTTGATTTTTATTCCTTGTTGCGGGGGTGTGCAGTACTCATAAACGAAAAACAAGAACAAATGTTGCAAATATCCGCAGGGGTAAGAAAAAGACTTGATCCATTTGATCCGGAATTACCCGCATGGGTCGAGGCAAGTCTTTTCAGGCTGGCCGATCCCCAGCCACTCAGGTTTGAACACCCAATTTCTTTGCATGATACTTCTGGGTATAACTTACGCGAATCACCCAATCCTGTTGATTCTAATAGACAGACCGGAAAATCACAGATTATTCTGAAACTAACTGATAACAAATACGTTGCTGCCATCCTCGGTAAACTAAAACGTCCTTCTGTGTTGTTTATCGCACTGTTCGTATCTGTATTTGTTGTTCTTTTGATGGTTATCCCGAATAACTCAGGAGAGGATAATGAGAGAAAATCAGAAAAACCCGGATACGTAAAATCTAAAGGAACATTCAAAAAGCCTAGTAAAACCGGTAAATCTCGTAAAAGGTCTGAGGTTTCTGAAAAGCTTAGGAAGAATATGGAGGAATGTTTGGCCAGCAAGGATGCCGATTGTGTGGATGTTATGTCAGAGATAAACGCAGATCTTGGAGAGAAACTCGATGAAGGTTAATCTGTTCACCTGTTGCCGCTGATATTACCAAGTCTCGTATACCTTCTTATCTTGTTACATATACCTTTTATGTATTACCCAGTAATAGTAGTAGTGTTCATGCACTAACTTCACCAAATAGAACAGCTTCTGTTACGTTTATGAGTACAACATACATTTCTTGTTGATCAAAGTACAGCACCATCTCTATCTAACCAAGCCACAGGTGTATCTATAGGTCAGAGTACTATAACTATTACACCCAAGACAACGGGTTATATAACTTCTTATGCAGTTGCTAACACAGGTGTATACACATCAAACAGGCTCTGGCAGGGGTGGTGTGCCATGGATTACACTGTGTCATGGATAACACTGTGGCACAGTATCAAGCGGTAAGTATCAGTGATGTGCCTTCGCGTGGAGCAAATGGCAGTGATACATTCCTATACCCCACAGATCAACTAACCGAGGGTGGAGAAGGTTATACCCCAATCCCTGTATCTACCCAATCTCTATCTAACTTCACCATAGACACGGTCAGTAACACATGGACATACACGGGAAGTGGTAAAACAAACCAGACACAGGGTACTGTAACCCTAATCATTACTGCCTATAAAAACTCAACATCATCTACCCAACAGACATGGATTGTCATAACCGTAGGTGCAAGTAAGTGTATAAACAGACACTGCACAGCAAACACACAGAACCAGCCGCAGTAGCAGAGTAACCCGCAACAGAGTTACCTGTAACCTATACCTGCACCGACCTGTAACCGTGAATCTGTAACCCATGCATGCACGACTTGTAACCCATTACAGAGTTACCGGTAACCTGTGTGTTGTGCTACACGTCGCCCCTGCGGTGCGCGACCTGTTACGCCTGTTATGTCACCTGTAACTCACAACAACATACACCAATCTGTCTTATATAGCTACACCCATAAATGTTATATATGGCAGATGCTACATCTGGTGGAACTAATGCCACAGGTCTACCTAAAGGACTAGGTATTGATAAAACCAATGGCAATATAACAATCACCCCAAGTATTGTGCCTGGAACATATACAGTAACTATTACTGCAACTGCACCTTCCTATACTTCCTCTGCTACAACCCTTACTAGTACAAGTGTTAGTGCAACATATACATTTCTTGTTACCAGTACAGCACCATCTCTATCTGGTACAACCATAACCATATACACAACAACACCTGTCAGCTTATCTGTAACAGGTTTTATAACCAGTTACACAATAAGCCCAACCACCCTAACCACAGACAGTAACACCGTAACCATCAATATTGATACCAGTAACCCTTGACAGAACCAATGGAACCATAACAGGAAGCATAGATACAGGTGTTAGCCAAGGTATATATACAGTAGTAGTAACAGGTACTGCACCTTCCTATACTTCCTCTGCTACAACCCTTAGTAGTACAACTGTTAGTGCTGTATATATACTGAACAAGCTATTACTGTGTTATTTAACTGTGTTACCAGTTATTTAACTGTGTTACTTATAAGGAAAACATATCTGTGATAACCAAGGATATAAGAAATATTGCTGTTGTAGCACATGTAGACCACGGCAAGACAACCCTGATTAGCGCGATGCTTCAACAGACGAGCGATTCAACCACTGCAGAAGATAGGGTGCTTGACTCGCATGAGCTCGAGCGTGAAAAGGGAATCACGATTCTCGCAAAGAATACCGCAGTTACCTACAAGTCATCCGGAAGATCTGTGACACTAAATATAGTCGACACACCCGGGCATGCGGATTTCGGCGGAGAGGTCGAACGGGGAATGTCTATGGTCGACGGTGTTGTTGTACTGGTTGATGCAAGCGAAGGCCCACTTCCACAAACCCGCTTTGTTCTGAAAAAGGCATTACTCAAAAAGCTTCCGATTGTTCTTGCGGTTAATAAAACAGATAGAAGTGATGCTCGTATAGATGATGTTGTTTCTGAATTTCAGGACTTATTAATATCCCTGGCAGAAGAGATAAACGATCCGGCCCTATACAGTATCCTTGATGTCCCGATTGTATATGTTTCTGGCAGGGCAGGCCGGGCGAGCATAAATAAGCCAGATAATGGACAATTGCCAGATAGAAATAATCTCGATGACCTATTTGAAAAAATAATAAGCTATATCCCGGCACCGGAATATGATAAAAACGCCCCGCTCCAAGCACATGTTGCCAATATCGATGCCTCGGCGTTCTTGGGTCGCCTTGCTCTTACAAGAATTTATAACGGCAGCATATCAAAGGGGCAGACAGTTTGCTGGGTAAATGCCTCATCTAAACAGCGGGTGAATGTCAGGGTAACTGAGCTGCTCAAGACAGTTGCTTTGGATCGCGTGCCCGTCCCTTCAGTCTCTGCTGGTGATATAGTCGCCATCGCTGGCATACCGGATGTAATGATAGGTGACTCCATATGCGACCCTGATGATGTCAGACCCCTGCCCGGTATATCCATTGATGAGCCGGCAATTTCGGTTGTTATCGGTGTCAACACATCTCCTTTGGCAGGGGGTGTCCCGGGCCATAAGCTCACGGCAACGCAAATAAAAGAGCGACTTGACAGAGAGACAATTGGCAATGTTTCTATACGGGTCATTCCAACCCGGGGAACCGATGCCTGGGAAGTGCAGGGTAGAGGAGAGCTGGCCCTTGCAGTTCTTATCGAGCAAATGCGAAGAGAAGGGTTTGAGCTAACCGTTGGAAAGCCCAGCGCCGTAACACGTATTGTAGATGGTAGTCTCCATGAACCATATGAACTATTGACCGTAAACCTCATGGACGAGTATTTTGGTTCAGTGACAAAATTACTTGCCGAACGGAAGGGTAGGGTGGAGAGCGTTATATCCAATGCCGGGTGGACAAATGCTGATTTTGTTGTCCCTTCAAGGGGGTTAATTGGATTTCGTACTGAGTTTTTGACAATTACTCGCGGCACTGGGACTGCAAATGCGATTTTTCATTCCTATGCTCCGTGGTCCGGTCAGATTAACCAGCGAGCACAAGGATCAGCCGTAGCCGATAGGGCAGGGCATGTGACATCTTATGCAATCCTTGGGCTTCAGGAGAGGGTCTTGTTTTTTGTATCCCCATCCGAGCAGGTTTATGAAGGTATGGTTGTTGGCAGAAACTCTCGTCCCGGCGACCTAAATGTTAATGTTACAAAAGGAAAAAAACTTACTAATACCCGCTCTTCCACGGCTGAAGAGCTGGAGAAAATAGTCCCCGCCAGACATTTGTCACTTGAAGAATGTCTTGAGTTCGCGGGACCGGATGAGTGTGTTGAGGTAACACCAGAGGCTATTAGGATTCGTAAGATTGAACTCAGTCAATCGGTGCGCAGTAAGCAAAGGTGACCGCAGCTTTGCTAATATTAGCTTCAACACTGTTCCGTACCTTGCTGTCCGTATTGTATACTCAGTCAGCCACACTATATACTCATACGCTAATCCAAGCCTAAAAGCACGTGTATTACTGTACACACAGAGTCAGAGTAATGTAAGTATTACACCTATACTCTACGGAAGCTTTTCTATATCCACATATGTATTAGTAGATACAACAGGTGCTACATCAGGATCTACGGGTCTACCTAAAGGACTAAGCTTTACCTCTGGAACCATAACAGGAAGTATAGATATACGCCCGCATGTTAGACTGAACTGCGTATGCGCACCGGAGTGGATCTTGTTGACATCATCGACTTCAAAAAAAAGATAGACAGATCCAATCGCCTTCTTGAGCGTTTGTTTGCGCCAACCGAGCTATCGAATTCTTATAACAGAAAGGCCCTTTCTGTTAGATTTGCCCTCAAGGAGAGTGTTATAAAAGCCCTTGGCGGTCTTGCTGGTACATGGCACGATATCCAAACATCCGGCGGGACACACTTGCCAATCTCTGTATCTCTTTCTGGTAGTATGCTGCTCAAAGCAGATGAATTGGGCCTGAATGAATGGGCGGCCAGCGTAACCCACTCATCCGGTTTTGCAATTGCGAATGTTGTTGCTCAGCACAATACAACTATTTCGCATCCTCCATGGAGCATACAAGTCCCAACTTGTGGTGCAACAGAATGTCTTGGTTATGTTTTGGGAAGTGTCTTAAAACCGGGAGATGTTGTCTTGCTTGTTGGTGAGCTTGGTGCAGGAAAAACCACCTTTACAAAGGGTATAGCTGCCGGTCTTGGAATTGAGAGTGCGGTTGTTAGCCCGACCTTTACCTTGGTAAGGGAGCATGTTGCTCAAAACGGCGGAATGAATCATGTTGACTGTTACAGGCTTATTCATGACTTTGATGATTTTGATCTTGACCTAGATAATAGAGTCACTGTTGTCGAATGGCCCCTGAGTTTCTTTTGGAATTTGCCGAGGTATCTTAGCTTCAAGATTGATTTTACATCCAAGGATAATACCCGTATTTTTACACTGCATGCAAAGGGTTTTGATATCAAAGAACTTGCATTCATAACCCACACAATGTCTCAGTCACACACAATGTCTCAGTCACAGTAGGGCACTCACGCAGTAGGCGTATGAAGATTTTGGCAATAGATACATCCTCGCGCTTGGCTATTGCGTGCCTCGAAATTGACAATAATCGTATTACAACGGTTGGGAAGTGTATAGAGGATTCTGGCCGTCTGCATTCAGAACTTATAGCAGAGGCAATCAGTCAGGCATGTTCAGAGCTGCAGTCATTATCATTTATCGCTGTTTGCTTGGGTCCGGGGTTCTATACAGGTTTGAGGTCTGGCTTGGTTGCTGCGCGCATCCTTGGACTGTCGTTATCTATCCCTGTTTACGGTGTCATGGCGCATGATGCGATTTATATGGGTTATCTCTCTTGCGAAGAACATGTTTTCTGCGACCGAGGGTTGCATACATCGCAGGTTTTTTCACATCATGAACCTGTCAGCAAAAGCGCCGATGGAGCCAATCATGAAGAATTCTGTGACAGGAATACATATTCCATGGGCGACGCTATACATCGAAATGTGCCATCTATTGCAAGAACAATTATTACACCAGCGGGTCGCAGGCAGTTTTATTGGAGTCGCTATACGGGACTTGATAATGACGGACTACCTATTATTTATGCAGGTCCAGGACTAATCGATTCTTGCGATATAAATATTTTGTCTCAGGACTTCCCGTTCAATCCGGTATTTGTTGCAAGCGCACACGAACCCCAGTTTGAGGCACAGAAAGAGTCAAATGGCACGTTAACCGGATCGCCAAGACCGCGCCGGACAGGGCGGCATATCGATCGGGGTTCCTGTCCACCAAATGTGTCATCTACAATACCCCCCGGAATATTCCGCGCACGAGTTCCGCAAGCACACGACTGCGCAATCAACGTAGTGTCAAAAAATTCAATGCGTGAAACAGATACTCTAAAAACAGACGCCTCGATTGACAAATCGATCACATCTGACCGTCCGAATACCCAACCCATCCTGCCTGTTAGCGCTGTTAATCCTGTTATCTTGGGTAAGTTGGCGTATTTGCAACTCAAGGCAAAAAGGGCCTGTTCAAGGATTGAACCATTCTATATGCGCCGTGCCGATGTAACTCTTAGGGTGCCATCGGGCGAAATCAATAAGGATTTAGTCTCTATTCACCCCGCGTCCTTACATGATTTGCCCGATATTATGAAGATTGAACGCGGGTCCTTTACCGGGGAAGAATGGTCATCTGCGACCATGCTACAGCAGCTGCGCTTGGGTAGCTATTTTGTGCTAAAGGTCAGCGATATGCCGGTTGGGTATGCCGGGATATCGCACCCGAGGTTTGAGGATGTTGATCTTGAAACATTAGCGATTGATCCTGCTTGGCGTCGTAAGGGATTGGGGGGTATTTTATTGCGACATCTCTTTGAATATGCGAGAGATGCTGGCGTGAAAAGGTGTTTTTTGGAAGTCAAGGTGTGTAATCTTCCAGCTATTGGAATGTATAAAAAACACGGTTTTGTTACCCTGGGTCGGCGACCAAAGTACTATAACGGCGTTGATGCAATAACTATGAAGAAAGAGTTATAGTGTCTATTATCCTCGGAATCGAAACATCTTGCGATGAAACAGGTGTTGGCATAGTGTCTGGTTCAACTGTTCTTGCAAATGAGGTTGCCTCATCAAGCTTACGCCATAAACCTTTTGGCGGTGTTATCCCCGAAATAGCTGCTCGGGCGCATCTTGAGTATTTGCCAAATTTGCTTGAATTGGCGCTTGAGACGGCACAGCTCTGTATTAAAGATATTGATGGTATAGCTGTTACCGCAGGCCCTGGACTTGTTACCAGTCTTTCTGTTGGCGTTTCTGCGGCCAAGGCTTTGGGATTATCTACGGGGACGCCTGTTTATGGTGTAAATCATCTTGTTGGACATGCCGTATCGGCTTTTCTGGATGATTACACTAATGATGGCCTTGGTGTTATTCACCGCAGGGACAGTATCGGATCTAATGGAATTGAGAATGACGCCAGTTCGACACACTCACATACGCATACAACGCAGGTAAACAGACATTCAAACCTGTGTGTCTATACACCTCCCCGGCGTGTTTTACGAGATGTTTGTAAGTATATGCATGTCAGAGATTCAGTTGTTTTGCTTGCATCAGGTGGGCATTCCTGTCTGTTGAAAATACATAACAATAAGATATCGCTTTTAGGTGAGACACTGGATGATGCAGCCGGTGAGGCGTTTGACAAAATCGCAAGACTTATGGGCCTTCAGTATCCCGGAGGTCCTGCGATTGAGATGCTTGCCAGTTCGGGTAACCCCAATGCCGTGGAGTTTCCAAGGGCGCTGTTGACGCATTTTGAAGAACACAACAGGTATAGTTTTTCTTTTTCAGGGTTGAAAACCGCGGTTGGTAGGGTTGTTGAAAGAATAAAGAGTAATCCAGCCCATTCGATACCCAAGATAGAAGATATTGCTGCAAGTTTTCAGGAAGCCGTTGCAGATGTTTTGACAGCAAAAACTGTAGCGGCTGCCTTGGCCAGTGATGTGGATCTAATAGTTATGGGTGGTGGGGTAGCTGCAAATAATCGCATTAGAGAGATGCTTTGCGAAAGAGCGAAAATCCACGGCTTGGACGTAAAGATCCCACCTATTGCGCTGTGCACCGATAATGGTGCAATGATTGCCGCCGCTGGCTCGTGGCTTATGCAGCTGGGATACAATCCGAGTCATTCAAGGTTTTCGCCCGTATCGATTATGCCGCTAACCCAGATGGTTGTGTGACAATTTGCGTCTCTTCTTCCACTTAATAGCGCTTGACTGTTATTCAGCACTGCAAGTGGGATTGTTGGGTATCCACAATCCCAAGTGTTAATGGTCTCAAGCATCAAGGATGTGTTTGTAAATGCCACAGTCACAGACCCAAAGCATCACAGATCTAAGAGAGCTGCTCCCATACGATCACCCAGATACTTCTGGAGTAACCCACTCGGTGTCCTAGGCAATGGTCTAGGCAATATCGTAACCAAGGGCAATATCACAGGCGGACTCGTAGACTCCTTCCTGGATCAACATACGACACAACTAATCTCTCAGGTCTAACCTGTAACCCCCGGTGTGTTACTGGTAACTCACACCTGCGCGACTTGTAACGTAATGTTGTGTTACGTGGTTACCTATGTTGTGTTACGTGTAATACCCACACCCGTAATCTGTAACCCGCTGGCGCACAACATGTTACTCACCTGCGCATAACATGTAATGCTGTGTTACGTGTTGCACATGCCTGTGTTACCTGTAACCCACACCTGCGCGACTTGTAACGCTGTGTTGTGCGGGGTGGTCACCTACAATCCGTAACAGGTTACCCATTAAACAGAGTTACTGGTAACACACGCTGTAATAAACAACCCACACCCATGACTGTTATCTATATCATGGACAAGAAGAGGAACTTACCCCAGGCTTCCGGTTACATGTAACTCGGCACAGAGCAACCTGTTACCTATCCCCGCGCAACCTATGGCGTATGAGCTGCATGACCTGCAACCCCTGCCTGTGTTACATGTAACTCATACCTGCGCGGGTGGTAATCACTACCTGCGTAACCTGTAACGTTGTGTTGTGTAACCGGTAACCCCTGCTGTGTTACGTGTAATACGCACACCCGCAACCTGTAACTCATGGTGCGTCACGTGTTGCACATAACCGTGCAACCGGTAACTCGCCGGTGCGTAACCTGTAACCTATACTGCACAACCTGTAACACACATAGAGTATACGTAACCCCCCGGTTCGCAACTGGTTACCTGTGACTATCACACAACAAACACATATCAACGCAGGTGCTGGCCTAAAACCCCACACAGCTACCCTTACATATACCGACACCCTTACATATACCGCATATCGTGACCTCTCTACCACTGCTAGCCGTACTATACACTCATATGTCAACACGGTACACTGAAGTACCGTGTTGCACAGGCCCCGCATAACTCCTGCAGTTGCAAATGCACGGCGCGCTATGCTAAACACCCTTCCAGCGGATTTGCATAATCAACTCGTTTTGATTGCTCTTTCTGGCGGGAGAGACTCGCTGGCCGCTATGGTAATCGCGTCATGGGTTATTCCGCGCCTGAACGGACGCGTTGGTGCCGTTGTGGTAGACCATGGTTTGCAGGAGAATTCTGCACGCATTGCTGACGAAGTCAGAATACGGGCAGAGCAGTTTGCACTAAATCCCATTCTGATAAAGAGAGTCTCGCCCTCGAGAGTATCTGCTGGGCCAGAGGCGTCTGCCCGCATTGCACGCTATGCTGCCTTTTATGATGCTCTTGAAGAAACTAAAGCTTATGCGATTATCCTTGCCCATACACTCGATGATCAAGCAGAAACGGTTTTACTCGGCCTCATGCGCGGTTCGGGCCCGTCAAGTTTGCGAGGTATGAAGGCTGTATCGTACACTCCGGAAGATTGCAGATACATGAATAATAAGGCGTGTAATTCCGTCACCGCCGTGTATGCCCACAATACACAGCGGTGTTCATGTGACTCAACACAGCGGTGTTCATGTGACTCACGCCCGTACCCACCGCCTCCCGAACCGCGCAATGAGAACAGAAGTTATTTTCCGCACCCATCTTGTAAATGCGTGGAGGGTTCCGCAACGCGCTTCACAAACGCAGATATAGATTCGCGCTTTGGCGTGTTTATAAGGCCATTTTTGGATATTACCCGGCATGAAACAGGTAAGATTTGTGAGTTCTATGGGCTCGATTACTGGAATGATCCTCATAATGAGGATGTGCGTTTTTCGCGTGTTCGGATTCGTCACAATGTTATGCCGGTTTTGGAAAATGAAATTGGACCGGGTGTTAAATACGCGCTATCGCGAACCGCTAAGTTGGCACAATTGGATACTGAATATCTTGATCATTTATCAAATGAATTGCTCGATGAGATAGCGTCTAAAGAATCAGATTGGTCAATTAGGCTGCCGATTAATACTCTTCAAAAAACCCCAGTACCTATTCGACTTAGGGTTATACGACTTGCTGCCCTACAGTATTTTACTGTTAGTTTGAGTTTTAAACACACCCGTCAAATAGAGAGACTACTGTGCTCATCTTGTGACATAAAGCATGTAAACCTGCCACGGTTAATTACGGCACAGAGGGTTGGTAATTACATTTACATGCACACCTTACGCGGTAAACTGTAAGCATATGAAGCCGCTTTTATCAGAAGCAGTAATCCATAGGAGACTTGCACAGCTCGCTTTGCAGATAGACGAGGATTATCGTGGAACCTCGATTGTTCTGCTCGGGGTTTTAAAGGGTTCGATTATGCTTATGGCTGATCTAAGCAGGCTTTTGAGCAGTGATCTCAGAATAGAGTGGGTTACATTATCATCCTACGGAAATGACACTGTTAGCAGCGGTAGTATACGGATTGTCCATGATTTAGACGCCGACATAAGGGATAGGCATGTCCTTATTATTGAGGATATAGTTGATAGTGGTCTAACTCTCGGGTGGCTTTTGGCCAAGATGCGCGAGAGACGTCCTGCAAGTATCGAGGCATGTGTTCTGTTACGCAAACCCCATGCGAGGGGCACTGACGTCAGATACCTGGGTTTTGATATTCCAGATGAGTTTGTTATTGGTTATGGTATGGATTACGCCGAGAAATATCGTAATCTGAAGTCAGTGTACGTTTTGGAGCAATAATCTTGTCGAAGATAACAAAATCCCCTGTGCTCTATATCGTGCTCCTTGTTGTGGGGGTTTGGGTCGCTGTCAATCTGTTTCTCACAAATGCATATCAATCTATACGCACCGAAGAGGGGTTAGAGCTGATAAAAAGCGACTCCCTGGTGTCCGTGAGGATAGTTGACAGAGATCAGAGGGTTGATCTGGAGCTTGCGACCCCCTACAAGAACCACGGAACAAAAGTACAGTTCAATTATGTCAGTCAGCGTGCTACCGAGATCGTAAATGCCGTAAACAAAGCAAAAATAAAGGATGGCTTTACAGATGAAGTGCCAGCGCCCAGTGTCTGGGGGTCTATTATCAGCATGCTATTGCCAATTGCTGCAATTGGACTATTTCTCTGGTTTATGGCAGGTCCGCAAGCTGCCGGCGGCCGGGGGATTGCCCAGTTTTCTAGGATGCGCTCACGTCTTGTTAGCAAGGAAATGCCCAAGGTGCGTTTTACAGATGTTGCAGGCGCCGATGAAGCCGTTGAGGAGCTTCAGGAGATAAAGGATTTTCTAAGCGACCCTGATAAATACCGCAAACTCGGTGCGCGTATCCCAAAGGGGGTTTTACTGTTCGGACCTCCGGGGACCGGAAAAACCCTTTTGGCTCGTGCAGTTGCCGGTGAGGCCGGCGTCCCGTTTTTCTCAATTTCCGGTTCTGATTTTGTTGAGATGTTTGTTGGTGTTGGTGCAAGTCGCGTCAGGGATTTGTTTGAGCAAGCGAAGCAGAATTCTCCTTCGATAATATTTATAGACGAAATTGACGCCGTGGGTCGCCGCCGTGGGTCAGGCTTTGGTGGTGGTCATGATGAACGCGAACAGACCCTCAATCAGCTTTTGGTTGAGATGGATGGATTCGATGTTAAAACAAACATAATACTCATTGCCGCAACAAACAGGTCTGATGTTCTCGACTCTGCGCTATTGCGCCCCGGTCGTTTTGACCGACATGTTGCAATTGATGCGCCAAATTTGCAGGGTCGCCTAAAAATACTTCAAGTTCATGCACGCACGAAGCCTGTTAGTAAGTCGGTTGATCTTGAAGTGTTAGCTCGTAAAACCCCTGGCTTTACAGGCGCAGATCTTGCCAATGTTTTAAATGAGGCTGCGCTTCTTACAGCCAGGAGCAATGCCCAGATAATCGATGACCGCGCGCTTGATGAGGCTGTTGATCGGGTTATGGCAGGGCCTCAACGCCGCAGCAGGGTTATGACGGATCACGAAAAGCTTGTTACGGCTTATCACGAAGCTGGACACGCCTTGACCGCCGCGGCTATGCGTTATTCGGATCCGGTTACGAAGGTCACTATTCTTCCGCGCAGCAGGGCCCTAGGTTACACGATGGTTATGCCGGTCCAGGATCGCTACTCAGTTACGCGCAATGAATTACTTGACAAGTTGGCATATGCAATGGGAGGTCGCGCCGCAGAGGAGCTTGTCTTTCATGACCCCACGACAGGTGCAAGTAATGATATTGAGAAGGCAACCAGTATCGCCCGCAAGATGGTAACCGAATTTGGTCTTAGTAAAGATTTGGGTGCAGTGAAATTTGGTAACGCACATAACGAAACGCTTATGGGTGTAGGTCAAATGACCGCTCGTGATTATTCTGAAGTTACTGCGGAAAGGATTGATGTCCAGGTTCGGGCGCTTATACAGAATGCCCATGACGAGGCTTGGGAAGTGATAAGCAATAATAGAAACCTCTTGGACGATTTAGCCCTAAATCTTCTTGAGAAAGAAACTCTGAATCAGGATGAAATTGCTGAGATTTTCAAAGGTGTTCGCAAATTGCCTGAGCGTCATGTTTGGCAGTCCGCCCCTAATCGCGAGCCGAGTAATAAACCACCCGTAAAGTACAGTGCGATGGGGCCCGATTCCGAAGTGACCGCAAAATCGCCAAAGAGAACTTCCAACAGACGTAGGTTGCCTTCAGCAAGGCGCCCGAGGAAGGATTCGGAGACTCAGGAATAAGTTCAGCCATTCGGTGACGAAGTTGTGTAGATTTGAGAGTGGTTCGGCGCAATCCGCGGTGGCGAATTTGCTGTCCGCGCTTGGGCAGGACGTAGGCAGGCTAAAGGAGACTCCTTCTATTGCATCCTCTGGCCTTGAGTCTCTTATCTCTGGTAGTGAAACGAATCCAGCAGATTGCCTTGTTGACCTAATTCCCAACACACAAAAGGGGATTGTGATTTTGCGCGATATACCATTCAGATCGATCTGTGAACATCACTTATTACCATTTGTGGGCACGGCGAATCTGCTGTATGAACCAGGGAAGTTTCTTGCAGGCCTAGGTAATCTCACTTCCCTGGTGCGATGTGCTGCGCGGCGCCTTAGCATTCAGGAGCGCGTAACAGATCAAATAGCTGATGCGATTTATACGGGCCTTTGTGCGCGCCGCGTTCTTGTGTCACTTGCTGCCCGGCATACCTGCATTTTGGATGAAGCTGGAAATACAGAAGTTACGACCTTCGCGCATCGGGGTATAGGAGATGCCGATATCATCTCTTTTATGACAATAATCCGGTAGCGTGTACCTGCTATTTCGCTTGGGTTAACGTGTATTGTGATGAACATGAGCTATACTCCCGACCCATTTCCACCTCCTAATGTAATGGGCATTCTGAATATAACCGATGATTCTTTCAGTGATGGTGGACTGTTTTTAGACCCCTCTGCTGCCATTACCCAAGGTAGAAAGTTATTTGCTGAGGGTGCTTCAATAATCGATGTTGGGGGTGAATCGACACGCCCGGGTGCTGAGCGGATTAGCGTGGAAGAAGAAAAAAAAAGGGTTTTACCCGTAGTTAGGGAACTTCTATCCGAAGGTATTCATGTAAGTCTTGACACCATGAATGCAGACACAGCAAAAGAGGGCCTTAGCATGGGTGTTGCCATTATAAATGACGTATCAGCGGGCAAAGCCGACCCGGACATGCTAAGAGTGATAGCCGATGCAGGCTGTAAATACATCGCGATGCATTGGCGTGGGCACTCCATGTTTATGGATAGCCTTGCTCATTACGACGATGTTGTGAGTGATGTTCTTCGAGAGCTTAAGTTTGATATCGAGCGTATTACTGCCGCTGGGGTAAAGAGCGACCAGATCATCCTTGATCCTGGTTTTGGCTTTTCTAAAACAAGTGACCATAATTGGCAGTTGTTCAGAAACCTTGATTGCTTTGTTAAGCTGGGCTTTCCCGTGCTGATTGGTCTTTCGCGCAAGAGGTTTTTGAGTCGAGTATTTAAGGGGCATGATTTTTCTCCTAAAGATTCTAAGAATGTTGGAGGGTTGGATAACCGCGAAATACTTGCGCGCGATCTGCCAAGCGGGATACTGAGTGCTATTGCCATAACACGTGGAGCATGGGGCGTGCGTGTACATGATGTTGCCTCAGCTCACACGGCGCTGCGGACTCTACAGCTTGCGCAATACGGCTCGGTATATCAGGCCCACAAACGGGCGGCAAATACCGGAATAGACACCGCAATACCCGGCCAAGGCAACACTGATGACACCACTGCCTCCAGTAACCACACCAACAATTCTGAAACAGGAGCTTCTTTAAAAAGTGGCGTGAGTCAAGTCCGCAACATGATTGCCCCGCCCGTTATAAAGATAAGAAGTCTGCGCGTGTATGCATATCATGGGGTGTATCGTTCTGAGCGGGACTACGGTCAGCAATTCATTATCGATGCAGATATTCAATTAAAACATTTTCCAGAAGACAAGATTGACTCAACCCTAGACTATGACTCATTGACTGGAAAGTTTGTGCAATATGCCACCGCATCATCTGTGAATCTTATTGAGACACTCGCTGATCACCTTGCAAAGATTGCCGTCCTAGATCCAATGGTTGAGTGGGTAAGCCTCAGCATAACAAAGCCAAACCCTCCGCTCGCTTATATGAAACAAAGTAACACAGCCGCCTGTCATGCTATGCATAAACCTGATACCAGAGGTGATTATGCTAAAGAACACACAAATCTTACAGGCCTTCAATTATCGTGCACGGTTAGGAAAGTGCGTTCCGAAAGTGTAACAAGGGTCTATATAGGCATCGGTGCAAATGTAGGTAATTGCCTGGATAATGTCCAGCGCGCGATCAAGGATATTGCAGATCATCCAATGATTGAACTTGTCTCACTCGGCAGGCTTTTCCGAACCACCGCCGTTGTTGGCGAGAGTCTTGATGAATCTCTACCGGTATTTTTGAATACTGCAATCGCAATCGATACTGCTTTATCCATGCAGGATTTGCTTGCCTTAATGCTTTGTATAGAGAAAAAGCTTGGAAGAACTCGTCACAGTAGAACTCGTCACAGTTTATCTTCCGCTCAAGACGCCCACCAGGCTGATTCAACTAGCGATAATCCTAACCAGTTACATTATCCTTGTGCCGGACGCCAAGGCATCCAACAGCCTTTACATTCGTCAACTTTGGCGCACACTCAGGATGGGTTTGTTAATCGGCATATTGACCTTGATATCCTGCTCGCGGAGGGGGTTCAAATTACTGAACACGGGTTATGTATTCCACATCCAAGGCTCAGTAAGAGAGCCTTTGCGCTTTTGCCACTTGAGAGTATAGATCCTGATCTGCATATCCCCGGACATGGCCCAATTACTGACTTGATACATGGTCTTCCTGAGGATCAAATAAGCTCTGTTGCTACCCTTCGAGATTCCGGGTATGAATTATTCAGGCACTCTATTACCAGACTAAACAATTGTTCAGCGCATAATAAAGCGTATGTTACTCCGTCAGCGGGCCAGAATTATGATTCTGAACAGGATTTTGATGCTGGATTGTCACACACAGAATCACGCGGAAAAACAGAGCCACACGGAAAATATGAATAAAACCGCAGCGCTCGTCGCGGCACTGATTGTTTTTAGTGCTGTAATCGCTGCCCTAGCAAGCCAGGTTCTTTCTGAACTTGGATACAGTGTGTTTGTCCCGTCGTACACTTTTGTTTTTGCTTGCTTGGCTCTTGCATTGATACAAATTATTCTCGCGATTAGAATAAAACTCGTTCTCGTAAAGGGCAAGAGGGCAATAAATCCAGCCTTTGCTTATAGGATTCTTGCTCTTGCAAGGAGTTATATCTTGGCTGGATCCTTATTCTTTGGGTTTTTCTCTGGAACCGCACTGTACTTTGTGCGAGGGGGCTTTATTCCAGAAAAGTTTTATTTACTTATCCCACCTGCCATTGCTTCGTTGATTGTAATTATCGCGGGTGTTATCTCTAGGTTTCTCTTACGTATCCCAAAAGACCACGGTGCAGTCGCAAACTTAGAATGAATTCAATATCTTGCCATAAAGATACACATGTTATTAGTCGGTGTCTTTATGGTTGAACTTGGATTTAGGGCAAGTGGGTCAGGTCTTGCTTTCTTTTATCCAGGTGCAGTCCTCGGTATTTTCTTTTTTGAGATTTTCTTATACAATTTGATCATTCGGTGGAACCCGGATGTGCGTCTGAATTGCTATTTGGTTCGTCCGTTTGTGAATGGCAGGGGAGTGAAGTGGCAAAGCTTTTGGATTATATTGCCGAGTCGCGTGTAAAAAAAGGCGAGCTTCTGTTTGCTGTGGATGGCCTTTCAAAGTTCTACGGAAAAGATGCCGCCATAGAAGGTGTGAGTTTCGAGGTTAGGGCGGGTGACTGTGTCGGCCTTATCGGTCCAAACGGTGGTGGTAAGACTACCCTTATCAACCTGATTCTTGGCTTTATGCCACCGTCCTCCGGGGCAATAGCCTTTCACTCGGTTCTAAGCACACCGACGCAGCGCGGTCTTAATACTGGGATTATGCTTGATATCCCGGCTGTTCCCTATGGCCTTAGCGTTATTCGTTATTTCTCACTTGAGGCGAGGCATAGGCAACTGAATGACAGTGATGTCTATAGGTACATAAATGATTTTGATCTTGCTTCCAAGAGAAAGAAGAGCTTCAAGTCGCTTTCCCAGGGTTGGAAACGAAGGGTTCTTCTTGTTTGTCTTCTGATGCTGTCTCCAGAGTTCTTGGTTCTTGATGAGCCAACGAACAGTCTTGATATTGAGGGTATTACTTGGCTTAGGGAAATTATAAAAGCCAGGACGCAGCGCGGTCTTACAACTTTTGTATCGAGCCATAATCATCATGAGCTCTCCCAGGTTGTAACCCGCACTCTGATCCTGAAGAGGCAGCTTCGTTATAATGGTGATCTTGCAGACCTGGCCAAGGATGGTGGGGATCTTGAGAAGGCTTATTTCCGTCTTACAGATGATAGTGCGGTTCAGTATGGATAATTTTAGATTTTTGTATATAGATTTCCTTAGATCTCTCAGATCTGCGTATCTTTGGGTATTCTTTTCAATCAATATTGCTCTCGTCATTTTGACCGCATTGTCTAATTGGTTATTAGTCTCTCAAGGAGGTGTCTCTCACGAATCCGTCAGTAAGGCCATTGTTTCCATGCCGGTCTCGACCATTACCATATTTATCCCGGCTGTGGGGATTATGTTTATTTCTAGGGATTTTGTAAGTGGGTATATTCTTCGTGCCACGCTATTGCTTGGCGATTGGCGTAGGTTCTTTTTCCTAAGAGCTATTGAGGCTGTTGTTCTGTCTGCGCTCTTTGTGCTGGCTATTTGTGTTCTGTCGGTTCTTTTCAGTTCAGTCTTTCTGGCTTTTGCCGGCTACCCGGTTGCGAAGGCTTTTAGTTCTGATCTCTTCTTGTCGCTTTTGTCTTGTATCCCTGTATCGAGTGTTGTTGGCCTCATGGCGTATTTTCTTGGCTGGGCTTTGCGCGGTGCTGTTGTTTTTATGTCGGTCTATTTTCCATATGTTTTCGTCGCTGATCCGGTGCTTTCGCTTCTTATCCCGAATTTTGTCTGGTTTTCGTATCCCGGTGCAGTTACGCGTGCCACTAACTTCTTTCCGACTACACCGGGTGAACATGCACTTTCTGGGTACACATCTCCCTATATAGGCTTTTCGGTTGTATTGGCATACTGTGCTGTCGCGTTCCTATTGGCATATTTCAGAAATACTAGACGTGGTGGCATTCTCTAGCTGGGGATGGGCTATCTTCATGTTTTGGCGCAACGTGGCGTTATTCATGCGACATGGGTTTCTGCTCTGGAGCCGGTTTCATCCAATCTCGCTGCAATGGGAGATTGCTTGCGGTCACTTCGCTCAAAGGGTGAGTCATTCTTACCGGCACCGCGTAATATTCTCAGGGCTTTTCGCTATCCATTCGACTCTGTAAGGGTTCTTATAGTTGGCCAGGATCCGTATCCAACCCAAGGGCATCCAATTGGTCTTAGCTTTGCTGTCGATCATAAGGTGCGTCCGCTTCCCGGCAGTCTGCAAAATATATACACCGAGTATCGAAGTGATCTGAACCTTGATCCGCCACAGCACGGTGATATAAGTCTTTGGTCGGAACGCGGTGTTATGCTCTTGAACAGGACTTTAACGGTCCGCCCGGGCATACCCTCAAGTCACAGAGGTCTTGGATGGGAAGAGATTACACAGACTGCCGTTAGAGCTCTTGCGGCCCGCGATGTTCCGCTGATTGCGATTTTGTGGGGCAGGCATGCACAGGAGCTTAAGTCTGTTCTACAGAGTGACAGGGTTGCCATACTCGAATCTGTTCATCCAAGTCCTATGTCGGCCACGAGGGGCTTTTTCGGATCAAAGCCTTTCAGTAAAGCAAATGACCTTTTACGAGACCTTGGTTCCGCTCCAATTGATTGGCGTCTTACCTAATCGGGTCGAGAGAATAATTGTAAGCGGACACTGTGAGGGTCTTTAGAAGTTTTGATTGCCTTGGGCGGGATAAGCGTACTGCTTTAACGATAGGGAAATTTGATGGAGTTCATCTCGGCCACAGGCGTTTGTTGGAAAGAATCGTAGCATTACAGAATCAGGACACATCTGCGCTTGTAGTAACTTTTGATCGTGATCCAAAAACTTTCTTTAAAAAAGACATGTCCTTTGCGCCCCTCTGCAGTTTGGAGCAGAAGCTTTCTCTTTTAGAGAATTGCAATATTCCTAACTGTCTTATTCTTAGATTTGATGATGAGCTTGCGTCAATGTCGGCTGAAGATTTTGTACATAAAGTTTTGCTTGAGAAATTGAATATGTCTTCGATCGTTATTGGAGATGGGTTTCGTTTTGGCGCTCGTGGGCTTGGTGATGCGATGCTTTTGGAGAAACTTGCGCGCGAATTGGGCTTTTATCTTGAAGTAATTCCAAAAATACAATTTGGCAAGACAAATATTTCTTCGACGCTTATACGTAAATTTTTATCTCTGGGTCAAGTGGGCAATGCGTCAAGCTGCCTTGGCAGGAACCATGTTTGTACGGGGACAGTTGTGCACGGCAAAAAGCGTGGTCGCGAATTGGGATTTCCTACTGCTAATTTAGGCAAGGACGTCTCGGGCTTTATTCCGGCCGATGGGGTGTATATCGGCAGAATAATTTCTGACCGATCCTATCCCGCAGCGGTTTCAATAGGCCGAAATCCAACCTTCGGTGATTTGGAATTTTCGCAAATAGAGGCCCATGCGCTTTATGAGGATATTTCCTCACTTGATCTGTATGGCAGGCGGATTGACGTTGAGTTCATCGCGCACTTGCGAGATACCATGTTGTATAAATCTATTGACTCGTTAAAGGCAGCCATTCGCTCTGATGTTGAGCGGTGTAAAGAGTATTTTTCCACCACCGTGGGTTGATATCTAGTCGTGCCCGCTTAGTCAGTCAGCGCAACACGTTTATAAGCTTCATTACACAGTCATCATTACATAACATCGGTAACATGTTTACATATGGAGCATGGCGGGTTTTCTTCGCACAGCAGGTGCAACGCATGACCCCATCGACAGGTATCTCGCGCCTAAGAGTTACAGGGCGTGCAAACGAACCCACCAGGCACCGAAGGCTTTGTTGCGTGTGTAACCTTCATCTGTAATGCATAGACCTGCACTCAGCTTTATGTGTTAAATCAGGTGTTACAATGCGTGGATCATGTGTTAAAATGTAGGCGTCCATTACAGAGAGAGGGCGAGTCTGTAATGATTGAATATGTGTAATGGTGATGAGTGTGGTTAAAATGAGGATTCTTGCCGCATTGCTAATAATCCCTTTAATGTCTCTGATCGCAATCGGGCCTGTTAGCGCGGAGACGCAGCACGTACAAGAAACAGCCACAAGGTTGACAGCTGATGGCACAAACCAAATAATCAAAGAACTAGAACAAGCAGGATTCACCAAACAAGTAACAGGTAACAAGAGACAAGAAACAATAACCCTAACCAAGGATGGTGTAACTGTAACCCTTACACATGTAACACAACAGACACAGACAAGACTTTCCTGGGGTGATGACCCATGGGGTTTCTACATAAAACTGGAATGGCATGAACAAGTTGCCCTTGCTGCGGGCACTTCCTTCGGCGCCGGTCTTGCGGTTAAGGCCGCCCTGAAGCTCGCGTTTGACATTGTTTTGAGTAAATTGCAAAGGAAGTTAGCAGGGAAACTTGCCAAAGCGTCTCTCGCCGCTATGCCCCCATTTGAGGTATTTATGGAGTCTTTGAGCGCCTGCCCTCCCTTCCAACCCCGCTACATCCGCTTTGATCCCTTCAGAACCAAATGCAATTAACCCAGGTGGCTTTGTTGCAAGCGTATGTAATGCACTTCGTGCAACTCGCCTGCTGTGGGTGCTGACGCGATGAACAGACAATCATCCTTCTTTCCCCTCCTAACAGGTTTCTTCACCTATCTCTTTCTCCTTACAAGACCACATAAGAGAAGACTGTTCATGGCAGGATTAGTTAGGAAATATTACAGAGATAGTACTGCACGTACGTTGATCTTTGATTTTTATGAGTATTCTGTCGAAGGGGGTATTTTATGTCTTCTGTTGGGTGTACCTTCCTATATCCAACTTACAGAACCGCTCTTACTTGCTCTGGTGGTTGCTCTGGTGGCACTTTGCGTAGCACTAATTATGCACCATTCACAGTATACTCTCGTGCTATTCGATGATTGGGGAATTGATAAACGATCCTTCTTCCTCCGCTACTCCTATTACTCACAAACCCCCTCTTTCCAAAACCCAACCAAACGCAGACAAATCCTTCTGCTTGACACTGTTACAAGATATGGCAGAAAATGGAGCAGAGTGTATGTGGCTACCATGGCTGTATGCATTTTTTTTCTAGTTGGAACCCCGATTAGTGCCTGGTATCTCGGTGCGCTATCTTTCTTTGCTTGCCTTTTTTACACTTGTTTTTTTACGATTCTCCCATCGATCATATTCCCGTTCGCATTCGATGGTTTCCCCGCCCTCCTAGTCCGCAAACTCCTCTATAACCTACATATAAGAAGACATGGACCAATACCAAAGGAACTAACAGATATAGTTACCCAAGCCTATGAGATATACCCAGAAAGGCTTTATCCTTGGTTCCGCTCAAGGAAAAACCAGAGATGTGAAAGCCGGTAACTTGGTGATGCATAACGCTTCTGATGGACTTTCGTCGGATGATACAGATGCCGATACGGGTAAAAGATCAAAGCCAGGCAGGATAAGAAGGGCACTCAAGTCGACTATTAACTTTATTATTGATCTTCTTCCGTGAAGGTTTACCAAATCACTTCTTGTGTCACTAACTAAGACGTTTGTTGAAAACCTGTTTTAGTATTCTCCGCGCGGTGTAGTGTAAAGCCCATGACAAAACCCGTGGCATATTCTATCTATGCACTTATCGTTATCCTGACTGGTATTGGTCTGGGTATTATTGGACTTCCCTTTGCCACCCTTGCGTTTATCGCGATTTTCGTCTCGACTCCTGCTTTGTTTAGAGCTGATATCAGAGAGTTACGGCTTCCCAATGCAATTACGCTTCCGCTTATCGCAATTGGCATTGTGGCGTTACTTGCGGATCAGATTGTTCACCCCAATTTGGATATTGTCCTTTCTGCTCTTATCGCAATTGGCCTATCCTCATTCCTTTTTATTGTGTCTATTTTTGGCGGTATGGGAATGGGGGATGTAAAGTTATCGCTTGCCCTGCTCTTGTGTGCGGCGAATCTGGGCCCTGCCTTCCCTATAATTGCAATCTCTAGTGCCTTCCTTGTGGCATTCTGTTTCTGCATCCTGATATTTGTAGGTCTCTTTAGATTCTTTAAAAATAGTGGGAGAATTAGCTGTTTGCCGTTTGGGCCATTTTTATTGCTTGGATTCTGGACAACTGTTATTGTGTGGGGTATAGACAGATGGACAGATGTGGATATCCTCAGAATTATTTGGTGACAGTTTCTGCGGCACTGCCTTTGCCCGGATACCTGCTACGACAGCACTGAAAAGCTGACAAATAGGTCTCCTTGGTTACATTCCTTTTTGTCTTTTATTTCATTAGTTATCCAGGCCTGCTTGTCGTGCCACCCAGAAAACCCCCAGACTAACCCAAACATAATCATGTATATCACCTGGATTACACCACAGGTTAGACCTATCACTCCTTATATCGTCACCTGCGCGTTAATCTTGTCACCTGCGCGTTACCGCTACCGTATTACGGTAACCCCATCACAACAAGAACATACCCTATCTCTCCAGAGTGTCGCACACGGTCAAAGGCTGATATATTTAGACCTAGAAATGTGGTCCGTACGATTTTTCCGCCTGGTCTGCCTGCGTTTGGGTGTTTTGCTTCTGCTTGTCCTCGTTAGCAGCCTATTTTCTCTTTTTGGAACGGCTGGTGTTACATTTTTCTTGGGCGGTGTTCCGGTTGGTCTCTTGCTCGGAATTTCTACTTTAACCCTATTCTATTTGTCGATACGTCTCATGTTCCTAAGTAGGATTTATTTGGCAATAAGCGGAGTAACCAATTTTGCTGTTGTTGTATTTTATGGCAGGAATATTCCAGCAGACCAGGTTGTTATCTGGATTTGGATGGCATCTTTGCCAATTATTTGCGGTACAATCCTCTCTGTGCCTTTGTTTGGCTCCAGACGTTATGGTGCTTCGGCACCCGATGCTTAGTGGTTGTTCTCTTGTCTTTTTGTTTTCTTGGGTTGGAGTTAAATGACCTATGTTATCGCGTTCCCGTGTGTAGATCTAAAAGATAGGGCTTGTATTGATGAGTGCCCTGTTGACTGCATATACGAGGGTGGCCGGTCACTTTATATAAACCCGGATGAGTGCGTTGACTGCGGTGCATGTGAGCCTGTTTGTCCGGTTGAGGCGATATACTACGAGGATGATCTCCCTGAGGAGTGGGGAGAGTACTACCGCGCTAATGTTGAGTTTTTTGATGAAATAGGCTCTCCCGGCGGCGCGGCCAAGCTTGGACCTGTTGATTTTGATCATCCAATAATTGCCCAGTTGCCAAAGTCATCGGATAGTGTTTAGCCGCCAATTGTCTTTTAAGACGGTGTCGTCTCGCTTCTCTCTTTTTACTCCGCGGTGTCTCCTGCGCTTTGCCTGTATTATTGCGCAATTTACCAAGAGGGTATTTCTTCGTTTTTGGAACGGCCATTGGGTTGTTACCATTCTTGGAATATATATCGCCTCGAGAATAGTAACCACGATTTTGGTGTTGATTGTTTCCACGAATCAGCAGCCAACTTTTGCAATCTCGCATAACCCGGACTATTTTGCCTTTGCAAATATATGGGATGCAAGGTGGTACGAGTCAATTGTTTATTTTGGATACCCAAAGGTCTTGCCGACTAATGCGTTTGGTTATGTGGGACAAAATGCATGGGCCTTTCTCCCTGGGTATCCAATTGCGGTAAAGCTTGTTATGTTCCTGTTTGGCCTGGGCTTTCAAAAGGCTGCAGTTGCAATCTCTCTGATATTTGGCTTCCTTACCTGTATCGTTATGTATCTCTTGCAGAGGAGTCTGTTTTCCCGAGACAGGGCTATGCTGTGTGTTTTGTTATTTGCCTTTAACCCATTATCTCCGCTGTTTCAATTTGGGTATGCAGATACTTACAGCTTGTTCTTTGTGCTCTTAGCATTGTGGTTTCTGAGGCTTCGCGAATATGCCCTATTAGTTGCTGTTTTGCCAGGTATAGCCTTTTCTAGACCAATTGCCCTGGCGTTTGCCTTGGGTCTTATATTGTTGTTTCTTATGCGCTGCGTAAAATCCAGGCAAGGAAAAGAGGAATTTCCAAAAAAGGATTTTATATCCCTCCTGATAGCTAGTGTGGTTGCGGTAATTCTTGGCTTCGCTTGGCCCGTCATAGCAGGTATATTTTCTGGGAGACTCGATGCTTATTTGGCTACAGAGCTCTCATGGAGGATTTATATGCAGTCAGATCCGCATTTTGCAATCTTTCAGCCCTGGTTTCTCGCATTTTATTTCTATGCAACTTATTTTGGTATGCCAGGCTGGATTGGCATACTGACCGCGGCGGTCATAATCCTGATTTTGCTTTTTGTTTTGTTCTGTTATATACGACGCCTTGGTGATGAAATCTTTAGCTGGTCTGCTGCCTATATTGTCTACATTCTCGCGGTTTTTTTTCCTCAGAGCAGTGTTTTTAGAATAGCTCTTCCACTGTCACCTGCGCTTGTTCTTCTTGCGCGAAGAAAAAGCGTTGTTATCATATTTCTCGCTCTATCTGTGATTCTTCAGTTTGTATGGCTCGATGTCTTGTGGGTTATATCACCCGGGGGAGATCCAGCGCCACCGTAGGATTTGTGCTCTGCATTACGCGCGTGTTTGTGTCTATTTCCTGAATTCCTTTGCTATTTTGTGACTGTTTGTACCAAACTTCCCAGATTATCTCTCAGGGTTTGTTGTATTCAGGGTCCGTTGTGTTTATTGTCGTAAAACATCTGCGGTCTGGCATTGAGGGTATGGGTCCTCTGGATTTATTCTGCCAATCTGATATCCTCCTGTACAGGAACGGAAAGGGGTTGGCCGTGCTTTTGTTCCCTTGGGGGGGGGCGTCCTCAATCGCTCTGCAGCCAGTGGTGTTTCCTCTGGCGATGCTCTGGCTAGTGATCGTCCGACTACTAATTCTGTCCTGACCGATTGTGTTCTGGGGAGGATAGGGTGAGGCGGAAGCTGCTTCCCGTTTTGCTATTTTCTGTTTTTCTGTGGGTTTGCCTTCCCGCGCAATCTGCCCAGGCTTTTTTATTTGACGGTAAGAATAATATTTTTAAGCAGCTACAGCAAACGGCAGAAAAGAAACTAAAGGAATTAAAGGGTACTGCACAAAAAGCTGTAAACACGGTAAAGAAGAAGGTTGAGCAGGCGAAGCATACGGCGGAAACCAAGGTAAAAGAATTACAGAATACAGTGGCAACCGCCGTGCATAATGCGGTGCAGCCAAAACCCCAGAAGCGACCAGCAAAGCCTGTTGCTACAAAGGCCCCTCCTGCACCCAAGCCATCATCCAGCTCTGCTCCCTCGCGGGTATCACCGCCTACACCCCCCACTCACTCTTCTAGCGCCTCGGCGTCGGTGACTCATTCATCATCTATTCCATCTGCTACTCATTCATCTAATTCTTCTAGTGCTCGCGAGTCTTCTGGCGCAACCAGCACCTCATCTTCCTCGGCCGATGCTGGTAAATCTGTTGCGGCAGAGTCTTCACCCGGCTTGCTTATACCGGCCGCCATAACGGCAGCTGTAACGGTTGCCATTACATCAATTACTGCCGTTATGTATATCGTGTTTTCTCGTTTTCTTTAGATTCCACGTATTCTTGTCCGCTTTCACTCGCATTTAACTGCATTCGTAATCTGCGCCCCTGGTTTATCGGTTACGCTTGCTCTTCTAGATAAGAGATTGCTCCTACGGCAGGATTTACCACACAAGGTTCTATAGCATTGCATGCAGGATTGCATGACTTAACAGTGCCCTGTTTGGGCTTGTCGAAGGGCCCTGCAGTTCTGTAACTACCGACCTTGAGCTAAATTTCTAATAAGCTGCTCTATTTCGGTTTTGTAACCGTTAGGATCCCATCTCCAATCGGTGACAGGCAGCTTACAAAAGTTTCGGAATTTACAACCTCGTGAATCAGAGCGCGAAAGCTTATCTCTGGTTCATCTTTATAAACTGGGCTAGCAACTTTTCCCTGCCATAGGGCATGTGGTACGAGAATTGCCCCACCTGACTTTACAACCCCGAGTGCCAACTCGAAATAATTCAAAACATCGCGCGGGTTCGCGTCAATCAGGACAAGGTCATACATATTGCGATTCATGCGCGGGATAACCTCCAGCGCATTACTATTTATAAAACGCAGACAGGAGAAGTAGTTGGTAAGGTTATTTTTTGCTCGGTTATAAAAGTCGGGGTTTACCTCTATGGTTGTTATATGAGCCTTCCTATTGACCGAGACCATTTTTAGAGCCGATAGCCCAATACCTGTTCCGATCTCCAGAACCTGCGGGGCAGGCAATGCTGCAACCTGAGTTTTTATATGTGCCCCAATTGCAGGGCAAATTGACTGAATATAAAGCTCTTCTGACAGCAGTCTGAGGTGTTTTTCTTCTTCAGTATCCTTTGGTAGGCTCTGGGTAAAATTCCAATTAATCTCGGCCTTCACCCGGCAATGATATCAAAAGAGCTATTATTGTTTGCGTGCATGTATTGGGTATTGGCCTTGACAAGATAGTTATTATTGCTTTTTTTGCTGCCCTATTATTGAGCCCGTCGCAGCTTTTGGCCTATGCCAAAAAAATTGGTTTCTATGCTGGGAAGATACGAGTAATGTCTGATCTGGTGAAGAAGCAATTTGTTGATGCAACTAGTGAACGCAAGGTTCCCGTGGGTGACTTTAGCGTAACTGATGACGAGGCAACGTGATTAACATCAGGAATCTCCCCCAGACTAACCCAAACACAATCATGTATATCACCTAATACACCACAGTGATATACACCCATCTAACCCCCATGTTATAATCAACCCATAACAGGTCAAAGGAGATAAAATGCCTAAGACAAACATGAAGTTCCTAATAACAACCCTCTCTGTAATCTTCTCTCTAATATTCATAGCAACACCCACATACGCAACAACATCTGTAACAACAGATAAAGCAGTAGCAACAACCACAGAACCAAAAGCCAACCAAATAATCAAAGAACTAGAACAAGCAGGATTCACCAAACAAGTAACAGGTAACAAGAGACAAGAAACAATAACCCTAACCAAGGATGGTGTAACTGTAACCCTTACACATGTAACACAACAGACACAGACAAGACTTTCCTGGGGTGATGACCCATGGGGTTTCTACATAAAACTGGAATGGCATGAACAAGTTGCCCTTGCTGCAGGCACTCTTGCCGCTGGTGGCGGTGCCGGCCTGGCCCTTAAGGCCGCTCTAAAAATAGCCGTGAAGGCAGGCACCGCGTTTCTGGCTGGCCTGGAGGTGGTAGACAAGTTGAGTGACATCATTGGCGCAGGGCCCTGCCCTCCCTTCCAACCCCGCTACATCCGCTTTGATCCCTTCAGAACCAAGTGTGGCTAATCTGTAACAGATAAGGAGATAAAGTGCCTAAGACAACAACATCTGTAACACAACCCAGACAATCATCCTTCTTTCCCCTCCTAACAGGTTTCTTCACCTATCTCTTTCTCCTTACAAGACCACATAAGAGAAGACTGTTCATGGCAGGATTAGTTAGGAAATATTACAGAGATAGTACTGCACGTACAGTACTATCAGCCACAGATATCTTCCTGTTCTCATTTGTTATCACCTTTGCCATTGCTGTATTGATTGGTATGTCCTCTGCGCTATATTTCATCATCGCTTCTGTCCCAGGAGCTGTGGTATATGAATCCTCTCTATGGCAATTTGTATGGTGGTCCTCCATTCTGGTTTCCTTTGTTGTTGCCTACCTTTATCTACAGATCTTTTCACCTTCTGACAGATCCTTCCTCCTCCGCTACTCCTATTACTCACAAACCCCCTCTTTCCAAAACCCAACCAAACGCAGACAAATCCTCCTGCTTGACACTGTTACAAGATATGGCAGCAAATACTACAGAGATTTAGCTAAGTTCTGGCTGACACTATTAGCGATACTCGTCTTTATTGGCGCGTTGTTCATCTTTGTCACGCAGAACTTCTCAATTCTCAATCCTATTTTCCTGCTTCTTTTTCTTCTCTCTTGCCTCATCTCGTTTTTGGTGATCGACTCGCTCTCGGGTAGCCTAGTCCGCAAACTCCTCTATAACCTACATATAAGAAGACATGGACCAATACCAAAGGAACTAACAGATATAGTTACCCAAGCCTATGAGATATATCCACAGGTAACTACATAAGCTTTAGTTATGTACTGCATAACTAACCGACAGGTGCACCCTTTAGGGTCTTATCAAGTAATTGATCGAACCTCTTAGCAAAGTCCTCTGCATGCTCATTAGGCCATGAATAGGCGTTTGTCCGGATTTTTCTTTATCATTTACCAAACGCACCGCTCCAGAGATCTGCAAACCGAGGGAATGTTTTACTCGTGCACTCGATATCTTCTATAGTCAGTTTATGACGAAGGCCGATTATTGCGCCTGACGTTGCCATTCTGTGGTCTTTGTAGGTTTTCCATACACCACTTCTTGTAAGAGTGGTTGGGGTGATTTTTATATAGTCTTTCCCAGCTGTTATCGTCCCGCCCAGTGAACTTATTTCATTAACAAGCGCTTCAATTCTGTCAGTTTCGTGATATCGGATGTGGCCTATGTTATAAAACACACTTGGCGTTTCTGCCAGAGTGGCCAGTGCAACAAGATTGGGCACAAGCTCTCCAATATGCCCAAGATCTGCCCTAATTCCTGTTATATTTCCTGTTCCACTGACGGTAATAGTATTTGCGGTTTTTGTTATCTCCGCACCAAACTGCGGCAAAATAGCTTCCAAATATTTTCCAGGTTGCGATGTTTTGCTTGGCCAGTTCTGTATCGTTGCACTGCCCCCGGTAACAATTGCACCAATCATAAATGGAGCCGCATTGGATAGATCTGGCTCAATGGTGATATGTTTACCAGTTAATTCTTTGGGTGTTACTGCCCATACACCATCGGAGTGTGTTACATTGATTCCCCACTCGCGCATAACTTCAACTGTCATATCGATATATGGACGGCTTGGAAGGGGGTTACCGATATGTTTTAGAGTAAGCCCATTTTTGAATCTGCATGCAGATAAAAGAAGACCGGAGATAAATTGACTTGAAGAATGTTCGGTGGTTTCAAGAGCCCCACCCTCTATCTCCCCCCTTCCGTGTACGGTAAATGGAATACGATCCCCATCAACTTGAACACCAAGTTTTCTTAGAGCATGAAGTGTTCCATCCATTGGTCTTCGAATTGCCTGATCGTCACCGAAAAATTCAACTGATCCCTTGCATAGCCCTGCCAAAACCGGTAAAAATCGCATTACGGTACCGGCAAGGCCACAGTCAATTTTTGTGCTGCAGGTGTAATGCTTTGATGGGATTATCCTCACGTCGCTCGGCTGTATCAGATCGTTGAGGCATGTACAGTGTGGCGATATCACGCCGGTATCATGCGTACCGGTGTGATTGAGCTTCTCTATTTTGCACCCGATACGCCTTAGACCTTCGATCATGAGGTTCGTATCACGAGACTCAAGCAAGTTATGTATTGTAGTTTCCCCACTCGCAATCGCTGCAATTATCAAGTGTCTATTTGTTAGAGATTTTGATCCGGGTATCGACATCTTAAAGAGTGCTCTATTGCCTAGAGGTGGTTGGTACATTTCAGTTTTCGCCATCTTGTTGCCCACTAAAATTGTAGTAATGGAGCATGTTTTTTTCAGTGATGTGTCTGTCCACACTGGCAAAAAAATGGCATCACTATTAGCCAAAGAGTTTGGTATTAGTCGGGTGATAGACCTGCTCACATATTACCCTCGAAGGTACATCTGCAGGGGTAAGCTTACTAAGCTTTCAGAGCTAATTCCCGGAGACGAGGTTACGATTGTTGGCCGGGTTCTAAGCACCGAGCAGCGTAAGACATTCAGTGGAGCGAATTTTCTCAGCGTTACGCTCAGTGATGGAGAGAATATCATTCAACTTGTTTTCTTTCACCAACCCTGGCGCGCAGAAAACTTGAAACCCGGTGCATGTGGGCTATTTTCGGGAAAGGTAACAGAGTTCAATAACAAAAAGCAACTCTCACATCCCGAATATGAATTATTTTCATCAGAGCCAACAAGGGAACAGATACAGAAGTGGAATGAGCAGATAATACCGATTTATCGCGCTTGCATCGCGTGTCCAAGCTGGAAAATAGCCCGGGCTGTTGATTTGGCTTTAGAAGCGGTAAAGGGCCAAACTGTAGATTTTATGTCGGGTAATTATGGCTATATGTCAGTTGAAAAGGCGTTTTATGTTATTCATCATCCTACGGACAACGAAGAGCTTGAGGCCGCAAAAGAAAGTTTGCGCTTTTTTGAGGCATTTTTGTTACAAAGCGCCCTTCTACACCGAAAGCGGTTCCGCAATAGAGCAAGCGCAACACCTTTTATTCGTAAAAATGGCGGTTTTTTAGAGAGATTTGATGCGAGGCTGGAGTTTTCTCAGACTAATGATCAGTTGCGCGCTGCAGATGAAATTTTCGAAGACTTGTCGCTGTCAGAGCCAATGACCCGTCTCTTACATGGTGAGGTCGGTAGCGGAAAAACTCTGGTTGCGATAAGAGCTATGCTCCTTGCGGCAGATAACGACATGCAGGCCGTCCTCGTTGCGCCTACCGAAGTTCTTGCAAAACAGCATCACAGGAATTTAACTCGCATGCTGGGCCACGAGCTATGTGCCGAGATACAGCCATCTCTCTTGCTTGGTAGGGAAAAACACACCTTGCGTATTGCCTCAGGCAGAAGCAAGATCATTATAGGAACACATTCGGTCTTTAGTAAAAAAACCGTATTTCATAATCTCGCCCTTGTTGTTATCGATGAGCAGCACCGCTTTGGCGTTGGCCAGCGGGACGAATTACTTTTGAAAGGGGATTCACCTCATTTGCTTATGCTGTCTGCAACACCAATTCCACGAACAGTTGCCCTTTCTCTGCTGAATTTTATAGCAATAAGCGAGATAAAGACACCACCAAGCGGTAAGGCTGAAATTTCGACGCATGTTGTACCCCTTGCAGAAAAGCCTCAATGGGGAAGGGAGGTTATAAGGAGGATTTCCGAGGAAATACAAAAAGGTCACCAGGTTTTTGTTGTTGCGCCCGTTATAGAACAAAGCCGTACGGGCGCGGCCAGCATAAGTGCCTTGCTAAGGGAGCTTGAGGAAACCCCTCTCCTTCAAGGCGCGAAGATCTCCCGACTGCATGGCAAGTTGACCGCTGCGGAGTGCGAGAAGTCTATGGAAGAGTTCTCTTGCGGGGCCAGCGATATTCTGCTCTCAACAACCATGATTGAGGTGGGTATAGATGTTCCAAATGCCACGGCAATGGTTATTGTGTCAGCCGATCGCTTTGGTATCGCTCAGTTGCACCAGTTGCGCGGACGGATCGGTCGAGGTAATTTGCCCGGCGTGTGTCTTCTTGTTACTAATGCCCCCGAGGGCTCGGCGGCGCGCTCTAGGTTGGATTTAGTTGCAAGAACACATGACGGATTTTCTCTTGCGGAAATCGATATGAAAATGAGGAGAGAGGGAGATTTGCTCGGCCTGGGTCAATCTGGGCAGGGTAATTATCGCCTTTTACGCCTTGATGAGGACCTGCAGGTTTTATCGGACGCCCGATTACACGCGGAGGGAATAATGGAGAATGACATAAAACTCGAGAAGAATAAGCTTCTTCGATTGTTTTTGTCTCAATATTTGTCGGGCACTAATTTGAGTCGATTGCTTTCATAAGAAATTTATGTATTGAGCAATTTATCCTGTACTATCATCTCCGCCGACCACCTGATTTTAGAGTCAGTTATCTAGCTGTGTGCGATTTTATATCTAGATGTTCTATCCTGATACTCTGCGATGAGTAACAGGATAGCTGTTGTTCCGGGTACGTTTGACCCCGTTACAAGAGGACACATGGATATCCTTACCAGGACTTCAAGAATTTTTAACACACTCTACGTCCTGGTTGCAAATAATCCGGATAAAACCCCACTTTTACCTATGCATGACCGAGTTGATCTGGTTGGACAGGCTTTGGAAGAATACGGATTTCCCCGCAGTGAGCCAAAATGTGACAGTGAATCAGACCGTAATGGGCCAATAGTCAAGATTCATCGCTTTGAAAAAGGCCTGTTGGTTGATTGCTGTAAACAGCTTGGCGCGACCGTTATTGTAAGGGGACTTATTTCGGCCGATGCACACCGAGAGGCGTCGATGGCATATGCCAATCGGAATATGAGTGGCATTGAGACTGTGTTTATTTTACCTGACCCCCCACTGAGCGTTGTTTCAAGCAGCATGGTCAGGCAGCTTATCGCACTTGGTGGTGATATATCCCCGTATGTACCGGCTTGTGTAACGCGTTTTTTTGGGACGCACAGCGGTTAGGGCAACCCTTAGATTCATTCTGCAGTTATGAGTTGTACCTGTCTAGGGGTTTTATTGCCGTTTAACCCCACTCTCGGATGATCTTGCAATATAAGTAATTTGTTTTGCTACTCGAAATACTTGTTTCGAAATACTTGTTTCACTGGGCTTGTAGCATGAAATGCTGAGCGAAACCTGTCAAGATGGCCCACAGGACAAATGGACGCATTCTATTTCACAGAGTTCGTCTATTTCACAGAGTTCGCGTTTCCAGAACCGGTATTGTTGCACACACCTATGATCTTATTCGACGGTTTTATTCGACCCTGACATCCCGATTATTAACAATTTCGTTCAACCACGGAAATACCCAAGTGAACAAAATTGTGAACAGGATAACCAGTAACAGCAATGCCTGCAGTAGCTTAATCCAAAAAGATCCGGGGAGAATTCTCCATATGAACGCATACATATCAGCTGTTTACAATATTCACTATTTCATGTGGTACGTCTGCTTGCCATTTTTCAAGAACCGCATATGCGATAAGCCTCTCGGCTACAGAGAATGGTGGATTACATGTTGTCATCGTCATAATATAGGTTTCGTCTGGAACAGCAAATGACTGTGGCAAAGGCCGCAGGACATTCACCCCATCGGGTTTTACGTACTCACTGCTCCGATACGCGTATATGTACCAACCCTTTGGCGTCAAAACATAGATTTTGTCACCCAGCCGAAGTTCTGACAATTTTCCAAAAGCCGCGCCCCACCCAACTTCATGTGCTGCAACAGCAAAGTTACCGGATGTGCCAGGTAGCGCGGTATGCGGGTAGTGCCCAACTCCAGCGGTTTTGCTGTTCAAAACGCGCGTAACATCCGTAGTTTCTCTAATTACCCGCTTGTATTTGTTTCCAAAACGAGGAACGAACAAAACTGCTATATCCTCATAATCCTTTACCCTGTCGGTAACCGGCATAGTCTCCGTGGCGTCGGACCTGTGGCGCATGAACTGAGAAGCGGTGAGGTTTGCGCTATTGCCCTGTTCCCATGCGGTTAAGGGTGAGTCTATATATAAAACCCAGGTATAGAAAATCCCAACAAGTACCCCGGCGGTCATCGATAGTTCGCCAAATATCATGACAATCCTCGACCATCCTGACGCCGGTTTTGCCTGTTCCCCTCGCGGAAATTTGACGCCCCTTTTTGTATGTTTGGCGATCATACCCACTTGAATAATGTTACTGCCAGTAATTTGACCGAGACGGTATTATCTCGCACCGCGGGCTATTTGTTTAGTGGATTCTAACGATCCTGATTTCTTTTATATCTGTTACTTTGGGGTGCTGCACAGTAAGGCGAGTCTCAACAAAGGTCCGCGTTTTCCCTAAGGTATAAGCGGAGCTTTATCCATAAGAATATTTAGAACTTAATTTTGTTCAGTTAGTATGTAGTTGTATCATTCACCTGTTAGTGAGATTGCGGGGTTGCTGTGGCTGTTCCAAAAAGGAAGAAGTCTCGTGCTAACACTCGCGCCCGTCGCTCGCAGTGGAAGGCTTCTGTTCCCGGTTTTGCCAGGCTGGAGGAGCGCGGGAGACCTGTTTTTTACCTTCCGCATCGCGCGCGCCGTATTCTTGACTCCAATGGAAATGAGCTCTTTATGGAATACAAGGGCCGCCGCGTCGGGTAGGTGGATGGCGTTGATGAACTTCTTTTGCGGAAGTTCAATCTAACACTTCCTCCTGGGTTGCTTCGTACGGCGTTTGTCCACAAGTCCTTTTCTTTTGAGAACGGCGCGTGTCAGAATAACGAGCGTCTTGAGTTTCTTGGAGATGCTGTTCTTGGCCTTGTTGTATCGCATTACCTATTTGAGACCTGTCCTGAATACACTGAGGGCCAATTATCTGCCGCTCGCTCATATATTGTTTCCGGCACATCCATTGCACAAATCGCCAAAGAGTTAAATCTTGGTCAGTTTATGTTGCTTGGGAAAGGGGAAAAACTTGCCGGTGGTATGGATAAAACATCTCTTTTGGCTGATTTGCTTGAAAGTCTTATTGGGGCTGTTATGGTTGATCAGGGGTTCGAGAGTGCCAGAGATTTTGTATTAGCCCTTGTTGGAGAAAAGCTAAGACAAGTAGGTGAGTTTTCTGTCGACGATCCAAAGACGAAACTGCAGAAGCTTACCCGAACACAGTTGGTGTACGAGGTTGTTACCGAGGGCCCGCCGCACAGTCGTACATTCAAGGCAAGCGTTATTGTGAATGAAAAGAGATTTTTCGGGCAAGGGTCAAGCAAAAAACAGGCTCAAGTTGCGGCTGCAATGTCTGCACTTGCATCTCTGGAGAACAAAAGTTCATAGCTTATTTCTTGATTAGAGCGTTTGTATGATACGATCCTAAGAAATCTAGGTAGGCTGAGGTGATGTGTTTTGAATAAGCTTAGGGTTCGTGTTCTGTTTGCGGCTTCTGCCGCGCTTTTGTTCTTCAGCGGGTGTTTTGGCTCGGGTGATAATAAGTCGAGTGCGGAACATATAGTCCTTCCAAAAGTCACAGCTCCTGTCTCGTTTAAGAATGCGCTATTTCCCGCAGGTGATGGTAAGGCGGTGTGTCCTAAGGGTCTTTCTATTGCCTATGTCGGTATTGTTACCGGTCCGAATGCCGCCTTTGGGAAGAGCATAAATGAGGCGTTTCAACTTGCTGTTAAGCAGCATAACGACAATAATCCTGGCTGTCAGGTTACAGGTAAGGTGTTTGACACAGAGGGATCGCCGGATAAAGCTCCCGGAGTTGTCGCGCAGGTTATTGGAGACTCCTCGATTGTTGCAGTTCTTGGCCCGGCTTTCTCAGGTGAGAACCAGGCTGTTGGGGGTATTTTCGAAACGGCGCGTCTTGTACACATAACTCCGAGTGCAACCCTGCCAACACTTTCATCTCACGGCTGGAAGACGTTCTTCAGGGCCGCCTCGACTGATCTCGAGCAGTCTACGGGGGTTATTGCTTTGCTGGAGAAGCTAGAGGCCAAAAAGACTTTTGTTGTGTCTGATGACAGTGCATACGGTAAATTCCTCGGCGATCTTGTAAAAAAGGGTGTCGATTTGGCTGGAAGCGATGGAATTATAACCGGCAGTCGTGATTTTTCCTCTGTTGTCGCGAAGGTTGTTTCTTCCGGCGCCGACTCTGTCTTTTTCGCCGGCTATTACCCGGAAGCTGCTGCATTCTTTACGCAACTGAGGGGTGCGGGATTTAATGGTTATTTGGTTGTTCCGGATGGTTCACTTGATAGAAATCTCAGTAAGCTCGCTGGACAGGCTGCCGTGGGCGTTTACGCGGTTTGCCCTTGCACCGATGACTCGCAGGTCGCCGGTTTTGGTGATGCAATGAAAAAGGCCTACGGTCACTATCCGGGCATATACTCCTCGAGTGCATACGATGTTACAACCATTCTGCTAAGGGGGATAGACTCTGGGCGCACCTCTCGGTCATCCTTACTGGACTGGGTCAGGGGATATGATGCGTATGGGGTTTCTGGTCACTACAAGTTTAAGGCAAATGGTGATTTGCAGCACACCCGGCTGTATTTCTATAGGTTTGATGAGTCAGGTGCTCCTGTATTGGTTGGAGAGTAAAGTAAATAAAAAGGGTACAGTAGATAAAAGCACAACAAACCGGAGTCTGGTCCGGTTTGTTGCTTAGTTTGGATTATCTTTTGAGTCAGTCGTGGATCACGTTTGATGTGGCTTCCTTCATCAAGGGCTTTGGCTTTGCTACGGTTGAAGGCCTGACTTTCGGTGCCATCTATGCACTGATTGCCGTTGGCTATACCGTGGTGTACGGTGTTTTGGGGCTTATCAATTTCGCTCATGCTGGGGTTTTTGTTACCGGCTGCTACGCCCTTGTATTTACGCTCTCTGCGCTTGGTTTTAGCTCTTTTCCTTCTAAGAAGCCCATTTTTATTGTTCTTATTTACGTCCTCATCGCGGTGTTTGTTTCCATTCTTGCTGCTGCCGCTGTTGCCTTTCTTGTTGAGCGCGTTGCCTATAAGCCTCTTAGGAAGAGAAATGCCCCTAATCTGGCATTTCTAATTACTGCAATAGGTGCTTCCCTGACCATAAGTAATTTATTTTTTCTTCGTTCCCCAAATCCAGAGCCTGCACTTTCTATTTTTACCCCAGTCCCTCTTTTTA
This sequence comes from Tropheryma whipplei str. Twist, assembly GCF_000007485.1. Lineage (NCBI taxonomy): Bacteria > Bacillati > Actinomycetota > Actinomycetes > Micrococcales > Tropherymataceae > Tropheryma > Tropheryma whipplei. Next base: position 653,400 of record NC_004572.3, on the reverse strand, counting down.
AATTTTTTGGTGCAACTGTTACAAGCTTTAATGTGGTGACAATTCTGGCTGCGGTAATCCTGATGTTTTTGGTTGACTGGTTCATAAGGCGGACCAGATTTGGCAGGGGCATTAGAGCTGTGGCGCAGGATCCTAACACTGCTTCACTTGTTGGAGTGAACCCCGAGCGGGTTATAGCGCTGACTTTTGTTCTTGGTGGTGTTATAGCTGGCGCTGCAAGTCTGTTCTATGTTCTAAAGGTTCCTTCGGGTGTTGTGTACAATGCGGATATTGTTCTCGGTTTAAAGGCTTTTGCTGCTGCCGTTCTGGGTGGCATTGGCAGCATTCGGGGCGCTCTACTCGGAGGGCTTCTGCTCGGTCTGTTCTCTAACTGGGGTGCTCTGCTTTTGGGTAATAGCCAGTGGGGTGATGTTTCTGTCTTTGTTCTTCTGTTACTAGTTTTACTTTTCAGGCCATCTGGTATCCTCGGCAGATCTGGCCTTTCGGCTAAAAGCAGGATGTGATGGGCTTTCTATCGTCTGTTATGCGGTGGTGGAAGGGTATGTCTCGCCCCCAGCAGTGGTTTTTTCTTCTTCCGTTTGTGGTCCTTGTTTATCTTTTGCCAATTATTAATCCTCCGGTTATCACAACCGAACCGGGCAATAATTTTCCAATCTCACTGTTTACAATGGCAATTTATGCCCTCGCCGCGGTCGGTCTTAATGTAGTTGTTGGTTATGCAGGACTTCTTGATTTGGGTTATATTGCATTTTTTGCGGTTGGTGCTTATGTATCTGCTGTATTTACGAGTCCGGATTCTCCGTATGTCAAAATTCCTTATCTTTGGACCATTCCTGTTGCGATTTTTACTGCCATGGTTTTTGGCGCAGCCCTGGGTGTACCTACCCTCCGTCTTCGGGGAGACTATCTGGCGATTGTTACTCTTGGGTTTGGAGAGATAGTCAGAATTATGGCGACTATTATCCCTGCCCTCCGTGGTAACCTCGGGTTTTCCAATGTTGGCCACCCGCCGGGCGACTATCCTTCTGGCCAGCCGATTTTCACGCCTGATAATGGAGTAGCTTGGTATTGGGTCGCTATTACAGTTGTTATATTCGTTCTTGTAATCGTTGGGAATCTCGAGAGGAGTATTGTCGGCAGAAACTGGTTTGCTATCTGCCAGGATGAAGATGCTGCAGAGGTTATGGGTGTGAATACCTTTTCCTTCAAGGTATGGGCTTTTGCAATTGGTGCTGCAATTGGTGGCCTCTCCGGTTCCCTGCAGGCTGCACAGACAGGGTTTGTAAATAATCAGCGTTTTGATGTTGCGACCTCCGTTTTATTCCTTGTTGCAGTCGTACTTGGCGGTTCTGGTAACAAATTTGGTGCTGCAATTGGTGGTGCACTTGTGGCGTATATTCCACTGCGTTTTACGGAGATTGCACAATACAAGTATTTGATCTTCGGTGTATGTCTTATACTTCTGATGCTTTTTAGACATGAAGGCCTGTTTCCTATGAAGGCAAATCTTTTTTCAAGACAGGTTTTGCTGCGGAAATTGTCATTGCGCCATTCACCCGATAAACGTGCGTCATCTTCGCCCTCGGGGTCTTGATATGCAAGACGCGCTGTTACAGTCTGAGCATCTTCTTGATGTGCGTGATCTCGTTGTTCGCTTTGGGGGTATTGTCGCGCTCGACGGCGTCTCGTTCAGTGTTGGCAGGGGCGAGATTCTGGCGCTCATTGGCCCCAACGGCGCGGGTAAAACAACCCTTTTCAACGTCATAACGGGTGTTTATCGACCAACCTCGGGCGATGTATCTCTTGAATCTGTGTCTTTGAAATCGGTAAAGAGGTATCGCATAGCCCGTATGGGAATTGCGAGAACTTTTCAGAATATTCGGCTATTCGGCGGTATGACCGTTTTAGAGAACGTCGCAGTTGGGCTTGGAGTGCATCACAAAACCCATATATTGGGTGCGCTCTTTAGAACCCCCAGGCATTGCAGGGAAGAGCGTGAAATTGTGGAGCGAGGCCTTGAGATTCTCGATATGGTCGGGATCGCCCAGGATGCCTATAAACTCGCGGGCAGTCTGTCTTATGGCAGCCAGAGGCGCCTTGAGATCGCCAGGGCTCTTGCTTGTCAGCCAAAGTTGCTTTGCTTAGATGAGCCAGCAGCTGGCTTTAATCCTGCTGAAAAAAATCAACTCGTGGAGCTAATTTTAAAAATCCGTGATGCGGGATATTCAATCCTATTGATTGAGCATGATATGAAGTTGATTTTTGATGTTGCTGATAGAGTGGTTGTCCTTGATTTTGGTAAGAAAATCGCCGATGGATTGCCGGATGATGTGCGTAATGATCCTCATGTTATTGCCGCCTATCTCGGGGAAGGGTAGTGCCGCTTGTTAACTCTTGAGAATGTGAATGTCAGTTACGGGAAGATTCGTGTGTTGTACGATATCTCGTTTACGGTAAATCGGGGCGAGATAGTAAGTTTGATTGGTTCAAACGGTGCGGGTAAAACCACTCTTATGCGCACCATATCTGGCCTTCTGAACACGTCGGGTAAAATCCTTTTTCAAGGTGAGGATATAACTAAGTATGCTCCCTACAAGCGTGTTCTTTCTGGTATTTCCCAGTCCCCAGAGGGGAGGGGGGTTTTCCCAGGCATGACAGTTCGGGAAAACCTTGACATGGGGGCTTATGCGAGAAAGGATCGTAAGAATATAAAGGATGATTTCGACAGAGTTTACGGGCTTTTTCCGCGTTTGCTTGAGCGTCGTGATCAGTTGGGCGGGGCTATGTCGGGCGGTGAGCAGCAAATGCTTGCGATTGCCCGTGCGATTATGAGTAGGCCAAAACTGCTTTTGCTGGATGAGCCGTCTATGGGCCTTGCGCCTCAACTTATTCAGCAGATTTTCAGTATTGTGCGTGAGATTAATCGTCAGGGGGTTACCATCCTCATGGTTGAGCAAAATGCGAATCAGTCATTGGGAATATCGGATCATGCAATGGTCCTGGAGACTGGGAATATTACCCGTACGGGAACCGGAAAGGAGTTATTACAAGACGGGTCCATAAGGAAGGCATACCTGGGGGTCTAGTATTTTCCGAAGGGTCTTTGACAAAGAGGCACTTAAAGGGGTTGTATCTCATGGAACATCATCCCTTTTTGAAATCCTGCTTAGGGCTGATTTCGGATATTCTGTAGCGCATGACATAGTCGCTTCTATTGGGAATAAGTCGAATGTAGATGATCGTGAACGGTGTTTGCGGGAGTATCTTGAATGCCGGCTATCTTCCTTTGATCCTACGCTGCGACTCACAAATCACCCGTCTGTTATCCTTATCGTCGGCGTTAATGGGGTTGGCAAGACTGCGACCGCTGGAAAGCTTGCAAATCTTTTACATCTACGAGGCAAGAAGGTCCTGTTAGCTGCTGCTGACACCTTTCGAGCTGCCGCTGTTGAGCAGCTTAGTATCTGGGCTCAGCGCGCAGGTGTTGAAATAATTACCCCCCCCAAGCCACGCATAGATCCGGCATCCGTTGCATATTCTTCCGTCAAAAAGGCGATTGATGATAATTATGATGTTGTGGTTATTGACACCGCGGGGCGTCTTCACAATAAGGCAAATCTCATGGCTGAGCTCGAGAGAATAGCGCGGGTTACCGAAAAGCTTGTCAGCATAGATGAGGTCTTACTGGTGCTTGATGCAACTACCGGACAAAATGGCCTGACTCAGGCTAGATCATTCCTTGAGGCTGTGAGTGTAACCGGAATAGTCTTATCCAAGACTGACTCGTCCGCAAAGGCGGGTTTTATTTTTCAAGTGCAGGAGAGCACGGGCGTGCCTGTAAAGCTCATTGGCACAGGTGAAGCAATTGATGATATAGCAGGTTTTGCACCATACGCATTTGTTGCGCAGATCTTCGGTTAGTTTGTCTTCGAGCTACCTTGATTCATGCTCGGTTTGTGTTTTTTATTTTATTCTGACAGAATCATCTGGTCGTCTTTTTCCGCGTTCTAGGGCTTGTTGCACAGTGGGTTTCTCGCATGTTTCTTTTTGGCTCTGGGTGTTCCGGGTTAGGTTGGTTTTATGGAAGAGCAGAAGATACGTATAAGGCTCAAATCTTATAGCCATGAAATAATTGACGTATCTGCCAAGAAGATAGTTGATACAGTCACGCGTGCTGGCGCTACCATTGTTGGTCCTGTTCCTCTTCCAACGAAGAAGAGCGTTGTTTGCGTTATTCGCTCTCCCCACAGACATAAGGACAGTCGTGAGCACTTTGAAATGCGAACGCATAAGCGACTTATCAATGTGGTAGATTTGACCCCCAGGGCTGTTGATGCGCTCATGCGTCTTGACTTGTCCTCGGAGGTCAATGTCGAGATAAAGCTCTAGGGGCGTGTCATGGCGAGGGCTCTTTTGGGTACTAAGGTCGGGATGACTCAGATTTGGAGTGGTCGCAGGGTTGTTCCGGTTACTGCCGTCGCGGTTACCACTAATGTTGTGTCTCAGGTGAAGGCCCCAGAGAAGGATGGTTATTCTCGCCTTCAGATTGCTACCGGCGCAATCGATCCGCGTCGCGTAAACAGACCGAGAAAGGGTCATTTTGCTAAGGCAGGTCTTACCCCACGGCGGTTTATCAGAGAGGTTGACTCAGAGGGATCGCTTGGAGATGAGTTCGGGCCTGAGATTTTTCAAGAAGGGCAGCTTGTTGATGTTGTCGGAAAAAGTAAGGGTAAGGGTTTTTCCGGCACGATGAAGCGGCATAATTTTCAGGGCGTGTCTGCAACACACGGCTCGCATCGCAATCATCGTAAGCCCGGGTCAGTCGGTGCTTCTTCAACCCCCAGCAGGGTCTTTAAAGGTACCAGGATGGCCGGGCGCCTTGGCTCAAGCAGAGTGACGGTGCATAATTTGCGTCTTGTGAAAATTGATTCAGAAAATGGGCTTTTGCTTGTTGAAGGTGCTGTTCCAGGATCGTCCGGCTCACCTGTTATTATCCGTGACGCTGTAAAGGGCGTGCCAATTGTCTCCTAGCGCGACCGTATTTGATATAGGTGGGAATGCGGTAGGTACATTGCAGCTTGTCGGGCATCTTTTCGACTCTGATCCAAACCTGCATCTGATACACCAGGTCGTCGTTGCGCAGCAAGCCGCATTCAGGCAAGGTACGCACAAAACAAAGTCTCGGGCTGAGGTGTCCGGATCGGGGCGTAAGCCGTTTAGGCAGAAGGGGACTGGCAATGCCAGGTGCGGGTCAACCCGTGCACCGCAGATGCGTGGTGGTGGTGTCGTACATGGCCCGGTTCCACGCAATTATGTTCACAGAACCCCAAAGAAAATGATAAAGGCTGCGCTGGCTGGTTGTCTCACCAATAGGGCGCGTGCGGGGAGAGTGCATATTGTTGATTCCTTTGGTGATACCCCCTCTGTTGCTGATGCGCTTACTCTGTTTCAGATAACCGGATTGTCAAGCAAACTGCTTGTAGTTGCACAGGCTAGTGATTCAGTTGCCTACAGGAGTGTCCGTAATATTCCAGGTGTGCGTCTGGTGCACGTTGGTCAACTCAATTCGTATGATGTCTTGAGAAGTGACGATGTCCTTTTTACGAGAGGGGCATATAACGTTTTTGTTGGCCCGTCTGGAGATTTAGCATTTTCTGAAGACCGCGACAATCCCGGTACATCACTTCCCAAATCTCCCACCCCGGAAGATAGCTCCGATGCCACAAAAGCTCGTTCGTCCCGTCATGATGATAGGACTGGGGCATGATGCGTCGTTACAGCTCCTCTGTAATAAATAACAAACATGTGCACGATGTGATACTCGGGCCTGCTATCTCAGAGAAGACTTATGGTCTTTTAGAAGATTCGAAATACACTTTTCTGGTGGATCCAAAGTCTAATAAGACTGAAATTAAGCTCGCGGTCGAAAAGATATTCGGTGTTAAGGTTTCTTCTGTTAACACTATGAATCGCCGTGGTAAGTTACAAAGGACGCGCAAGGGTATTGGTAGACGCAAGGACAGGAAGCGTGCTGTCGTCACCCTCAAGTCCGGCACAATAGATTTGTTTACGTAGGGTTGCTATGGCTGTTAGGAAGAGTAATCCGCTGACCCCCGCACGGCGTGGTATGTCTTTTTCAGACTTCGCCGAAATAACGCGCGCTACGCCTCACAAGTCCCTTTTATCGAAGCTGTCAAAAACCGGTGGTCGGAATAATCATGGTAGGATCACTGCGCGTCATATCGGTGGCGGGCATAAGCGTCGTTACAGACTGGTAGATTTTCGCCGGTCAGATAAAGATGGCGTAAAGGCCAAGGTGGCTCATATAGAGTATGACCCGAATCGTACCGCCAGAATTGCCCTTTTGCATTTCCTTGATGGGGCAAAGCGTTACATCTTGGCGCCATCTGGCCTGAAGCAGGGTGATGTTGTTGAATCTGGCAGTTCGGCTGATATTAGGCCTGGTAACAGTCTATGCATCAGGGATATTCCGGTTGGTACTATTTTGCATGCTGTTGAGCTGCGACCGGGCCAGGGTGCGAAGTTGGCCCGGTCGGCCGGCAGTTCGGTCCGCTTATCAGCGAAGGATGGCGATTTTGCGATCCTTAAACTGCCAAGTGGAGAGATTAGGATGGTTAGCCTGTCCTGCAGGGCAACCATTGGTGAGGTTGGCAACGGACAGCGTCTTAATGTAAGCTTGGGGAAGGCTGGTCGCAGCAGGTGGTGTGGCGTTAGACCTTCGGTTCGCGGTGTTGCGATGAATCCAGTTGATCATCCACATGGCGGCGGTGAGGGAAAAACTTCTGGCGGTCGGCATCCGGTTAGTCCTTGGGGTAGACCCGAAGGTAAAACCCGCAGAGCCAATAAGCCGAGCGATCGTTTTATTATTCGTCGTAAATCCAGGAAGCGTAGGTAAGCTTGTGCCAAGAAGTCTAAAGAAGGGCCCATTTGTCGACATGCATCTCTTGAAGAAGGTGCGGGCTGGCAATGAGAGTAAAGACAGGAATATGATTAAGACCTGGTCGCGCAGATCGATGATAATCCCTGAGATGCTCGGTCACACAATTGCTGTTCATGACGGCAGGAGGCATATCCCTGTTTTTATAACAGAATCAATGGTTGGTCACAAATTGGGCGAGTTTGCCCCGACACGGACTTATCGCGGTCATGTGAAAGATGACAGGAAGGCGCGGCGTAGATAGTGAGCGAAGAGAAAGATACCCCGCTTGAAGCCTTTGCATCTTTAAAGCACTCGGGCGTTACTCCGCAGAAGGTTCGCAGGATTGTTGATCTGATTCGTGGGCGGAGTGTTGATGAAGCGTTAGCGATTTTGCGCTTCTCTCCACATTCTGCCAGCGGCATTCTGTACAAGTTAATTGTTTCAGCCCAGGCGAATTACGCGAATTTGTTAGGCCGAGATGATGACCTTTTTGTTTCTTCAGTTTATGTTGATGAGGGTAAGACTTATAAGCGTGGCAGGCCTCGTGCTCGTGGCTCGAGCTCGCGTATCCTCAAACGTGGCAGTCATGTGACTGTTACTCTGTCCAAAGAGGTTCGGTAAGTATGGGACAGAAGATAAATCCGTACGGTCTGAGATTGGGTATAACAACAGACCATGTCTCGCATTGGTACTCTGATAGCACAAGGCCAGGTCAGCGCTATGCAGATTATGTGTCAGAGGATATAAAGATACGCAGTTACCTCACCAAAACCCTTGACAGAGCTGGTATTGCGCGCATTGAAATAGAGAGAACCCGCGACCGTATAAGGGTTGACATTTACACAGCTCGACCGGGTATAGTTATTGGCCGCCGAGGGGCTGAGGCCGATCGGTATCGACTCGAATTGGAGAAAATAACTTCCAAACAGGTTCAGCTGAATATACTCGAGGTAAAGAATCCAGAAACGACTGCCCGGCTCGTTGCGCAGGGTATTGCAGAACAGCTGGCTGCACGTGTTGCGTTCAGGCGCGCGATGCGCAAGGGTCTGCAGTCTGCTACATCCGCAGGTGTTCGTGGTATTAGGATTCGTTTGGCTGGTCGTCTCGGAGGTGCCGAGATAAGCCGTTCGGAGTTCTATATTGAAGGGCAGGTACCTTTGCAGACCCTTCGTGCCAGTATTGACTACGGTTTTTACGAAGCAAGAACTCCGTATGGTCATATCGGTGTGAAGGTGTGGATTTACAAGAAGCCCAGCGTTAGAGGTCGTACTGAAGGTGGTGGGTGATGCTTATTCCGAAAAAGGTTAAATTCAGAAAGCAACATCGTCCCAACAGAAAGGGCATGTCTGGGTGTGGCACCCGTATTGTGTTTGGTGATTATGGAATTCAGGCTCTTTCCCGTGCGTATGTAACTAATCGTCAGGTCGAGTCTGCGAGAATTGCGATGACTCGTCATATTCGCCGTGGTGGCAGGGTTTGGATAAACATATACCCTGATAGGCCTTTGACCAAAAAGCCCGCTGAAACCAGGATGGGGTCAGGGAAAGGTTCTCCCGAGTACTGGGTTGCGAATATACGCCCCGGCAGGATTATGTTTGAGGTTTCGGGGGTTTCTGAGTCGCTTGCAAAAGAGGCTTTAATGAGGGCGATTCACAAGCTGCCCCTGCGCGCAAGAATTGTTGAGAGGCAGGAGTTTGATGATGCTGGGCTCTAAGGGTTTGTCTCCCACCGATCTGAGAGGCATGACGGATGATCATTTGCGAGTTGAGCTGAAAAATGCAAAAGAAGAGGTCTTCAAGCTTCGGTTCCAATCTGCAACCGGGCAGCTCGCGCACAATGCGCGTTTGCGTGCTGTGCGTCGCGATATAGCACGGATCTATACTGTTATGCGTGAAAGAGATATTGGCATTCGAAGCGTTCAGGAAGAGGTTAGTCAATGAGCCAGCAGCGCGGGTACCGCAAGTCGCGCCGTGGGTATGTTACGAGCAACAGTATGGATAAGACTATTGTTGTAAAAATAGAGGATCGTGTCAAACATGCTTTGTACGGCAAGGTGATTCGTAAAACATCAAAGGTAAAGGCCCATGATCAGGGCAGCATAGCCGGTGTGGGTGATCTGGTCCTTATAAGTGAGACGAGGCCGATTAGTGCTACTAAGAGGTGGCGTCTTGTTCAGATACTTGAGAAGGCTAAATGACTTATCCACGTTTTACTCTGCCCCAGATGTGGTCGCTGTTTGCGGTCTGTGAAAATCGCGTCTGTGTTTGTGGGGTATTTGAGATTGCGAGGTCGAGTTGATACAACAGGAGTCTCGGCTTAAGGTCGCAGATAACACAGGTGCCAAGAGTTTGTCGGTTATACGTGTGCTTGGTGGGTCGAATAGACGGTTCGGATCATTGGGTGATGTTGTGGTTGCGAGCGTGAAGGATGCGGTCCCGGGCAGTTCGGCCGTTAAAAAGGGTGATGTTGTCAAGGCTGTAATTGTCCGCTCTACTAAAGAGGTTAGGCGTACGGACGGGTCATATATCAGATTTGATGATAATGCGGCTGTTATTCTGCGGCCTGACAATGATCCCAGGGGGACTCGCATATTCGGTCCGGTTGCTCGTGAACTTCGTGATCGTAAGTTTACGAGGATAATTTCCCTTGCCCCAGAGGTGGTCTAGCCTTGAGTGTAAAAATAAGAAAGGGTGACCTCGTCCAGGTTATTACGGGATCTAAAACTGGTGGCAAAAAAGGGAAACAGGGTCGCGTTCTTGCCGTTTCGGGTGACCGGGTCTGGGTTGAGGGTGTTAACTTGACTACTCGTCATAGGAAACGCGTGACAAATGATAAGGGCACTTCTTCTGGTGGGCTTGAAAAAAGAGAGTCGCCCATGCATATTTCTAATGTTGCCCTTGTTGATCCTGAAACCGGTGCGCCAACGAAGGTTGGTTTTCTTGTAAAGACCTCCGGTGATAAAACTGTTAGGGTCCGTTTTGCTAAGAAATCTGGTAAGGAGCTCACGTGACCTGCTACACTCCAAGACTTCTTACGCGGTACAGAGAGGAAATTGTTCCTGTGCTGATGAGTCGGTTTGATATTAACAACGTGCATCAGGTGCCGAGTATCACCAAGATTGTTGTGAATTCTGGGGTGGGTGATGCTGCTCGTGACTCGAAGATAATTGAGGGAGCCGTTTCGGATATAACACTTATAACGGGGCAGAAACCGAGGATCAATAGGGCAAAACAGTCGATAGCGAAGTTTAAATTGCGTGAAGGTCAGGCAGTCGGAGTAACCGCCACGCTCCGCGGTAGAAGAATGTGGGAATTCTTAGACAGGTTGTTGACTCTTGCTCTGCCAAGGATTAGAGATTTCAGGGGCATTTCTGACAAGCAGTTCGATGGTCACGGTAATTACACCTTCGGACTCAGCGAGCAGGGCATCTTTCATGAAATTGACCAAGATAAAATTGATCGGGTCAGGGGTATGGATATTACAGTTGTCACGACATCGTCGAGTGATGATATGGCTCGTGCATTGCTTGGTGAGTTGGGCTTTCCGTTTAAGAAGTGATTTGAGTTTTATGAGAGGGGGCTCTATCTATGACTATGACAGATCCTTTGTCTGATATGTTTTCGCGTATCAGAAATGCGAATCAGGTTCTGCATAAGAAGGTTACTGTTCCCTCGTCGCGACTTAAAGTGAGCATAGCTGATCTCCTCAAGCGCGAGGGCTATATTCTCGACTATTCTGTAATTGATGAACATCCGGGGCAGTTGCTTGTTATAGAGCTTAAATACGGCCCTGATAAGAGCAGGGCGCTTGTTGGGCTAAAAAGGGTCTCGAAGCCTGGGCTGCGTGTTTACGCAAAATCATCTAACTTGCCGGAAGTATTCGGCGGGCTGGGGATTGCTATCCTCTCTACTTCATCGGGCTTATTGACGTGCTCTCAAGCCAGGAAGAAAGGTGTAGGCGGAGAAGTTCTTGCCTACGCGTGGTAGATATGTCGCGGGTTGGAAAATTGCCTATAGAGATCCCAGTGGGGGTCGAGGTATGTGTTAACGGTCGAACTGTGAGTATTACCGGCCCAAAGGGCAGTTTATACCTTGATATTGCTGAGCAGATTGGTGTCTCTGTGAGTGACGGTAAGGTTCTTGTTTCTAGATCTGACGATAGCCGAACAGCCCGTGCCCTGCATGGGCTTACCAGAGCGCTAATAGCTAATAATGTGCATGGTGTCCTACATGGCTATACCAAAACTCTAGAGATAGTTGGCACCGGATATAGGGTCTCTAAGAAGGGTGAGAATCTTGAGCTTGCCCTAGGTTTCTCTCACCCGGTTTTTGTCGATCCAGTACCGGGTGTTTCGTTTGGTGTTGAGGGTAATAGTAAGATAATTGTCTCCGGAATAGACAAGCAGGCTGTTGGTGAAGCTGCAGCAAGTATACGGAAATTGTCTAAGCCCGAGCCGTACAAAGGTAAGGGTATACGTTATTCAGATGAGATTGTCCGTCGTAAGGTTGGTAAGGCTGGTAAATGAGTTTGACAAGTCGTGCTTCTGCCCGTAAGAGGCGCCATGTCCGCTTAAGGAAAAAGATTTCTGGCACGTGTGACAGGCCCCGTCTTTCTGTTACACGCTCTAACAGGCATGTTTTTGTTCAGGCTGTTGATGATATATCTGGTAAAACCCTTGTGAGTGCTTCGACTATGGAGAAAGATATTCGTGCCCTCGAGCTTGGCAAAACAGAAAGGGCTTTGGCTGTTGGAAAGCTAGTTGCCCAGAGGGCTTTGGCTGTTGGTGTTAAATCTGCCGTCTTTGACCGTGGTGGTTGCAAGTACACTGGTAGGGTTGCGGCAGTTGCCGAGGGTGCTCGAGAGGCGGGTTTGCAGACGTGATCCACGATGATGACACTGTTGATCTAACTGATACTTTGGCTGATGCGGCGGATTCCACGCGGTCTGCTCCAGACCCCGCGCCGGTAAGTGACGCATCCCCACGCGGGAGTTCTTCCGGCGCTGATGTTTTGGATGCCGCACGTCGTCAATCGGGCACGGTAAGACAGCCTGGTAATGACATGGTAAGACAGTCTGGTAGTGAATTGTCAGATCAATCAGATACAGATATCAGTGCAGACTCTGACACTTCCGCCTCCGAAGGCTCTGCTCGTCACTCCGCTCGTGGACGTCATCGTGACTCCCGTCAAAAAGGCGACTCTTCTTCTCGTGGGCAGTTTTTGGAACGGGTTGTCCGGATAAATCGTGTTGCGAAAGTTGTGAAGGGTGGTAGAAAGTTTAGTTTTTCCGCTCTGGTTGTTGTTGGTGATGGAGACGGGACGGTTGGCGTCGGGTACGGCAAAGCACGTGAGGTGCCTCTTGCAATTTCTAAAGGCATTGAAAGTGCGAGGAAGAATTTTTTCACCGTGCCGCGTGTTGCGTCAACTATCCCACATCCAGTTCAGGGTGAGGCTGCGTCTGGTGTTGTTCTGTTGAGACCTGCGGCACCCGGCACGGGGGTTATTGCCGGTGGTCCTGTACGCGCCGTTCTAGAATGTGCCGGCGTAAGGGATGTGCTGAGCAAGTCACTTGGTTCATCGAATAGCATAAATGTTGTTTATGCAACCTTGGATGCACTTAAACACTTAGAGGATCCGGCTTCAGTAGCCCGACGTAGAGGTCTTGACTATTACCATGTAGTTCCTAAAAGGATTGTCCGTGCGGTGAATAGTGTTGGGGCTAGCAGTGACACGGCTTAGAATTACCCAGATTCGATCTTCAGTTGGTGAGAAGCAGAATAAGCGTGGCTCTCTTCGCAGTTTGCGCCTGAGACATGTTGGTGATACTGTCGACTGTGATGATACCCCTCAAGTGAGAGGGTACATCAGTGCATGCAGTCATCTTGTGAGAGTTGAGGAGATTCATTGACCGCAGAAGATGTGTCGGTTGATATAGGCACCCCGGTGCGTCTTATTAAACTGCATCACTTACGCCCTGCACCCGGTTCTCGGAGAGCCCGTGTTCGAGTTGGTAGGGGTGAGGGTTCTAAGGGTAAGACAGCTGGCCGTGGAACTAAGGGAACAAAGGCCCGTGCGCCCGTTAGACCCGGCTTTGCAGGCGGCCAGATCCCTTTGCACATGAGCATCCCAAAGCTAAAGGGTTTCAAGAATCACAAAAAGGTTGAGTATTCGGTTATTTCAATAAAGCGTTTGTGTGAAGCTTATCCTAGCGGCGGTGTTGTGACCAGGGATAATGTGATGTCTGTTATTGGTAAAAAAAGGGGTTTTGTTAAGCTTCTCTCAGATGGTGAAGTGACCGTGAAGTTTGATATTACTGTTGACAAAGCCTCCGCCGCGGCCGTGGAGAAGATAACATCCGCGGCGGGTACGGTAACCCAAGCGCGCTAAGCACTGCAAATAAGGAGAGTTTTGTTTGGCGTAGTTAGGCGGATGTTTTCCACCACGGATCTAAGGCGGAAACTTCTCTTCAGCGTTTTTATCATTGTTATTTTTAGGCTTGGTTCGTTCATTCCATCCCCGTACGTAAATTTTACGAATGTTCAGGTATGTCTCGCCGCCAATTCCGGTGCGACTGGTATATACGAACTAATCAACTTGTTCAGCGGCGGTGCGCTACTTCAGCTCTCTGTTTTTGCCCTGGGTGTTATGCCGTATATAACTTCTTCAATTATTATTCAGCTCCTAAGGGTTGTTGTACCCAGATTCGAGCAGCTCTACAAACAGGGTCAAGAGGGCCAGGCCAAGCTTATCCAGTACACCCGATACCTTACAATAGGCCTCGCGGTGTTGCAGTCTACAACCCTTATAACAGTTGCACGATCCGGTGCGCTTTTTGCGGCATCTAATAGCCCGGCATGCTCTTCGCTTCTAACGGATGATAGCTGGTATTCGACCATAATAATCGTTATTGTCATGACAGCTGGTACAGGTCTTATTATGTGGCTTGGTGAGCTTATAACCGAGCGCGGTATTGGTAACGGGATGAGCATCTTGATTTTTACCTCGATTGCTGCAGGGTTCCCCGGTGTGCTTGTTGGGGTGTATCAGACAAGAGGTTTTGGGATGTTTTCGACTGTTGTCATCACCTCCCTTGTGGTTATGGTCGGAGTTGTTTTTGTGGAACAATCGCAAAGGCGTGTGCCTGTCCAGTACGCAAAGCGGGTCGTTGGCAGACGTATCCTCGGTGGCGGTAGTACGTATTTGCCCATAAAACTGAATATGGCTGGGGTTGTTCCTGTTATCTTTGCTTCCGCCATATTGCGCGTTCCGTCTATTATTGCCCAGTTTAGCCAGCCAGCTCCGGGACAGCCTCCAGCAGCTTGGGTTGTTTGGATAAACGAGAATTTTACAACAGGAAACAGTCCGTTCTATATTGCCCTGTACTTCTTTATGATTGTTGGTTTTACTTATTTTTATGTTGCTGTTACCTTTAACCCAACTGAGATAGCTGACAATATGAAGAATTATGGGGGCTTTATATCAGGTATACGTCCTGGGGTTCCGACCGCAAATTATCTTTCATACATAATCAAGCGCATTACACTGCCCGGTTCTCTGTATTTAGGTATCGTTTCCCTGATACCGCTAATTGCCTTTGCCCTCTTCGGGTTGAGTGCAGATATTCCCCTCGGCGGGACCTCTGTGCTGATTATGGTTGGTGTTGGCCTGGATACCGTAAAACAGATTGATGCGCAAATGCAACAGAGGCATTACAGGGGCTTGTTGACAGCCTAATGCGGGCTATAATGGTCGGCCCTCCGGGGTCTGGAAAAGGTACCCAGTGTGGTCTTATTCAGAGCAGACTTGGTATATCTGTCATCGCAACCGGTGATGTGTTTCGTGAACGCATGAAAACTGATATGGCACTAAGGGACATTGTGTCATCAGGTGGTTATGTTTCTGATTCGACGACCAATCGCATTGTAGAGGACTGCCTTGACAAGGAGGATGTGTCCTCCGGGTTTGTCCTTGATGGGTATCCACGAACCCTGCAACAGCTGGACTTTCTAGAGGGCTTTTTAAAACGACGTGCCCTTACGCTGGATGCCGTCTTTAGCTTGGAGGTTGCGACAGATCTCCTAATTGAGAGGCTGCGTGCCCGATCAAAGGAGTCTGGCCGTACTGACGACAGAGATTCTGTGATTGCTCGTAGATTGGAAATCTATACCGAAATGACCTTGCCGATTATCGATGCCTGCGAAGAAAAGGGACTGCTTCACAGGATAGATGCTTCCAAGGGTATAGAGGAAGTTTTTCAGTCCATCAAAGATGTATTTGACAGGGTGACAATTTAAAAGTGAATACCGAGTATTTGCACGTTTTGTGGTTTAACCCCGATACTGATTGTGAGCCCCGTTTTTATGACGTGCATCACCCGCTCATTCCTGCCACATCGGATGCAATAAATCGTGGTGTTGGTGTATTTGAAACAATTGGAATTCTATCGGGCAGGATACTGAATTTAGATGAACATCTTGAGAGAATGTGCACCTCCGCTAATCGCTTGGGCCTGAGGTCTATTGAACCGGATAGATGGAGGAGCCTAATCTTACAATCTGCAAAAAAAATTGCTGATCAAGAGCGAGCTGGACTCAGGGTTGTGTATGCCAGGAATAGCAATCGGTCTTATTTGGCATGGATAGCAGCTTTTGCTGTACGTGACCCAGATGCGCTTAGCAAAGGTATAAAAGTAATAACTCTTCAACGGGGTGTGCGGTCCGATGCAGGTCGACTGTATCCCTGGCTTCTTTTTGGTGCAAAAACTGTTTCCTATGCGGTAAACATGCATGCACTCGAGGTGGCACAGGCGCGCGGTGCGGATGATGCAATTTTCCTCAGTGAAGATGGACTTGTACTTGAGGGAACAACATCCAATCTTATTGCCTACAACAAGGGCGCTTTTATAACCCCATGCCCTCGGACAATGAGTATTCTCCCCGGCACAACACAGAAGAGGCTGTTTATGCTTTTGGAAGCCGAGGGTAAAAAAACACTTGAGACTTCTGTCGCCACTGAGGCATTGTACAATTCCGAGGGTGTATGGCTTACTTCAAGTGTGAGAATGATTACCCCGGTGGTTTCTGTGGATGGAAACCGTGTGCGCTTTGACCCGGGTTTGACCGATTGGCTAAACGAGTTACTGGCTCGGTCAGCTGTTTAATTTGCTCTTGAGTCGCTTTTCGCGTAGAATTTCTACCCGGCGTTTTGTTTTTTGCGTTAGGTCGGTGGTGTGGCGAAAAAGGATGGGGTGATCGAACTTGAGGGCTCCGTGCTTGAGGCGCTTCCCAACGCCACTTTTAGGGTTGAGTTGAGTAATGGGCACAAAGTCCTGGCTCATATTTCTGGAAGGATGCGGCAGCACTATATAAGGATTCTTCCAGAGGACAGGGTTGTTGTTGAGCTTAGTCCGTATGATCTGGCCAGGGGTCGTATTGTGTATCGCTACAAGTAGGGGTGCTTGTGAAGGTAAAGCCTAGCGTAAAGAAGATTTGTGGGGTCTGTAAGGTAATTCGCAGGAATGGTCGCGTTGCTGTTTTGTGTTCGAATCCCAGGCATAAGCAGCGGCAGGGCTAATGCGGTTGTATAGCTTTCATGGAGGGGCGGTTTCGTGGCGCGCGTAGCTGGCGTTGATATTCCCGGTAATAAGCGGGTTGAGATTGGCCTGACATATATCTGTGGCATAGGTCCCACGCGCTCTCGACATGCTCTAACTGCTGCGGGTATTTCATTTGATACGAGAGTGAAAGATCTGACCGATGATCAGTTGGTTGCCCTGCGTGCACACATACAGAATAGTTATAGAATCGAGGGTGATCTTCGTCGTGAGGTTGCTTCCGACATACGTCGTAAGGTTGAGATTGGCTGCTATCAGGGTTTGCGCCATCGGAGGGGTTTACCTGTTAATGGGCAGAGAACTAGAACCAATGCCAGAAGCAGCAAGGGCCCTCGCCGCACGGTCGCTGGAAAGAAAAAGGCGAGGTAGTAATTGTCAAAACAGGCTCAGAGTAGGTCGCGCAAAAAAGCTAGGAAAAATATCCCTGCAGGCCTTGCCCATATAAAGTCAACTTTCAATAACACGATTGTTACGATAACCGACCTATCTGGCAATGTGATTGGCTGGTCATCGAGTGGTGCAGTTGGCTTTAAAGGATCCAGAAAGTCAACACCCTATGCCGCACAGATGGCAGCCGATGCTGCCGCTCGCTCTGCTCAGGAGCACGGAGTGAAGAAAGTGGATGTGTTTGTAAAGGGTCCGGGTTCCGGCAGGGAGACTGCCATACGGTCCCTCCAGACGGCAGGTCTTGAGATAGGCTCCATAAGCGACACGACCCCTCTTGCGTTCAATGGATGTCGCCCCCCTAAGAAACGCCTGGTTTAAAGCGAAAGGAATAATGCGTTGCTGATTGCCCACCGCCCGACACTGATTGAAAAGAAAGTTTCTGATATTCGCTCGCGATTTATTATTGAGCCTCTTGAGCCTGGCTTTGGCTATACCCTGGGCAATTCGCTTCGGCGCACACTTCTCTCTTCGATTCCGGGCGCAGCGGTGACATCGATAAACATCCAGGGTGTTATGCACGAGTTTAGCACTATTCCAGGTGTTAAGGAAGATGTAACCGAGATTGTTTTAAATGTGAAGCGTCTGGTTATTTCAAGTGAGATTGACGAGCCGTTTACTGTCCGTCTATATAAAACCGGTGAGGGTGAGGTTTTGGCAAAGGACATAGAGGTGCCAACCGGCATAGAAATAGGTAATGGTGATCTTGTAATTGCAACCCTCGCCAAAGATGCGGTTTTTGACATGCAGCTTACAATAGAGCGAGGCAGGGGATATGTTTCAGCGGAACAGAATAGAAATGATGGAATGTCTCTTGCTGGGCATATTCCGGTAGATTCGATCTATTCTCCTGTTCATAAAGTAACCTATCGCGTTGAGGCTACGCGTGCCGGTGAGAGGACGGACTTTGATCGCCTGATAATCGATGTCGAGACTAAGCCTTCGATTCTTCCCAGAGATGCAGTTGCAAGTGCAGGGAAGACTCTTTGCGAGCTGTTTGGCCTTGCACGCGAACTGAATTCTCAGGCCGAGGGTGTTGAGTTTGGTGTTGATTCTATGATCCCGGAAAGTGATGAAGATCTGCGTATTCCGATTGAGGACTTGGGGCTCTCGGTAAGATCCTATAACTGCTTGAAGCGCGAAGGTGTAAATTATGTCAGTGAACTCCTGGGTTTTTCCGAGCAAGAGCTCTTGGATATAAGAAATTTCGGACAGAAATCTGCTGATGAGGTCCAGGAGAAGTTAGCTGAGCTGGGTCACAGCCTTAAGGGAAGCGTCCCGGGGTTTGATGGCTCTTACTTTGATCCGAATTATGGTTCGTAGGATTGGGTAGAAAGAGTGCCTAAGCCAAGCAGAGGCCCGCGTATGTGTTCAGGGCCTGACCATGAGCGGCTCGTTCTTGCGAATATGTCTGCCTCGCTTTTTCTTAACAAGAAACTCCGGACAACTGAGGCCCGCGCGAAGCGTCTTCGCCCCTTTGCCGAGAAGCTGGTCACCCTCTCCAAGAGAGGAGGGTTGCATTCTCGCCGTCGCGCCTTGTCGATTTTGCGTAATAAAGCTGCTTTGCATGAGCTTTTTACCAATATTGCTCCACTTGTTGAGGATCGTAACGGGGGCTATACTCGCATCACTAAAGTTGGTTTTCGATCCGGCGACGGTGCTCCGATGGCGCTTATTGAACTAATTCTGGAGCCCGTTTCCGCACGCACCCGCGGCACTGATACGCTGCCTGATACTGTTACCGATACAGGTCCTGATAGTGCGCCCGATCCCGTCCCGGGCAGTGAGCCGGGTAGCGCAGCGGGTGATTTGCCTGATGCCGATACTGCACCCGCGGACCCTGGCGAATCTTCTTCTAACCAGAGAGTCATTCGGTAATCCGCGTAAGTGCCGACTTATTCTAGTGAATAAGACCCGATATCGTCTTGATGTTGCATATGATGGAGCGAATTTTTGTGGTTGGGCACCGCAGCCCGGGCTTAGGACCGTCGGTGGTCTCATTCTTGATGCTTTACGCCTTATCTGCAGCGAACCGCCCGACATTGTCGTAGCGGCAAGAACAGATGCTGGTGTTCACGCCCTACAACAAGTGTGTCATGTTGACCTTATTTCATCACCAGACCCTGTTTGGCTTTTGCACAGACTCCGCTCTCTACTGAAATCCGAGACCGACCTTCATATCCTTTCTGCTGTCAAGGCACCGGTGAATTTTCACGCTCGTTTCTCAGCAATAGGCAGAAGATATGTTTACCGTGTCATTGACAAGCGCTCTTCGTGGTATCCCCAGAATAGATATTTTGTTTACAGAGTAAATGCTTTTTTGCAAGATTATCGGATGCGCAGGGCAGCTTCTGGCCTTATTGGGCTAAAGGATTTTGGTGCTTTTTGCAAGCCGCGTCGCATGGGAAGTACAGTACGTCATCTAAGGCAATTTGAAGTTATTAGGCAGCCAGATGGACAGATACATTTCTTTCTCGAATCAGATGCTTTTTGTCACTCTATGGTCAGAAACTTAGTGGGCAGCTTGATAGAAGTGGGTCGTGGGGCACTTACATTACAAGATCTGTTTTGCTATACCAAAATTGCGAAGAGAACGCCAAAAATTCCTACCCTGCCGCCCCATGCACTCACTTTGATTGGCATTGACTATCCGCAGGAACATCTTTTTGAGTGTCAAAACAGAAAAACCCGACAGAAGCGCACTTGAAGTTATCAAGACGACTACTACGGGGCAAGTTTGTTTTTCCGCAAGGAATGAATACACACTGATCGGTTTATCTGCAGTTTTCAAACCTGTCGAATACTTGTTACTGCAATGTTTATCCGTAAAGTTTCAAGGCAATTTTTTCGTAAAGCTCTTTGAGTGCAGTATGCCCTGGGCTTCCTTCATACTTGTTTTCAACGAGTAGCGGCACCCCTTCATCCCCACTTTTGCGTATATTCACATCCAACGGAATGCATGTTATTAGATCTATTGCTTCATGAGGATTGGTAATTCTGTTATCTTTCGCGGTGCTCTCTTTTTTGCATTGTTTATCCAAAAATTCTGCCACGAACTTACCACCGCCATGGCCAAAAATGTCTAGTTTACTTTCCGGGCAAGATGACATATTTTCAACCACACCGATAATGTTCTGTTTTACAGAAAGGGCGAACTGCCCACTTCGAATTGCAACATCAGCGGCAACAATCTGCGGAGTTGTTATGACTAGCACTTCAGAATTCGGCAATAACTGTGCAATAGTTATTGCCGCATCTCCTGTGCCGGGAGGCATATCGATTAGAAGAATATCTGGGTCAGCAAAATTCACATCACATAGAAATTGATTGATTGTTCTGTGAAGCAGCGGTCCCCGCCACGCAACTGCCCCTCGACGGCGCATGAACATTCCTATGGAAATGAGCTTAACGCCAAATTTATTGGCAGGCATTATCATGCCATTCTCTCTCTGTGGAATAAAATCTTCATCTATGCCGAACATTCGTGGTATAGAAAAACCATAAACATCAGCATCAATTACTGATACAGAAAAGCCCATTCTCGCGAGGCCAACACCGAGATTAGATACTATGGTTGATTTACCCACTCCACCTTTGCCGCTTGTAACAGCGATAATTCTTGTTTTTGATTCTTTAAATGGGTTGCTGCGTTTTTGTAAATTGAGAACCTCTTTCAGGTTTTGACGTTCTTGGTGCGACATAACGCCTATTTCAATTTTTATATCGTGCTCAGGGCACACAGCAGAGGCTGCATCGGTAACTCTTTGTTTTATTTTGTCCACCGCTGGGCAAGTCGGGGATGTTATATGTATAAGAATTGAGACTGTTTTGCTATCTGCGGTTATGGTTTTTACCATCCCGAGGCGTGTGATTGGTATGTGGAGCTCAGGATCATACACCTTCTCCATCGCGGAATAGAGTTTTTTTTCTATCACAAACTTTTCAGGAATCGTTCCCGAAGTCCTGTATGGTTTTTTCTGTCTCCTCAAGGCGCTTCAGTCGGTTATTGTTTTTCTGTTGATCTGTAATTAGCTGTGCTATTGATAACCTTAAATCGGCAACTTCACGCGCCAGATATTCTGTGCTGGCAATGTTCCGGTCGGCCATTTCGCGCATTTGTTTCATGTTCAGACTTTCACGCTTCCACTGTCTAATTTCTGCCAAAAGGATCAATGGTGCTGCGTACGCAGCTAGCACAGAAAGAACAAGTGTTAGAACCGGATATCCAATTTCTGCACTGTCAAATCTAAGACCGTTTGGAGCATAGTTACTCCAAAGAATCCAGAGAATACAAAATGTTGTGAAAAAAATGAAGAATGAGGCTGTACCCATATAGAGCGCAATCCTCTCGGTTCGCATTTCAAAAACACCAGGGTTATACCTCAACCTCATGCGCGATGTTAAAAGCGGAGTGTGTAACTTGCTACTCTTTTTCATTGTGAACCATATTCTCTTTATTGTTGGTACTGTCGATTTCATTTTTACGCCAATTTTTTGGTAACACGTAGTCCAGAACATCATCAATGGTTATTATTCCGAGCAACCTTTTGCGGTCATCGATTACCGGAAGCGAGAGCAGGTTATAGGTCGCCAAAATCCTGCTTACCTTTTCTGCATCAATTGTTGGCAGAACGGGCTCGATAGACGTGTCAATTATATGAGAGAGTTTCTGATACGGTGGCTGTCTCAGTAAGGCCTGGAAGTGGACAACCCCTATGAACCT
Source organism: Tropheryma whipplei str. Twist (assembly GCF_000007485.1). Taxonomy (NCBI): domain Bacteria; kingdom Bacillati; phylum Actinomycetota; class Actinomycetes; order Micrococcales; family Tropherymataceae; genus Tropheryma; species Tropheryma whipplei. The sequence continues at coordinate 631,681 of NC_004572.3, read as the reverse complement.
CCCGGTCGGTGGGTCATAGGGTGGTAATGCCACACAGACTGTTGATGCAAGGGCTGGTGCGATCTCTTGGCGCCTTATCAAGGCTAGGGCTTCGGCAACCGTTGTGTCCGGTGAGACGATTACAAAATCAGAGGTCATCATGCCGCCTGCTGTATTATGCGCAAAACCGAGAAGAAGCCTAAGTTTTCTTGCCTCTTCCGGCTCCATGAGTTGTAAGAGGCCTTCTTTTCTTTTGTTTGACATATAGCCTATTAGGTCCACAGCATCATCAGGCTGCATCTCTTCCAAAATATCTGCTGTGCGATTATCGTCAAGGGCGTCTATAATCTTTGCCTGCTCCGGCTCTTCCATCTCTTCCAGAACGTCGGCAAGTCGCTCATCCGGAAGATCTTCAACAATCCTGGCAGCATCAGTTGAAGGCATGTCTACAATATCTGCCGCCAAGTCAGCAGCCTTTATTTCTGGGTTAGATATATAGTCGGGTACTTGATCAAGTCCCGAGATATCCTGCCAGTGCATAAAGCAGGTATTTCCCCTGGAAAATAGCCTATTTCCCGAGGTTCTAACAAATATCTTTCCGACATACCATTCGCCTGCCGGGTCTGCAAGTATCTCTATATCTTCAGCCCTTGCAGTTGTGTTATTTCCAATACTGACTTTTTTACCGACGATGTCTTGGGAAAGGCATATCTCACCCGATCTACGCCTGAACCTCTGAATATTGATTACCCCACGAGTTGCGACGTATCCGTTGTCTATTGCGGTGACTCGGTTGATCGAAACAAATATGTAGCGCTTTCCCACGATTTCAAGGACCATACCGATTATTCGAGGGGATTTTCTAAGCCTCGGAGTGCCCAACACATCTTTGACCTTTCCCAATCTGTCACCTGTTGGCCCGAGGACCGAACTGCCACAGACCCTTGAGATATAAACACTTTTACTCATGATGCTTGTTGAATCCACTGTTCCACATCAATTCGGGCCCTTGGTATATCACGCGACATATTTACAGGGCCATCTGAGGCTATGAGTATGTTATCTTCGATTCTTACCCCAATTCCTCGAAAGTCCTTCGGAACAGTTAGGTCATTTTTGTGAAAATACAATCCCGGCTCTATGGTAAGCACCATGCCATCTGCAAGCGTTCCATTACGATAATTCTCGCGCTTGGCAAAGGCACAGTCATGCACGTCCAATCCTAGGTGATGTCCCGTTCCGTGGATCATGTATCTTCTATAAAACTCGTTTTGCGAGGCCTTACAAATACCCCATTCGGAGAGGTGTCGGCGTATAACCCCCATTGCAGCTTCGTGCATTTTGTGGAACGGCTGACCGGGCATGGCCGCGTCAAACGCTGCATCAGCAGCTTCAAGGACAGCCTCATAGACTTTAGCTTGTACATCGGTAAATTTTCCACTTATGGGGACTGTTCTGGTTATATCCGCTGTGTACAAAGTCTCAAGCTCAATCCCAGCATCAACAAGCAACAGATCACCATCATTAATCGGGCCATTATTTACAGACCAGTGCAAAATACATGCGTTGGCACCCGCAGCAACAATCGTCTCGTAGCCTGTTTCATAACCCAGACTTCTAGCAGAAGTGTAAAATGCACCTTCGATTACGCGCTCACCATTCGTAACAGATTTGGCCTCGTTTATCGATTTCACGACGCGCTCAAAGCCCTGAGCAGTAGCATCGACCGCTTTTTGTAATTGGGTGATTTCCCATCTATCCTTCAAAAGTCTCAGTTCGCTTATTGCAACCTTCAAGTCGTTAATTTCTTCAGCATCCTTGCCTCTTGTCTTGCATAAGAGCACATTATCCGTTGGGCATCTAAAGTCCTTTATATCCCGGCACGTAATGCCCAAAAGAGTCTCTATTTCCTGCAAACTGGGCCTAGATCCTATCCAGAATGTACCGTTATGAGAATCCGTAAAGAAGTCATCGTTTTTTTTTCCAGCCGGTGGCTTAAAGAACAGTACCGGCTTCGTGTCGGGATAGATAACCAAAACGGCACCTGGGGTAGTTTCACATCCCCATCCTGTAAGCCAGGTAAATGAACTATCTGGCCTGTATCTGTAGAAGGTATCGTTTGCGCGGCATCGCATATCACCGGCCTCAACAACTATTGTCTTGCCCGGAAATAACGCGCAAACCGCTTGTCTTCGTTTTTCTGTATATTTCGCAACTTCACTCTGCTGGATTTTCTCTTCCAAGAAGCTCCCCCACCCGGAGAGCATATATTCGGTGAATTGGGTCGATCCTGGTAGGGTCGACCTGTTGCGATTCTTGTTCACAAACCGATTTTGCCCTATTTTGGATTATTAAGAAAATTTTTCTGCCCGCTTTTCTGGTGCATACCATGCAAGTAACGCCGCGCGAGATCCCATGTTGTGTGAGCTACTCTATTGCAGCAATTTGTAAATATTTTCGGCCTGACGCAGATGTTGCACTGTTTACAATCAAAAGCCTATTGCCAGCGCGACTTGTGGCTAATGAAACTTTGCACTTTTCTTTGCACTTTTGTTATACTGACACACCGAGATCGTAATGGGTATTTCAGAGGCACATACACCGCACAAGGATATTCATCTAGATGTGGGGTTAATTTCCGCTCAAATCATTTTGCTTCGTAACATATTTTCAACCGCACTTGGCAATATTCGCGCGTGTGATTCATATGCCGCCAGTTTGATTAAACGCTCTGAATCAGTTCAGAAGTGTTCTAAAGCACCGAAAGAGGTGTTTAGGGCCGAACTTGTTGGGGCCGCCTTGTCCGTGCAGCAACTCATGTCCGGAAGGGGTGAATACGTAGACTTGATGAGCTATTTTCTTATATCCGAGCTGATGCGGGATTTTCATCTTCTAGCCCTATCTCATCTTGAGGTCAGTGAAAAATATAGGATTGAGGAGCTAACATGCGTGGATTTGAAGGATAAGAAAAAACTTAGTCGTGAAATTTTTCGCCTTTTATCGCGAATAGCAAGAAACGATTCAACGCTATCCTCAATGATGTCGCTTTGGGGGAGGCGCATTCTGGGTGATGTTTTGCTTTTTATCAAGTTGTGTATTGGTCAAGATCACAATAACTCACGATCCTTACTATCCACCCTTGCCGGAAAGCACTCAGAGCGCATGAGGGCAATTGGCCTGATCGCCTAGGATTTTTTCGCAGCCTGTTTCAAGAGCCCTGGCTACATCAGATGTCGTCTGACATCACGCGCCGCTATAGACACTCAGAAACCCTGCGCCCTAGGATACGAACCCGCAAACGCGCTTCTTTTCCTGAACAATCCAGACATATGCCAGAGCGGATCCCGGGATGATGATCTCTTCGCCCCCCGTGTCTTTGAGGTTGAGCACCCCGTGGTTACCCACAGCGTCATTGACCTTCTGCAATAATTGCTCATGGGTTATATCCACATGAAAGGATATTTCCTTTATGCAATTTGCAATACCGATCTTTAGTTCCACGCTCCCATTATAGATAGGTTTTGGGGTGTTTATGGATATTTCTGAGTGCAGTTTACCTGACGCTATAGATTCTATTGCTCGAATTCCCGAGGGTAGCCGCGTGAGTGTTATCGGTCCCCCTGGCAGCGGTAAGACAAGTCTTCTCCTGAGTCTTCTTGAAAAGTATTCCGAAAGTTTTGAACCCGAGGAGGTTCTTGTCCTTGCCCCTGGGCGCCTCTTGGCCAATCGTCTAAACGGCATAGCCCTTCCGGCACTTCTGAAAGAGAAAAAGGTTCGTTCAGGGCGTCTTGTTGTTACACCGGCAAGTTTTGCATTTCGCATTGTTCAGAACAGTATGAAGGGTGAACGACCCACCCTTCTCTCGGGAGCTGATGAAGATCAGGTAATAGCTGAAACGATTGCACAAAATTGTGAATTATTCAAAAGTTCATATGCTCGTAGCCCGAATTTCAGGAGTCGGATGCGATTCTTTATCGAAGACCTCTCGAGACACGGGATTGACCCTGCCCATCTCGGCAAAATTGACAGATGGAAGACGTACGCTGCCCTAATAGAAAAATATCGCCTGGCAAGGACTTCTAACAATGCATTTACTGCCGTAGAAATAATTGAGCGCGCCGCACAGCTTGCCTCAACGGGCTACTTACCATACAGAGTCATTATGGTTGACGAGGCGCAAGAGCTTGCCGCAGAACATATGCGCCTTTTTTCGGCACTCGCGAGACGTAACATTACCGTAATCCTGTTCGGTGATCCCGATAAAGCTGTTGCAAGAAGCGCCTCCCCCTCAATTTTTCTTGACTTTTCAGAGAAATTGTTTGTTTTAAAAACAGTATTTCGCACACCCAGAAATCTGCATCTGCTGTCACAGAAGATCTGTCAAGGGATAGGTGTTACAGGTAGTGTCTTGGCACATAGACAGTCTTTCAATTCCTCAATTCTTGAAGGTCGTGTAGAAACTGTCATTTCTTCTTCTCGCGCGACTTCTATGGCAGATATCGCGCGATGGTTTAGAGAGAAACATTTGCTGGAAGGTATTGATTGGGAAGACATGGCTCTGATTATTTTTCAGAGGAGCTCTGCCGAGGTCTACTCGCATTTTCTTGAGCGTTTCGGCGTTCCGGTCCAGATCTTGGGTGGTGGTTTGAATCTTTCTGAAAAGCCTATTGCTGGCGCAATTTTGAATGCAATAGAGCTTGCCTGCTTTCCAGACATTCTTACCGGTAAGACCCTTGTCAAACTACTGCTATCGCCTATAGGTGGATTTGATGTATTTCTGATGCGTAAATTGACAATTGAGCTAAAGAGAATTGCACCAAAGAATATTCAAGTTTTGAATGAGAGATTACTTTGGGCATTTCATGCTTACCGTAAGCTACAGACCCAAGACACAGATGAGGTTTACAGAGTTTTTCTGGCCAGCAGGATAGGGAGGAGTTTAAAAAAAATATTTGAATGCTTGATAAGCCTCGAACGTCTGTATAGGGAAGATAATGTCAGTCTTCCCGTACTTATATGGCATGTATACAGTTTTCTCAATTTAAAATCGGCTGTGTCAAAAGAGCCCTGGCAAACTTCAAAAGTTTCACATCGTGTTCTAGAAGAAGTTATAGCACTACAAAAGCTCGCCGATGCGGTCAGCAAAAAAGACCCTCTGTGTTCTGCCGGGCTTATTCTGCAAAAAATAATTAACGCGGAAGTGCCGGTTGACAACTTGTCCATCAGGGAAAAACGGGGTTGCGTGACCATCCTGACCCCGGCATCCAGTGTTGGATATGAATACAGGGCAGTTGTAATAACTGATATCCAGGGCTTACACAAAATGGATTCCACACAGCTTGATCCAGAGCTAGCCCTGGCAGATATAAACAACATTCCGTTTTCCAGATATTTGGAAAGTAAATTGGCGGGACGTAGGCATAATTTGCTTAGAACTCTTTACCAGGCTGTAACACGGTCAACATCGGATTTATTGGTTTCTGTGATCGACAGTGCTGAGACTTCGCCATCCTGGCTGTTTTATGCTTTTTTTTCTGATTATCCATCCTGCGAATTGTCATCTTTACCCCTCACACTCAGAGGTATTGTGACACAGCTCAGGCTTGATTTAGAGCGAGATCCCGGTAATACTGAGGCTGCATCTGCACTTAGGTTACTTGCAAAAGAAGGTATTAGTCAGGCAGATCCACAGAATTGGTATGGATATTTGTCGAGAACAGAGAATAAGTCGTATGTTATGGACAGTATAAAGCCATCGGTCCTCGATAAATTTCACACTTGCCCATTGGGTTGGTTTACAGATCAACTTGATTGCAATCGATATCCCGGTAACGCAACAGAGATTGGCACAATAATTCATAGATGTATGCAGGAGCTTACATGTGATAACAGGCAGCCAAACCTGAATGAGTTTTTAGATTACGCGTACGCAAAACTTCGTGAAGCGGATTTTGAGTCGCGCTGGGTTCTTGAGCGAGAAAAAAAGCGCCTGGTTGGCATTATTAGGAAATTGGTTGATTACCTAATAGATTTTGATGCACATGGCGGAACGCTATTAGCATCCGAAAAGAGTTTTAGTTTTGATCTAAATGTGTTCAAAGACAGGTCGATTATGATATCGGGGCAAATTGACAGACTCGAGCGTCTTTCCAGTGGCGAGATCAGAATTGTTGATCTCAAAACTGGTAGTAGTTTATTGAGTAAAAACGATGCGGAGAGTAATTTACAACTTTCTGCTTATCAACTTGCTGTTGAGCATCTGGATATTGTTTACGAGACTTTACCGTCAGCTATGCTGATTTATCCGGCGGTTGGCACAAAAAAAGCCGCTATTCGGATAAAGGGCCCAATGGACAGAGATTCAAAAAGGGTTCTGAAAAATACTATTCGTGATCTTCTTTTGCAAAACGAAAGTTTCACGCTAACAGCTGCCCTTGAGGAGCATTGTGAATCTAGGACTGCATGCAAAAAACTTATGGTCCCACACGTTAGTTTTTCAGTGAAATGAATATGTCCCTCAGAGACAGTCGTCATATGTGCAGTATTCTCAATCTGCATGCGCCGACTGAAGAACAGAGGGCAATTATTGAATCTCCACTGGAAAATGCTCTTGTTATTGCCGGCGCAGGAAGTGGTAAAACTGAAACTCTTGTTCTTAGACTCTTGTGGCTTATTGCATCCGGCAAGCTCAAACCCGAGTCTATTATGGGCTTAACATTTACCAGAAAAGCCGCGGGCGAGTTGGCATCCCGCCTGCAGAAATCCCTTGCAATACTCAATTCTTATACTGGTGATGTATTGAGTCCAGAGATTGATGTTCTTACCTACAATTCATTTGCCAATTCCATATATCAAGATAACGCCCTGTTGCTTGACCATCCGGTTCCCTATACAGCAATTGAGGATTCTGAAGCCCAACTAATCGCGCGCAGACTTCTTGTGGAACATGGCCTTGACGAGGACGAGCCGTCAGAGACAATTGACAACTTGGCGTCAAGTCTCATAAAACTTGATGATGCCATAGTGGACAATCTACTCGATTTGGGTGAATTAAATCAGTTTGCCTCAGAATTTATCGAGTTTGTAGGTGCTTTTGATGCACCCGTTGCGAAGTCAGACGTATTCAGGGCCAAGAGGTTAATTGCACTTTCAAAACTTATTCCAGCTTTGAAAGATGAAAAAAAACTTCGCGGCAGAATCAGCTATTCCGAGCAGGTTGCATTCGCACTGGAGGTTTGTCGCCAGACTCATGTTTTGGCGGAGTTTCAGGAGAAAATAGCTTACGTTGTATTAGATGAATATCAGGATACATCACCCATCCAGGTTGAGTTTCTGAAAACTATTTTCGGCAATAGATGTCGTGTTCTTGCAGTCGGCGATCCAAGGCAGGCAATTTTTGGTTTCAGAGGCGCAAGCGTGGCTAATATTGCAAACTTTGCACGTGATTTTGTTTCCAACAAACAGTACGAATTGTCTATTAGTTGGCGAAATGACAAAAATATTTTGGATTTAGCAAACCACATTTCTCCGAAAATAAGACCTTTGCACCCAAGACCAGAAGCAAATGATGGGTCAACTTCGCTTGAGGTTTACACTGATCCCGAGCAAGAGGTGCATGAAGGCGCCCTGTGGCTCAATTCGGTTGTAGAAAAAGGTACGGCTGCGGTTCTTACACGAACTAGATCACGTTTGATTTCTGTAAGCCGTGTTTTGGACGAGATCGGTGTTTCGTACACTCGTGCTGATGTGAATATATTTTACGAGCCCGAAGTTGTTGACATCTTGTCATGTATGCGAATAATAAGCGGCGTAAATGAAAATCTTTCTTTCTTGCGTCTCATTACAGGTCCGCGTTGGCAGGTAGGAATAAGTGATCTACACGCCCTGCGGGGTTATATTGCGGTCGGTAAAAAAAACCTGGACAGAATATCCCTTTTGGAGGCGGTAAATCGTATAAATATACAAAAAACACCTATGTCTTGTGAGGGAAAGAAGCGCCTGGAAGATTTTTTGGAATTTTTTCGCAAAATAAAAGGTCTTTCATTTTTATCACCCCTTGAGTTGGCATACCTAATTGAGGAGTCCCTGAACCTTGATATAGAGGTTCAAATGTCCCACCGTGGTCGCGAAAACCTAGATGCACTATACGAACTGATTGCGTCCTTTAGGGGAGATAACTTAAGCGAAATGCTTGCGTGGTTCGATTCCCTTGAAGAAGAAGATGCCTTCAGAGGCCCCACAAAACAATCCTGCCCCGGACAAGTCGAATTATTCACAGTTCATAGCGCAAAGGGCCTTGAGTGGGATTGGGTTTTGCTTCCATTTTTGGACGACTTTCCCGCGAAGAGCAGAGAGAAGAGTGGATGGCTTAGCAAGACAGGCTTATTACCATTTTGCCTTCGTCTCGACAGAGAGAGCCTCCCCGAGTTCTATTTTCACAAATGCTCTGATTCAAAGGAATACAGAGCTGCTCGCCGACAATATGAGGATGATGTTCTGCAGCATCAGATCAGGGAAGAAAGGAAGTTACTCTATGTTGCTGTAACCCGTGCACGACAGGGCCTGCGAATCTCCGCTTCTGCTAGACAAAAACCCGGTCAATTTCTACGGGAGATTTCTGAATTTCTGCAAACAGATCTACCACAAGCTGTTCATAATAACCCGAAAAAGCGTGTTGGTTATTGGCCCCTTGATTCACTTGGCGCGCGTAGAAAACGGGTTAAACTCGCCGCTGCAGCCGTACACAATAGATCTATTGAAGAAAGTGAAGAATCGCTCAAGAAAGAGCCATTAAAGGCTTTGATAGCTGGAATGCTAAAGGAATTGGATATAAGCGTAGATAAACCGGAAAAGAGGATTTCCGCAACAGCGCTTTCCAAAAAAGATCCTAATGTTTTTTTGTTACCACAACCGCCTATAAAAAATGCATGGCTTGGAGTTGCATTTCATGCATGGATAGAAAATTATTACTCAACATATTCGGATATGTTATTCCACGAGAACAGTGCCGACGAATACGGCATCTCGGGCCCTGTCTTTGAGCAATCTCAACGATTTTCCCCAGAGCTTGACCAATTACGACATAACTTTATGCAGTCCGAATGGTCTTATAAAAAGCCCATTGCGGTTGAGCTTAGCCTTGAATGGCTTATTGGTGATGTTATTGTGCCGTGCACAATCGACGCTGTTTTTTTTGATGGCGATAGATATACAATTCTGGATTGGAAGTCGGGACTATCATCTAATCAGTATCGCATTCAGCTTTCGTTGTATCGGCTTGCCTTTGCTGAATGGAAAGGTGTCAACCCTGACAAAGTGGAAGCAAAAATATATTTTGCGGCCGATAATAGAACCATCAAGGTTAGGCCATACACTGTTGATGAGCTTGGTAAGATGCCGGGATTTCTGTCTGACCTTTTCTCATAGAAAAAGCCATGGTGATGTTTAAACTATTCATTTTTTGCTTCACTATTTTCCTCTTCAGTGTTTGTTTTTGCACTGCCAAGGAATTCTTCAATATTCCGAAGATTCTCAGATATCCCACTATCTGACACCTGATCGCTTTTGTATGTCTCTTCGTCAGAATATGCATTTACGTCATCAGACTGTATTTCATATAACCTTTGTTGTTCAAATGACAGATTCTGCGCATTCTCAAGCAGACCTTCAGCCTTGTGTATGGCTTGTTTAGGAGTATCTTCTTGCGCACTTGTGCGATCCAATTCCAAGAGAAGACGCTTTGCCATATCAATGAGTTCATGCTTTTCTTCTCTAACTCCATCGATTAGAATGCGTGCTATATCAAGCTCTGCATACAGCTTTGCACGCTCCAGGCAGCCTCTATCATGAGTGGTTGTACTAAAGGCTTCATATGCCTTTAGTATGCTTTCTGCACTTTCATGAGACAGTTGATTAAGCCAATGCAAATCATAGGCAGGGTCATCAATAGATGCATCTTCCCATTCCAGGATTGCGCATACCGAGCTTCCGCCCTCCTGATTATCTTGAAAGCGAAATGAATCCATCGAGAAATTTTTTTTAACGACTGTAGTTTGAAATTTCCACAGGTCTTCATCTTCTACCAGGGTCTCCCATTTTTCTTTGAGGGACCCTGGCAACATATTCGTTGCATTTGCCTTATCAACAAAATCTATAACTTCGTAACGGCAATCCTGAGCTGTTTTGTGTGTGTACCCAGCAGATATTAGAAGACCGCTCGGCAGATTATGAATCGCTGCTATTGCGCAGCCAATCGAAGTCGCAGCACCTTCACCAGGCTTTATATCTCTCAATGCATAGCCTTGTGGGTGATCCATAATGAGAGTCATATTCATCCCCGAAGACAGTTTGACAGGCTGATAGGCCAGAACATTCGGTATCGAAAATGGCAAGCGCGCTCTGACACCCTTACTAAGTGCTCTCAAATTTTTCACAAGTCTGGCCATTTTATCTTTCGCATTCTGCGAGAGTGGCACCCTTATTAACATCCAGCGATTATCATCACAACGTAGTATGGAGTCTACGTGGTGTGAATCAGAGGTGCCCCTGGCAACCTGTAGTACATTCAGGTTTGGTAAAGTCGCAACAGCCACAGCGGCCATTGACATTGGTGAGAGCGCAATCATGACCCTTAAAAGGCTAAGACTTTTTTGTGAATTGAGGGCGCAGCCACGCAAATATTGGCAATGTTTTTGATGGGAAATAATTGACAATTGATGTTTTTTCGGGACTTAGCGACCAACAGTGTGATGCTGTCCGTACCCTGAGGGGGCCTGTAAAAATAATTGCCGGCGCCGGAAGTGGCAAAACACTGACAATTACAAGAAGAATAGTCAATGGCATTATCTCCAATGAGTATGATTCCGGGCATGTTATGGCTTTGAGTTTCACTCGCCGCGCGAGCATGCAACTCAGGAGTCGCCTTGTAGAGCACGGCGTTAAAGGGGTTTATTCAGGCACTTTTCACAGCGCGGCACTTTCACAGCTCAGGTTTTTTTGGGAGACCTTTCACGGAAAGCCTCCAAGACAGATAATTCGCGATAAGGTGAATTTACTGCGGGACGCAGCACGAGGAATAAACTTTAGCTTTTCGGATGAGTCATTGTGTCAGGTTGCTTCGGAAATAGAATGGGCAAAACAAAACGGCTACGACTTGAGTGGATACGATAAGTGCAATCACAGAATTTCTGGTATGAGTGCCAGTCAGGCGCGCACTCTCATGCTTGCTTATGAGGATGTAAAGAACAATAGAAGGCTAATCGACTTTGAGGATATACTTTCGCTCACAGTTGGCATGCTGTCTGTTCAGCCGAGAGCCGTTGCTCGTGTGCGAGACAGGTTTAGGGTATTTTTGATTGATGAATTTCAGGATGTGTCACCCCTACAATTTGAGCTCCTGCGAATTTGGCTTGGGCGCAGGCGTGATATTTGTGTTGTCGGAGATCCTAATCAGTGTATATATTCGTTTGCAGGGGCAAAAAGGGATTATCTTGTCAAATTTGCCGACTATTTTCCGGGCGCGCGAGAGGTTTTTCTTAGCCGTAATTACAGATCTCGTCCGGAAATAGTGTGTTTATCTAGGCACATTATTGACTCTCACTCACCGGATATCGGACTGTACCAGCCCACCGAGGGTATCTCTCGCAATTATGCCGATACAAAAACGGCTACTCCTGCTCAGGATATGCGGGTAAATGCCGGAAATAGAGCGAAATGTCATTGCACGGCACCCCCTGGCACCAAAGGCGCGGTGAGATGTGGTAATTCCGATTTGGGTTATCGTGAAACCCCTATTCGTTGGCATACTTTTGAAAACCAGATTCAGGAAATGCATTTTATTGCTCAGAGTCTGAAGAATATTTCGCAGAGCTGTGCTGTGCTCTACAGAACGGCAATTCAGGGCGAGCGGTTGGCAAAATATTTACACACATCAGGAATAATTTATAGAAGCCAAGAAAGCCGGCTGTTTCATGAAACTGATGTTGCACAGATTGCCTGCAAGCGGGTTATTGAAAAGACGATTGAATGTAACGTCAGGGTGGTTGATTTGGTTGATAGTGTTGTGTCTGGAATATTCCCGCGCAAGCCAGATGCACTAACAGGCGAGTACGATGGTTGGGTTGCCCTTCAGGCATTGCGATTGTGCGCTAGGCGTTTCAATGGCAATGCTTCGTCTTTTGCCACATATTTGCTCGAAATGCAGCGGCATAGGCGTGAGCCTGAAATGCCCTTCGCAACCCTCGCAACCTTACATTCAACAAAGGGTCTTGAGTGGGACACTGTATACATAATCGGTGTCAACGAAGGTCTAATTCCACATCACACCGGTGACGAAGATGAGGAAAAACGCCTATTTTATGTGGGCGTTACCCGCGCGAGAAAAAACATTGTATTCAGCAGCACACGCACTCCCAGTAGGTATTTAACTGAATTGTGCTTATCACCTATATCTGCCAAGGAATAGGCATGCATGCCTGAATTTATATGCGCTATGTGCCTTGATTAGCTTTTACTTGCGTCCTTTCCGTTGCTATTTGTATCACCTTCATCGTCACCTGTGCTATTTTTGACATTTCGTTCTATTTCTGAGTCAAGCAGTCTTGAAAGTTCATCATCAATCTTGTCACTCTTATTCTCGCTAAGTCTCTTGATCAGACCCTCAGGATCGTCAATATCATGAGACGTAGGCACAAGGTCGGGATGCCCCCAAAGACTATCCCGCTTATAAGGCCCAACAGTTTGTGTTATCTTGTTCCACATGCTTTGGCTTGCGCGTAGCCTACGTGGATGAAGGTCGATCCCTATCAGGGAGGATAAAGCCTTCTCGGCCGGCCCGCCGCCAGCTCTTCTCCGGACAATTGTTTCATTTATTGCCCCAGCGTGCGGCAGTCGGGAAGTTGCGATCGTGGTAACAGTGCTAACCCATCCCTCAAGAATTGCTAACTGATCCTCAAGCACGCGCAGCGCATTTAATTGTTGTTCATTTGGCTCGAACTTTATTGTTCCCGTAATCTGCGTCAGTGCGCTTGCCGCATCGAAGTGCATGTCATTTATGTCCATCAGTTCGTTATCAACGCTCATACTTTTCGAAAAGCTGTGAATTGAGGTAAATATCCTACTCTTTATCCAGGCGCAGTGTTGTAAAACACATGCGTATGCAATCTCTCTGCATGCAAGATAAATCCCGGCTTCATCAAGGGGTAGATGAAAGTCGCTTGCAAACTTTACGACATTCTCCGCAACGATGAGGGCCTTTGGGGATTCGAGAAGCGGAATCCCAACATCACATCCAGACAAAACCTCTAAAGATAAATTGCCTGCTGCATTGCCAACTTGTACAAGTAGCGATGCTTTACTAACCTGCTGCATTGCCTGAGAAAGTTGAGAGATGAGTGGCTTGAGGGATTCTGGAAGATTATGTTGTGCCTGCTGAATGAGTTTCGATGCAATAACTGAACTAATCGGCGAAGTCAGGTCTAGCCATCCGCGCGCAGTATTCCTTACCCATTCATCCCTGGTGAGGATTTCACACGGTACTTTCACTTCTGTCAAAGAACTAGCTTCTGAGAGCCATAGGTTCGCTACATCAATGTTTTTTATCAGCCGCTCTCTTGTGTCGCTATCTATCTGCACTTTCGGCACTGTGTTTATCACTTGCTCTGCCTGACGTAGGACCTGAAGTTCAGGATTCTTTACCGGTCCTATAATGTTTGGAAGAAAGATACCTCCTTGCATCCACGGTGGAAGGCCCTCGTTGCCATCATCCTCGTGTATCATTCCATGATGATTCTACCTGAAATCATGATGATTCTACCTGAAACGGCAATAGCCTCCCAGCACCCTATTTCTCTTATTCAAAGGGTGTAATTTCATTCAAAGGGTGTAATTTCAAAACACGCTAACACATCAGTGCACCCTGATACATACAGCTACATACAGCTACATACAGCAAGGTATGCGCACAGAAGGAGTATGGAATCACGGAACCGCTTCGCAGCCCGCTGCCATGAATGTTTTACGCGCCTGAACACATCCAGCTGAATATATCAGCCTGCATCTTTTTACACTCCGGGGTGCAAGAAAGATGATGACTGCGAAAAATTGTGCTTCGTCAAAGGTTCTGCGAGTACTATCAGGCGTACATTCCATCCTTCGGTAAATGCTAATTGGTGGTGTTTTCTTATACCGAACCATAAAGTAATGCTTTAACCCTATATCGAGACACGCGTACGCGCTTTGGCTTGCGTTACGCATAAAGGCTTTAGCGTTGTTCAGGTAAGTTGAGCGATGGAGTTGTATGCGCGATGTTGTCGGTAGCCAGAATTATCTCGCGGTCATAAAGGTTGTTGGAATAGGTGGCGGTGGTGTTAATGCCGTGAATCGCATGATTGAGCTTGGCCTGCGAGGGGTTGAGTTTGTTGCGGTAAATACCGACGCTCAGGCTCTCCTTATGAGTGATGCCGATGTCAAGCTGGATGTTGGCCGCGCAAGCACACGTGGCCTCGGTGCCGGTGCCGATCCCGAAGTTGGTCGCAGATCAGCCGAAGAGCATGCCGGTGAAATAGAGGAAACACTTACCGGCGCGGATATGGTATTTATAACCGCCGGTGAGGGCGGTGGGACCGGCACGGGAGGTGCACCAGTTGTCGCAAAGATTGCGAAATCTGTTGGTGCGCTCACGATTGGGGTTGTGACGAAACCTTTTGGCTTTGAGGGTAAAAGGCGCGCCTTGCAGGCAGAGCAGGGGATTGCAGCCCTGAAAAATGAGGTCGATACCTTAATTGTTGTTCCGAATGATAGATTGCTTGAAATAAGTGACCGCAATATAAGCATGCTGGATGCGTTTGCAACAGCCGATCAAGTGCTGTTGTCAGGTGTTCAGGGTATAACTGATCTCATAACGACACCCGGGCTTATTAATCTTGACTTTGCCGATGTTAGGTCAGTTATGCAGGGTGCAGGATCTGCTCTAATGGGGATAGGTTCCGCACGAGGCGCCGATAGAGCGATTAAGGCTGCGGAACTCGCCGTCGCATCTCCACTACTTGAGGCTTCGATTGATGGTGCACACGGGGTGTTGCTGAGCATCCAAGGTGGATCTGATCTTGGCATTTTTGAAATAAATGATGCGGCAAAGCTGGTGCAAGAAGTGGTTCATCCTGAGGCAAATATAATTTTTGGAGCTGTTATCAACGATACTCTCGGTGATGAGGTGCGTGTTACGGTGATAGCTGCGGGATTTGATGGGGGAGAGCCAACCCTCAAACCAACTTCTATCGCTCCGCTACAGCAAGATAAGTACCCGGATGCGCTCACCCCCTCTCAGTCTGATGATTACCCATTTGAAGAAGATGGTCTGGATGTCCCAGATTTTCTCCGCTAGGCGCGACACGTTCTCGGATTTTTAGCAAGATTGCACACTGAGGCTTGGGTTTAAGGTTAGGATATTCCCTGGCGTAACAAGGCTGCGTCGTAGTAACAGATAGAAAGGGGCATGCGATGGCGGGTGGTTTGAAAAAGGCAATGGTTTATCTTGGTTTGGCTGAAGATAATCAAGAGCTGCACAGCGCGCCTAGCGGTATGTCGCATCTGAGGCGCGTTCCTCACCCCAAGCAGCAAATGAGCGAGATATTCACTTTTCATCCGAAGAAATATAGTGAAGTTTCGGGCATTGTTGAGCGTTTTCGTCAGAACATACCCGTGATAATCGATATGTCTCAGCTATCTGATACCGATGCTCGCAGGATGATTGATTTTGCCAGTGGACTTTCGCAGGGCCTTGTCGGAAAGATTGAGCGCGTAGTTGGTAAGGTTTTTCTCCTATCTCCGGAGCATATTTCCATAAGCACCGAATCCAAGAAGGAGGAGTAAACTTCTCTATTCTGGTTTTTTGAGCAGTTCTTGTTTTGGTATACTGGTTCGGAAGATCAGAAGTTTTTGAGGATCGGGCTCCACATGGTTTTGTCTCCCAGCGACATCGTGAACAAGAGGTTCGGGGTGACCAAGTTCAGGGAGGGATATGACCAGGATGAGGTTGATGATTATCTCGATGAGGTTGCTGTCGATCTTCGTCATTTGCTTGAGAGAAATGACGAACTGTCGTCTGAGCTGGAGAGTGCCAGGGGGCAAATCCAAGCCCTAAAGGATGAGCTGGCCGAGGCTTCTCGCGGTGCCTCTGGTGGCTCGTTTGGTGATCAGGCTGCAGAGATTCTTGCTCTCGCAAAGCGTGCCCGTGATGAGTATATACAGGAGGGTGTTAAGAGGCGGGATGCTATTGTTGCCGAGGCCCGTGAATCCGCTGAACGTGCTGCTCGCACATCTGAGAGTGAACTCACCAGGCGGGTTGAGGCTCTCAAACTCGAGATACCTGCCCTCGAGAAGCGTGTTCTTGATTTGCGTGCTTTCGAGAGTGACTATAGGGACAGGTTGCGTGCTTTTTTGCAGAGCGGGCTGCGTGACCTAGAGCCTAAGAACCCCTCTTGACGACTAGAACCCTGCGGTTCTACGCTCTGGTGGGTTTTTTAGTTTTTCTGGATCAGGTTACCAAGTATCTTGCGCATGCTTATCTTGCGCGCGATTTTATTGTTATTCCGAATCTTTTTAGGCTTACTCTTGCGAAGAATTCGGGTGCTGCCTTCTCTTTTGGAACTGGCTTTTCTTGGCTTTTCTTTTTGCTCGGGATTATTGCCCTTATTTTTATTGGATGGTTTTTACCGAGGACAACTGGATCGATAGTATTTTTGGCCCTGTTACAGGGAGGTATTGCTGGCAATGTGTTTGATAGGCTTTTCAAGCCTCCATATTTTGGTAATGGCGAGGTGGTGGATTTTCTAAACACCCCATTGCTCTCTGGAGTTGTGTTTAACATTGCCGATCTTTTCATATTGGCTGGAGTCTTTGGGACGTTCTTGTTTTTGAAGGGGTCAAAGTAATATCTGGGTCAAAAGTTTTTGTTATCCCTCCGCATCTTGATGGATGCAGGATTGATTTTGCAATCTCCAGTCTTAGCGGAATGTCAAGGAGTTGTGTTGCTCGGGCAATTTCATTGGGCGAGATAACACGGCAGAATGTCTCGGATAAGAGGCTTACAAAAAGTGATCTTGCCAGTGGGGTTTATGTGTGGAACAGGCATGCACTTCATACATCCGGTGAGGATTCTGCCGCGCCAGATTCCGTACATTTTTCTTCCACACTTGATTCGTGCTGCCTGGATCCGTGCGCATCTACAAGAGACTTACTGCGCGTTATCTATTCTGATGATGACTTATTCGTGATAGACAAACCTGCCGGTGTTGCAGCGCACGCGTCACCAGGCTGGTGCGGCCCAACTGTGACGGGCTGTCTATCTGGTTTACTTGCAGCGTGTGGTCCGCAAGATAGACAGGGCATTGTACATCGCCTTGATGCAAATACATCTGGACTTATGGTGCTTGCTAAATCCGATCTTGCTTATCACAATCTGAAGGCTGCCTTTCGTGACAGAGCTATTCATAAGCGTTATAAGGCCTTAGTGCAGGGATACCCTGACCCAAGCAGTGGTGTTATAAATGCCCCAATTGGAAGGGATCTAAAGCACCGCGATCGGTTTTGTATTGATTACTCTGGACGTGATGCTGTTACTCAATATTCTACAGAGGAGGTGTATCCGGGATTTACCCTTTTATCAGTTGCTCCAAAAACAGGAAGGACGCATCAGATAAGAGTGCATTTTTCTGCCCTGAGACATCCATTGGTTGGGGATGTAAAATACGGTGCTGATCCGGTTTTCTCCCAGAAGGTGAATCTAAAAAGGCAGTGGCTTCACGCCTATCACTTGAGCTTTACGCACCCTGTCAGTGGTGTATTTGTTGAATTTGAGTCAAGAATACATGAGGATCTTCAGGAGAGTCTCAGGATTCTGTCGAAGATATACGATGGGTCATAAATAAGGTTCTTGAGGGATTATATGAGTTTTGTGCATTTGCATGTGCATACTGACTATTCGATGTTGGACGGTGCCGCCCGGACAGAGGACCTTATGCGGAAGGCAGCAGAAGACAAGATGCCGGCAATTGCAATAACTGATCATGGGAATACTTTCGGGGCATTTGATTTTTGGAAAACTGCAAAGACATATGACATCAATCCGATAATTGGTATGGAAGCCTACTTGACGCCAGGAACGAATAGAAAAGAAAAAGTTCGAAAATTCTTCGCCTCGGGCGGTCCTGATGACGTCTCAGCAGGCGGGGCTTATACGCACCTTACCCTTTTATCACAAAATAACGAGGGAATGCATAATCTTTTCAAGCTTTCTTCTCTTGCAAGCATTGAGGGCTACTATTTTAAACCCCGTATAGATATAGAGTTGCTCAATCAGTATTCAAATGGCCTGATTGCCACAACAGGCTGCCCAAGTGGGGAAATACAGACTCGGTTGCGTCTTGGTCAATATTCTGAAGCTCGTCAGGCTGCGGCACAAATGCGCGATATTTTTGGACCCGAAAACTATTACTGCGAAGTGATGGATCATAACTTAGAGATTGAAAAGGCAGTTATGCCAGATCTATTGCGCTTAGCGGGTGACCTGGGCTTGCCTCTGTTGGCAACAAATGATCTTCATTATGTGAATTCTGAGGATTCGGCAAGTCACGCAGCGCTTTTATGTGTTCAATCAGGGTCGACTATAAATGATCCTAATCGTTTCAAATTTGACTCGGATGAATTCTACTTGAAATCTTCCAGTGAGATGCGGATTCTTTTTGAAGACCTTCCTGAAGCTTGTGACAATACCCTTCTGGTAGCGGAACGATGTCATATCAATTTTGATACACAAAGAAGTTTCATGCCGCGGTTCTCCGTACCGGAGGGTGAAACAGAAAATAGCTGGTTTGCCAGTGAGGTAAAGAGAGGAATTGCCTCAAGATACCCAAATGGTCCCAGTAGACGGGTTATTGAACAGGCTGAATACGAAATTCGTGTTGTTCAAGAAGCTGGCTATGCTGGCTATTTTTTGATAGTTGCGGATTTTATAAATTGGGCCAAACTGAACGGAATTCGCGTTGGCCCAGGTCGCGGAAGCGGAGCAGCCTCAATGGCGGCATATGCGATGCGTATAACAGATCTAGACCCATTGGAGCATGGGCTTATCTTTGAGCGCTTTCTAAATCCCGCAAGGATTTCAATGCCAGATTTTGATATCGATTTTGATGAACGCAGGCGGGGTGAAGTTATAGACTACGTCACAAAAAAGTACGGGTCGGATCATGTTGCACAAATTGTGACTTTTGCAACCATTAAGGCTAAACAGGCCCTCAAGGACTCTGCGCGGGTCTTGAGTTATCCGTATAGCTTCGGCGAGCGGCTCACAAAAGCTATGCCCCCCGCAGTCATGGGCCGTGAAATTCCCCTGCGCGCTATTTTCGATACCACTCATTCACGTCATAGGGAAGCCAGTGAAGTCAGGCAGATGATTGAATCTGATTATGAGATGCAACAAATCTTTAATACAGCAAAAGGATTGGAGAACTTAAAGCGCCAATGGGCCGTGCACGCAGCTGGCGTAATCATGTCTGATGCTCCTATTATCGACATAATTCCAATCATGAAGCGCGAGTCTGACGGTCATATAGTGACGCAATTTGACTACGCTTCGTGCGAATCTCTCGGTCTTGTAAAAATGGACTTTCTGGGCCTTCGTAACCTGACAATTATTGATGATGCACTTGCTAATATTCGGCAAAATAAAAATACCAAGGTAGATCTTGAAAATCTCCCCCTCGATGACCCGGAGGTTTATAAACTTTTGCGCAGAGCCGATACATTAGGTGTTTTTCAGCTTGACTCCGGGCCAATACGGCAACTCTTGGAGCTTATGCAGCCTGATAGTTTTGATGATATATCTGCGGCAATAGCACTTTATAGGCCCGGCCCGATGGGGGCTAGGTCACATACGAATTATGCACTTAGAAAAAACCGGAAGCAAGAGATTGATCATATTCATCCTGAGCTCACAAAGGATCTGTCTGTTTTACTGTCTTCCACATATGGCTTGATTGTATATCAGGAACAGGTTATTGGGATTGCGCAAAAACTCGCGGGATTTACCCTCGAAGAAGCTGATGTTCTTCGCTGGGCAATGGGTAAAAAGAAAAAGGATGAGCTCGATCGGCAGTACAATAAGTTTGCTAACGGCATGCGAAAGGCTGGTTACAGCGACGGTGCTACGGAAGCACTGTGGAATGTTCTGTTGCCTTTCTCCGATTACGCATTCAATAAAGCACACGCAACGGCATATGGACTCATATCGTACTGGACAGCTTACCTAAAAGCACATTACCCAACAGAATATATGGCTGCCCTTCTTACAAGCGTTGAAACCTCTAGGGATAAACTCGGTCTTTATCTACAGGAGTGTCGACATATGTGCATAAAGGTTCTGTTACCAGATATAAATGTTTCAAGGAGCGGTTTTACACCATCGGGGGAAAATATTTTGTTCGGCCTGGGGGCGATTAAAAATGTCGGAGCCAATCTTATTGACGATATCCTTGAGGTCCGCGAGGATGGACCATTTGTGAGCTTGATAGATTTCGTTCAGCGTATGCCACACTCGGTTTTGAATCGTAGAAGTGTTATGTCTCTAATACAAGCCGGGGCATTTGATTCAATTCATCCAAATCGTAGATCTTTGATGGATATACACAGGTCAGTCTTGGAAAACTGTCAGGCAAATGCCCGCCGTAGCGATGTGTCATTGCTTGATGGCCTGCTTGATGAATATGAGGGATTTTCACCACCCGATATACCTGATTGGGACAATCGTGAACGATTGAAATATGAGCGTGAAATGCTTGGAATGTATGTTTCTTCACACCCTCTAGATGGCCTTGAGGATTCACTCCTAAAATTCAGGGACTGCTCTATTGCCGAGTGTATTAGCCGTAAGCCTCAAGATGTTATAAGGGTTGCAGGTCTTATTACCAGCGTAGAGCACAAAGTTGCACGCCGCACTGGTATGCGGTATGCCCATGCGATTCTGGAAGATACCAGTGGTGAGATTCAGATCATGCTATCCGGTCAGAACTACAACAATTTTTCAGAACAACTTGTTACAGATTCAATTGTTTCCGTTACCGGCCGCATCAGTTTTCGTGATGATGCCACGACCTTATACTGTGATTCCATCAAAGATGTATTGCCAGTCAAGAAAGAAGCGCGGTTACGCCTGAAATGTTCTGAAGGGTTTCTCACGCAGAACGTGTTTATTGCCCTTGACGATGTTCTGCGGAAATATCCCGGAGATACTCCTGTTACGATGGAGGTTATTATCACCGATAACTCAGTTGTGAAGAGCAAAACCTTTGAGCTCAGTCGCTGTGTTGAAATTAGTAATGATCTCATTGCCGAAGTGAAAGGTATACTTGGGATAGAGGGGATTTCCGGTTAATTTGCTTTCTTTTCTTTGCCGTTTTGTGCACTTTGTTGCACCCCCACATCCGGCCCCATCGTCTAGAGGTCTAGGACGTCGCCCTCTCACGGCGGTAGCGCGGGTTCGAATCCCGCTGGGGTCACACTTGTTTTTCTACTTCCTTCGGCCTATTCAAAAACATGTTTGAATCCATATCTTTGTCGATCTTTGCTGTGATTTTGGTGCTTGACATGCTGGTGACTGTACGTCGACCTGCCGTGCCGAGTTTCAAAGAAGCTCTGTTTTGGTGCTTTGGCTATGTGGCCCTCGCATTGGCGTTTTTTTGCATCCTTTTGCATTTCCGTGGACTTGATGATGCGAGTATGCTTCTGACCGGGTGGCTTATAGAATATAGTCTGTCAATCGATAATATTTTTGTCTTTATTACGATAATTGTTTTCCGTTTTGCGGTTCCTGAAATCTTCCAGAGATATGTTTTGTCAATTGGAATTCTTATTGCAATTTTTCTCCGAGCGATTTTTATTTTCTTTGGATCGGTCGTTATAGAGGCCTTTTCTTGGACATTTTTTATATTCGGCGCACTCCTCATATACACAGCTCTAAAACAATTTTCTGCAAAGGGACACACATCTGGATTGCTTGACAAGGTAATGATCAGGATGAATGTAAGTAAGAACTACGATTCGATGAGACTTAGAACCGGACCTCGCGGCAGCAGACGGTGGACCCCGATGGTTGCCGTTTTTATAGCGATAGGGGTTGCCGATACGATGTTTGCCCTTGATTCTATACCGGCTATTTTTGGGATAACAACTGACCCCTTCCTTGTTCTTGCGGCAAACTTTTTTTCTTTGACGGGCTTGCGGCAGCTATACTTTGTTCTATCTGAATGCGTGCACAGACTGGAGTATATGAAGTTCGGGGTCGCGGCGCTCTTGGCTTTTATAGGTATTAAGCTCGTGCTTGATGCCGGGCACTCTCACGGAATACCTTTTATTCCTGGGTCAAGTGTTTTGTTTCCTGTTATTAACATTTGGGTGAGTTTGTCGGTCATACTTCTCATCATCGCTCTGTCTGTTGCGCTTAGTCTTATAAAAACGAAAAAACCTAAGAAACTCAATAGCGTTCCCTAGCGTCTATTGACCTCTAGGGAACACGATGTGTTAGTTGAGATGACATGAAGCTTGATAGCACCCCTGACAGGTTTGTTATAACGGGCGGCTCGCCGTTACGTGGTGAAATTGCTGTTAAGGGTGCTAAAAACCTTGTAACGAAGGCAATGGTCGCCTCAATGCTCGGCAATTCACAGAGCGTCTTGACAAATGTGCCCAATATATCGGATGTCCTTATTGTCCGGAGACTTATGGAGGCTTATAACGTAAGTGTACGTGCCACGCAGAACGACACACTCGTTATTGATCCGATTCTTCTTGGACAGTGCTCTCGGGGTGATATTGATGTTTATGCCGGATCCAGCAGAGTTCCAATCTTGTTTTGCGGTCCGCTACTTCATAAAACAGGACAGGCATTTATTACTGGCTTGGGCGGTTGCAGGATTGGGGAACGACCAATTGATTTTCATTTACAAGCCCTGAGGAAGTTTGGCGCAAGTCATGAAAAACTTCCAGGTGGAATACTTCTTTCAACAAAAAAAAGATTGAAAGGTGCGAGTGTACACTTTCCGTATCCAAGTGTTGGTGCCACGGAACAGGTACTGCTGACGGCTGTTTTAGCAGATGGTGTTACAGAGCTTAGAGGTGCCGCAATTGAGCCGGAAATAATGGATCTGATCGCGATATTGCAGAAAATGGGTGCGATCATTACCTGCGCACGAGACAGGGTAATTTTTATAGAGGGTGTCGACAGTTTATCAGGCTATACACACCACGCTATCAGTGACCGCAATGAAGCCGCCAGTTGGGCCTGTGCTGCACTTGCAACGCGAGGTGATATCTTCGTGCGGAACGCCGAACAGGCACATCTTCTCGCATTTCTTAGTGTATACAGGAAGGTTGGTGGAGTGTTTGAGATCAAAGATGATGGAATAAGGTTTTTTCATCCCGGTGGTAACCTGAATCCCGTTGTTGTTGAAACAGATGTTCATCCGGGCTTCTCAACAGACTGGCAGCAGCCCCTCGTTGTTGCCCTGACACAGGCGAGCGGCAGATCCGTCGTGCACGAGACTGTCTATGAATCTCGCTTTGGATTCACTGAAGCTCTCAACAGAATGGGTGCAGATATTTCTGTGCACGAGAATGGTTTTCAGGGAACACTTCGCAGGGTGCCACACAGAGCCATAGAGCAAGCTGCTGTGATAAATGGCCCAACTCCATTGACCGGGCAAGACATAGATGTTCCAGATCTGAGAGGTGGATTCAGTCATTTTATTGCTGCATTTGCTGCAGAAGGAAAGAGTATCATAACCAATGCGGGTATTATAAGTCGAGGGTATGAGAACTTTGTCCATAAGCTTGAAAGATTGAAAGTTGATTTTGAGGCATGAAGGAAACGCGTTTGCCTTCGCGCTTTTGGGTTTTTACGTTTCTTATCAATCCCCTTGTGCGGCTCTTGTTTCGTTACACACTGCGGGGTAATGTTCCGCTAAGGGGTCCTGTTATCATCGTTGCAAATCACAATAGTGAACTAGATCCGATTTTATTTGCGATAGCTATTTGGCGCATGGGTCGAAAGCCATATTTTATGGCGAAGCGTCAGTTATTTTCCGTGCCTGCCTTAGGTGCATGCCTGAGGTTCTTGCGGCAGATTCCTGTTACCCGACCCTCTGATACGCCATGTGGTGATATGACAGAAAATACACACGCGCCTTCACTCTTGACAGCTATCAGGCGCCTTCGTGCCGGGGGAGTTATTGTGCTTTATCCCGAAGGGTCTGTTACACGGCATCCCGAGCTGTGGCTTGACAGTTTCAATCCGGGATTTGTTCATTTGGCAAGCCTAACAGGCACACCCATTATTTGTGCGGCCCAGTGGGGTGCACAGAAAACTCTTCCTTATGGAAAAAAGTTACCAAAATTTGGGCTGCGCAATGCGTACAGTGTTGTATTTTGTGCCCCGGTGCATATTCCGAGAAAAAAGCTGTCAGATGAGGAGATTAAGCGCTTCAGTAACCTGATGAAGGAAAAAATTAATACAGCCCTTGCAGCTATCAGGTTATCCGATGAGACAGGCTTCATGCGACATGAAAGAGGGTGGGTTGCGCAATAAAGTCGCTGTTATAGGTTCTGGATCATGGGGGACCGCCATTGCCAATCTGCTTTGTAAGGCGGGGAATGAAACTATTCTATGGGGCAGGGATGAAAATGTTATTGATGAGATAAATAACGCCAGAGTCAATTCGAAATATCTTCCAGGAGTAGAATTATTCCTACGGGCAACTTGTGATCTTGATTATGCCGTTGCCGACGCCTCCCATGTATACATAGCATTACCGAGCTTTGCGCTATCAAAAGTATTACCCAAATTATCCCTGGATAAGTTTTCCATTGTAATAAGTCTTATAAAGTGTCTTGAGCCTGACACGGGCAGACGGATGAGTGAGGTTATTTCGGAGGCTTTGGACCTCGGTCACAATCGCCTTGCCGTCATAAGCGGCCCTAATCTCGCACTTGAAGTGGCCAATGACGAACCCAGTGTGTCGGTTGTTGCGTCTGCGAATATTGCAACAGCGAATATTGTGGCTGGCACTCTGAAGTGTCCTGGGTTTTATTGCATTCCAAGTTCCGACATCAAAGGTGTTGAAATATGTGCTGCCTCAAAAAATCTGGTTGCACTAATATCTGGAATAGCCAGAGGTATGGATCTTGGGGATAATACACGGGCTGCGCTAATAACGCTCGGATTCAGAGAGCTCTTGCGTCTTGTGCTTGAAAATGGTGGTACTGAGGAAACTGTTTTTGGCGTAGCGGGCCTGGGTGATGTGGTGGCAACGTGCAATTCTCATTTGTCAAGAAATAACAAAGCAGGAGTTTTGCTTGCAAAGGGTGCCCCCCTTGATGAGGTAAAACAAACCGCAGAGGGGGTTGTTGCCATTTCGGGCGTTCTCGCCCTCGCGGAACGCAGTGGTGTATACATGCCAATTGCGCAAGCGTTAAGTCAGGTTATTAGCGGTAAACGAACGGCACATTCGCTTCTGGATATTTGTTTTAGCCTGGCGTAATGCGCAGGTTGCTCTTATTATTTGGTGGTCGCTCACAAGAGCATTCGGTTAGTTATGCATCGGCCAGGGCGTTGCTTGAACATATATGCGATGAATGGACTGTAATTCCTGTTGGCATAACAAAACACGGCGATTTTGTATACTGCAGCACTGTGTCAGAGCAGGATTATGGCGAAGTCATTGATAATGGTAATAGAGTTGTTTGGCCCAGCCGCGCGGGGTGCAAAAAAATTGAGGTAGTCCAGGCTCGCGGCAAAAGCTTTTTTGTTGAGTTCGATCTCGTATTTCCTCTCCTTCATGGGGTGTTTGGTGAAGACGGAACAATCCAGGGGATGCTTGACCTGCTTGATATTCCTTATGTTGGTTCCGGAGTATTTGCAAGTGCAGCTGCGATGGATAAGCACTATACAAAAATACTGTGTTCCCACGCGGGCATTCCGGTTCTGCCGTGGTATCTCATTAAGGGGCATGCTTGGCATAAGAACAGAGATTCTTTTTTGAAGCAAATTTCTGACAGATTTACCTTTCCTCTGTTTGTGAAGCCTGTTGATGCTGGCTCGAGTTTTGGTTGCACTTTTGTTGATTTTTTCGAGCAATTGCCAGTGGCTATAGAACATGCTCTTCAACACGGAAAATCTGCTATTGTTGAGCCTGCCCTTGATGCTCCAGAAGTTTTTTGCTCACTCATTGAAAATAATGGGGTATTGCAGTGCTCTGAACTCGTTTTTGTAAAACATAGTGGCAGTAAGTTTTATGATTATTCCGCCAAATACCTGAACCCGGTTGAGTTTGTGATTCCAGCTCAGTTTGACAATACCGACGGATATGCCGAGATTGCTTCAAAAGTTTTTTTCGAGCTTGGCTGTCGCCACTACGCTCGGATTGATTTTTTTGTTACAGAATCGGGTCTTGTTCTAAATGAGATTAACACATCACCCGGCCTCACTCAGAAATCGATTTTTCCATCAAGCTTTAAGTCGATGCAATACAGTCAAGTTATAGAGACTATTCTTGCCTCAGCCTACTGCCAGGTCAAACGCTAAACTGAGACTTGCATCAACTGCATGAAGCCACTTTTGGCAGGTAATTTACCGCCAACCCAAGTGTTGCCAGTGCTGTTGCTGGTGATATTTTAAAATTGTCCAAAAACACCTCAGCTGCCGGCGATCGCCCGTAGGTAACGGCTCTTACATTGAACTTTACCCCATGAATATTTGTATTAAATTTGTCATTTATTACCCAGTCAACATTGTTTACACTGACACACAATTCAGTTGTCGGCTTTTGCACAGGAAGTCCGCAACGCAACACGGCTCCCAATGGTTCTCCCCATGCAGCTGTTGCCTGGGCAGTTGTTTTTCTGCTTACCAGATTTCCCAGTACTTGCGGAAGTCTTACTGTAACAGCTGCACAATTCGGGTTATTCGCACTTTGTGCGGGTTCAAGCACAATAGCCGTGCTGCAGCCAAAAAGCGCAGAGCTAACAATAAAGGCACACACGGTTTTGCAGGAAACTCCCATCGTAGCAACCTTAAATCCATTGCACGCTAAACTGTACAATTTCCCGTTTCAAGCAGGGATTTTATGTATCCTAAAAACCTAGCAGCATCCGCGCCATCAATAACCCTATGGTCGTACGATAGGGCAAAAAACGCCACGGATCTTATCGAGATACACTCGTTTCCTTGCGCGTCTAACACAATTACCGGACGCCTTGCAATAGCACCAATTCCCAAAATCGCGAGTTGCGGAAGAAATACAACCGGCGTATCAAATAGAGCACCTCGGGAACCGGTATTCGTGACTGTAAATGTTCCACCGGTAAGTTCATCTGGAGATAGTTTGTTGTTACGTGCCCTTCGCGCCAGATCAAAAACACTTTTTGCAAATTGCGCCACCGTCATATCTCCAGCGTTTTTTATTACGGGTGTCAGCAACCCTCTTTCGGTGTCAACAGCAAGTGAAATATTTTCATAATCCGGAAAAACTATTTGATCATCCACAATATGGGAATTAATAACTGGATATTTTCTAAGTGCTTGAACTGTGGCGTTGATTATAAACGGTAGGACGGTTAGATTCACACCCTCCGCTTCTTTGAATTTTTCTTTTATGCTATTGCGATAGTCAACTATCCTTGTTAGATCTACCTCAATTACAGTGCTAAGCTGTGCGGTGTTCTGCATTGAATGAACAGCCCTCTCAGCTATTATGTTGCGCAGGCGAGACATCTTAATCCGCGTCCCACGGAGTTCTGATACTTCGCTGTCAAAGCTTGCGGCACTTTTGTCATGTTCTGGACTTGATGGGATGTTTTGAGCACATTCGGTTGAGGTATTTGTTGTGCGGTTACTCGCCAACAATACATCCTCCCTTAGGATTCTGTTGCCCACTCCGCTCCCGACTATGTTAGTTAGATCAATATTCAGTTTTCTTGCAAGCTGTCTAACAATCGGTGTTGCGTACGGTATTTCTGCATTATGCGCAGTAGGCAAATTGCCTTGCTTGTCGCCTTCATCTCCAATATGATCTGCTTTTGCTGATAGATCCGGTTTGCTCTCTGCGGTATGCAGTGTGACTGGCCATCCAGTATCTTCGATTGGACGAGTATTGCCTAACAGGTTACCGGTGGAATCCCCTGTTATTACATCTGATTGTTTTACCCCGTGGTCAAAATTGCTTTTCGTCTCATCTTTATCGACTGCTATCCTAGCGAGAATCTGCCCAGGTTTTGCCGTTTCATCGCGCTGAACAAGTATTTCTTCCAATATCCCAGTTAAAGTGGACGGAAGCTCGGTATCAACTTTATCCGTTGAGACTTCAACCAGTGGTTCATCAACTTCAACCCGATCCCCAGCTTCTTTGAGCCAGCGAGTTATGACGCACTCACTTACGCTTTCACCCAATGCGGGCAGGATAAAGTCCTCACTCATTCAAAGTCTCCAGGATCATAACCATATGTAACACACATCCCGCACAAGCGCCGCATTTCCAAAGATTTTTGTAGGCCGTATTTTGCCTTAAAGTCACGCGGTCTGCATTTACGCAACCACGCGATAAATGATATTTCTTGTAATGCCCAGGTACTAAATACCATGTAGGGGTTTCCCTGCGAGTGCAAGCATCGCTTCGCCGATAGCTTCTGCCTGGGTTGGATGTGGATGAATAAGCGATGCAACATCTGATGGGTTGGCTTCCCAATTTACAATCAATTGAGCCTCGGATACAAGCTCACTAACCCCATCGCCGACCATATGAACCCCAAGGACGTCCTTGTTTTTGTGCTGGACCACCTTAATGCTTCCCGCAGCCCCCATAATGGAACTTTTTGCATTGCCAGCGAGATTGTATTCATAGGTAACTATTTCATTCACGCCATATATCTCTGCTGCCCCAGCTTCTGTATATCCGACAGATGCGACTTCTGGGCTTGTGTAAATCACCCTCGGGATATTAATGTCTGCCACAGCGGATGGGTCAAGACCAGCAATTTGTTCAGCCAAATATATGCCCTGCTGATACCCCCTGTGCGCAAGCTGTAGACCACCTACAACATCTCCCGCAGCGAATACATTAGGCACACTTGTCCTCAGTTTTTCATCAACAGAGATGGCACCTCCATCAATTTCTATTCCAACTTTGCCTATTGCATCTGTTGCGGGTGCCCTGCCAATTGCCACCAGAAGCAGGTCAGCATTTACTTTTTCGTTTGAATCAAGGGATACCACCACACCATCTGTCTGTGACACATCCATTATTTTGTGCCCCAGATAAAGCTTTATACCTCTTCGCCTGAAAACCCGTTCGAGCTGTTTGCTAACACCTCGCTCCTCGGAAGGAATAAGAGTTTCTTGAGCCTCGAGTATGCTCACATCAACACCGAGATAATTAAAGATACTTGCAAACTCGACGCCTATTACACCCCCGCCAATAATGGCAAGACTCGACGGGAGATGATCTATCTCGAGAATAGAATCGCTGTCAAAGATGCACCCCCCGCTTAATCCCGGTATGCCTTTCGGTCTAGAACCTGTTGCGATCACTATGTTTTTCCCTGTAATATCTTCTGTGCCGATCCGAACAGAGTTTTGTGAACTAAGCGTTGCAAAATTCGGGTAGACATGGATACCGTAGGATCTCAAAAGTGACTGTAGCCCACGGTACTTACTTTCAACAATGCCATTCTTGAAGACATTTACAGCATTTATATCAACACCAGAAAAACTATTTATAACCCCAAATTTTGACGCATTTTTGGCAATATGGGCAGCTTTTGCACATTGTACAAGCGATTTTGTTGGGATACATCCCCTATGCAGGCATGTCCCGCCAACTTTATCCCCCTCAGCAAGTGCAACCTTCATACCTAATTGCGTTGCGCGTATAGCAGTCGCGTAACCGGCACTTCCCGCACCAAGAACTATCAGATCGTAGTCCATAATGCTCTAGAACAGCTTTCGCTCTGGAGCAGAAGACAGGCATCGGCAAAATTCAACAAGGGACCTTACAGCCACGCCAGTCGGGCCGCAAGAATTAAATCCGGTGTCGTAAGATGCATTTGCTGGACCTGCAACATCCAGATGGGCCCATGGGATAGCCTCGCCCGAGTCATTTGTTGTCTCAAATTCTTTGAGAAAGACAGCACCAAACTGCATCCCAGGTACTTTATTTGAAGTTGGCACATTGACAATATCTGCGATATCAGACTTTAACGCCTTTTGTAAGGCATCATCATCTATTGGGACAGCAAGAAACTTCTCCCCAACACTTTTCGCCGCAACCTCAAGCGAACAAAGCAGGTCGGGATTATTACCCATAAGCCCCGAACAACTTTCTCCTAGGGCAACTTTTGCTGCGCCCGTTAATGTCGCAATATCAATAATTACATCTGGCCTTTCGTCACCAGCAAGGGCAAGCCCATCGGCTAAAACTAACCTGCCCTCTGCATCAGTATTCGTTACCTCGACCGTTTTTCCGCTGTACGTTCGAAGTATATCCCCAGGGCGGATAGCACTTCCTGACAGCATATTTTCCGCAAGACATAACCACCCCGTCACCCTCACAGACAAACGCAGAAGAGCGACAATTCTGAGCACGGCAAATACATTAGCGGCCCCGGTCATGTCGTATTTCATGCCGAGCATTGCAGATGCCGGTTTTAGCGACAAACCACCAGTGTCGAAAGTGATTCCTTTACCCACCAAACTCAAGTGCTTCTTGTATTGCCCGGGAGTGTACGAGATCTTCACAAGCCGCGGCGGGAAATTAGACCCGCGCCCAACACCAAGAATTCCACCGCAAGACTTTTCCTGAAGGCGCTTTTCATCCCAAGATTCAACAGAAATGTGGTCAATACCCTCCAGGTCCTTCGCAACAAAACTGGCAAACTGCGCAGGATACAGGTCATCCCCGGTTGTGTTCACAAGGTCCTTCGCAAGGCCAACTGATCCTGCAATAACCTTAGCGCGGGCAATTATCTGCCTGCACTCACTATCCGTTATGCCGTTTATGTTATGAGAGACACGTATTACTTCGGGACACTCGCTCTTCTTGCTGCGATATTTATCAAATCTGTATGCTCCAAGAAATGCACCTTCTACGATGGCACTAAGCTTATCCTTCTGCGTCACAGAGAAGTCGATCTGAATACATCTGGCACCAATTTGCCTTACCGCAGATCCAGCTGCGAACATTAATTCTGTCGCAGAAAATGCCTTGCCAACCCCTATAAAAGCCAGAACAACATGTTTACTACCGTCAAGGGGAATGCGAGTGAGCTCATCCTTGGATCCTGTTACACCAAGCTTTTGAAGGATATCCTCGTACGCTCTAAATTTAGAGTCTTCGGGCAGCCTTGGCACTGCGCCAGAAGCTACAGGAACCACGATGACATCTGCCACAAGTGAATCGTCACTTGTAATCTCTACGGTCACAGTATTCGTGTAATCACTCATGTTAAACAGACTGCGCGCGCCCACGCGCGAGTAGATCCCTTCCAAATAAACATATCTCAAATGTTACAACAAAGCAGGTTATATGTAGTCCCAAGCAGCATATTTCCATGAATAGCTTCGTATAGCACACAATAGTCCCAGTCTCGCCGTGCGGATTTCTTC